>JAICTU010000846.1 GCA_025936205.1 Polyangiaceae bacterium | reverse complement strand
TCGGGGTCGCACAGCAGATCGAGGACTACTTCTTGGGTCCGGAGCGCGCGAATGTGAACACCCTGTTCACGGTCACCGGCTTTGGCTTCGGCGGCTCGGGGCAAAACACCGGCCTCGGCTTCATGGAGCTAGCTCCCTGGGACCAACGCAAAGGCAGTGAGAACACACTGCAGGCGATCACTCGACGCGCGAACGGGCGGCTGAGCTCGATCCGCGACGCGCAGGTGTACGTGCTGATTCCGCCGCCCGTGCGCGGGCTCGGGCAGTCCAACGGCTTCACGCTGGAGCTGCGCAATGAGCTCGGCCTGAGCCGCGCGGAGTTCAAAGCACGCCTCCAGCAGCTGCTCGCCGATGCGCGCCGCGACCCCATGCTCGCGGCAGTGCGCCTGAACGGGCTGGAGGATAGCCCCACCCTGCACGTCGACATCGACGAGGCCATGGTGGGTGCGCTCGGGATCTCGCAGCGCGACGTCGACGACACGCTCACGGCCGCCTGGGGCACAGTGTATGTGAACGACTTCATCGACCGCGGCCGGGTCAAGCGCGTCTATCTGGGCGGCGACGCTCCCTATCGCTCCGAGCCGAGCGACCTCGGCGATTGGTCGGTGCGCTCCTCGAACGGCAAGATGGCACCGCTCTCGGCCTTCGCGCGCACCTCCTGGGAAAACGCTCCCGCGGTGCTCACCCGCTTCAACGGCCTGCCGGCATACGAGGTGCAGGGTCAGGCTGCGCCCGGCAAGAGCTCGGGCGACGCCATGGCGAGGATCAGCGAGCTGGCGGCGAAGCTGCCGGGGACGGGCGTGGCCTGGAGCGGACTGTCGTATCAGGAACGCTTGTCCTCGGGGCAGGCGCCCGTGCTCTACGCGCTCTCGCTGCTGGTGGTGTTCCTGTGCCTGGCGGCGCTGTACGAGAGCTGGTCGGTACCGCTGGCGGTGCTGCTGGTCGTGCCCATCGGTCTGCTCGGCGCGGTGCTGAGTGTGGCCCTGCGCGGACTCGAGAACGACGTCTTCTTTCAAGTCGGCCTGCTCACCACCATGGGCTTGTCGGCGAAGAACGCGATCCTGATCGTCGAATTCGCCGAACACGCCGAAGCCCGCGGGCAATCTCCTCTGGACGCGGCGCTGGAAGCAGCTCGGCTGCGCTTGCGGCCGATCTTGATGACCTCGCTCGCCTTCATGTTCGGCGTCTTCCCTCTGGCCATCGCCACTGGCGCCGGCGCCCACGGCCGCGTCGCGATCGGCACGGCCGTGCTGGGCGGGATGTTCGCCGCCACGGCGCTGGCCATCTTCTACGTGCCGCTCTTCTTCGTTCTGCTGCGGCGAGTGTTTCGGCGCAAACCACGACCGGACGAGAGCGCCCCGGAAGCAGACCGGGGGCCGGCGAGCGCACCCGCTACGGCAAGCCCCTGACGCGCTGCTGCAACAGCCGCAGACGCTGGGTCCGCGCCAGTAGAGGCGGCACTTTCGCGCGTGCAGCGCCGAAACCAGCGCTCGATGTTACGTGGACTGCACGCAGGCTCCGCTGGAGCTGCAGAGCGCCGTGCGAGAGGGGCCTTTCACGATATGGGTGAAATCCTCATGGGT
>JAICTU010000717.1 GCA_025936205.1 Polyangiaceae bacterium | reverse complement strand
CCTGCCGGCGACGGCCGGAGCGAACCACCGAGGCGCCTCAGCATGGCTCCGTCATCCCATTCGGGGGGACCTGGCTACGGTCTCGCGAAGAGCCGTTGGTGACGCCCGCCGAGCCGTTGCGCGCTGCCCCGTTGCCGCCCGTTGCGTTGCTCGCAGCAACACTCTCCGGAGCAACGCCGACGTTCACCGGCGCCGCCTTGTATTCCATCAAGCCGGAGTAGCGGCCACGCAGGCGGTTGCCCCAGTAGGTGAGGATACCGATCGTCTCCGGCACCTTGCCCAGCATGCAGAAACCCGCGTAGAGCGCCGCGTGGGTGCGCGGATCCCTGCGGCGCCGCCGCTCACGGTAGGCAGCGAAGGCCGCGCGCAGGTACGCAGCCGGCACGCCCACGGCTACCAGCAGCAACGGACCAAAGCCAATCCCGAAGGGAAAAAAGAACAAGCCACTGGCCGCGAAGAACAACGAGCCGCACCAGAGCGCGGGCAGCGCGAGCCCATAAAAGAGGGCGCTCAGCGTGTGGCGCACGTTGTGGCGGCTCTCGCCGGAGCCGTGCATGGCCATGCCTTCAGCGAAGCTATGACCGCCGCGCACCGAGCGCGTCCACCACTGCGTGAAGCGCGTGATGGCCGCGTCGTGCAGCGTCATCTCCTCGTCGATGCGCAGCACCTTGTAGCCGGCTCCGCGCACGCGCACGCACAGCTCCGGCTCTTCTCCCGCGATCATGCGCGGGTTGAAACCTCCGACCTCGAGGAAGACGCCGCTGCGAAACAGCACGTCGCCGCCGCATTCTTCCACTTCCCCGATCGGCCCGTTCCACTCCATATCGGCGAGCCGATTGTAGATGGACACCTCTGGCTGACGCTCGCGCCGGCGTCCGCACACCGCAGCGACCTCGGGCCGCTCGTCGAACGCCGCGCGCGCCTTCGCGATCCAATCCGGACGCACCTCGCAATCGCCGTCCACGAACTGCACCCAGCGCAAGGTGGGAAACAATCGCTGCAGCTCGGCGAAGCCCGCGTTTCGCCCGCGAGCCATCGTGAACGGAATGCTGGTATCCAGATTGACGACAATCACACCCAGCGAGCGCGAGAACTCGACGCTGTCGTCCGTCGACCCCGAATCCACATACACGATCGGCCCCGCCCCCTGCGCCAGCAGAGAGCGCAGGCAACGCTTCAGCCGCTCGCCCTCGTTGCGGCCAATCACCACTACTCCCACCGAATCCGCCGTGACGGCGGCGGGTGACGCGGCCCCAGCGGGCGAATCAGGCCGGGAATCAGGCGGGGACGACGGCACGGACGACATGCGGCGCTAGCTCAGCATTTCATTAGTACCGCGCCAATGAGCCGTCGATGCTTTTCGCCAGATCCTGGGGTATCTTCGAGTTCCAGCATGTCCGCGCCCGAGCCTTCGCAGCGCTATTCACCTTCCGAGGGGACGCCCCGCACCCCGAGTGCCGGGGCAGACGCCCCACCCTCCACCCCCGCTCCCGAGAGCGGAGGCATTCCGCCGTCCCAGCGCCGAGTGCACAGCCTGGAAGAGATTGATCGGCTTGGCATGCAGCTGGCGGCGTGCTCCGCGGGGCTGCGGCTCGATGCCCTGTTCGGCGCGCGGGCGCGCCAGCGCGGGGGCTGGCTGATCACGGCCAACCTCGACTTTCTGCGCCGCTACAGCCGCGATGAACGGATGCAAGTTTTGTATGCCGAGGCAGATCTGCGCGTCGCCGACGGCATGCCGCTGGTCTGGGCAGCGTACCTGCAAGGCACGCCCCTGCCCGAACGCATCGCGGGCTCCTCACTGATCCGACCGCTCGCGCAGCGCGCGGCGGCCGAGGGGCGGCGCGTCTATTTCCTGGGCGGCGAGGGTCGGACGGCGGAGACGGCTGCCCTGCAGCTGGCGCGAGAGTTCCCCGGGCTGTCCGTCGCCGGCTTTTCCAGCCCCTGGCTTCCGACCGAGCCGGATGACGCCGCCGTCGAGCCGACGCGTCAAGCGCTGACCGAAGCGCGGCCCGACATCGTGCTGGTGGCTCTGGGCTCGCCGAAGCAGGAGTGGCTGATCAGCAAGCTCCGCCGCTCCCTGCCCGCTTGTTGGTTCATCGGCGTGGGCATGAGCTTCAGCTTCACCACGGGGCAGCGCTCGCGCGCGCCCAGGTGGATGCAGCGCACCGGGCTGGAATGGGTGCACCGGCTGGCGTCGGAGCCCAAGCGGCTCGGCAAGCGCTATCTGTGGCACGATGCACCGTTCGGGGTGGAGTTGCTCGGGCGTGCACTGATCGAGGGCTTCAAGGCGCGCCGGCGCCGGGGCGGCCCGGGAGAAGACTCGTCGGAGGGCAGGTCCGGGGAGCAGGCGTGAGCGACTTCGACGTCGGCATCGTCGGCGGGGGGCTCGTCGGCCTCGCCTGCGCCGCACGTCTATCCCGCGCAGGGCGCTCGGTGGTGCTGCTCGAGCAGCATTCGCGCCCCGGGCAAGAGACCTCGAGCCGCAATAGCGGAGTGATTCACGCCGGCCTCTACTATCCGACAGGGTCGCTCAAGGCCACGCTGTGCGTCGAGGGCCGGCACTTGCTGTATCAGCGCTGCCGCGAGCGCGGCATCGGGCACCAGCGCACCGGCAAGATTCTCGTGGCCACCGCGCCCGAGGAGGAGGCCAAGCTGGCGTCCATCTTCACCCGGGCCACGGCCAACGGCGCGGGTGACTTGCGGCACCTCTCCGGCGCGGAGGTGGCGCGGCTCGAGCCGCGCGTCTCCGCGATCAGCGGCGTGTGGTCGCCGGAGAGCGGTATCGTGGACGTGCACGAGCTGATGTACAGCTACCAGAAAGAGGCCGGCGATCACGGAGCCTTGCTGGTATTTCAGACCGAGGTCGAAGGGATCGATCGCACGGCGGACGGCTACCTGCTGTCGACGTCGTCAGGAGCGCACGAGCGGGCTCAGCTCGGCTGTCGAGTGGTGATCAACGCAGCCGGGCTGCATGCCGATCGCGTGGCGCAGCGAGCCGGGTTGGACATCGACGCTCTGCGCTACCGCTACCACTGGTGCAAAGGCGACTATTTTGTGCTCGATGCAGCGCTGCGCGGCCTGGTGCGTCATCTCATTTATCCTGCGCCCGTCCACGCAGGGCTCGGCATTCACATCACCTTCGACCTCGGCGGTAAGATGACGCTCGGGCCCGACACCGAGTACGTGTCGGAGCTTTCCTATCGCGTCGATGGAGACAAGCGGGCGCAGTTCGCGAGCGCCGCGCGCCGCTATCTGCCGGAGCTGCGCGATGAGCAGTTGTCGGCCGACTACGCGGGGATCCGCCCCAAGCTGCAAGGGCCCAGCGACGACTTTCGGGATTTCGTGGTGGAGGACGCGGCCGCGCACGGTCTGCCCGGACTGATCAATTTGATCGG
>JAICTU010000723.1 GCA_025936205.1 Polyangiaceae bacterium | reverse complement strand
TGCCGGGGTTCATCAGGCCCAGGCGGAAGTCCTGCGTTTTGACGCCGCTGCACGGCCGCTGCACGATCGTCGTCGAACCGCTGGTGTTCGAGGCCAGATCCATGCACAGGCCGCTCTTGATGTTGACCAGCTGGCGCTTCGTACCAGTCAACTTCACGCGCCATTGCGAGGCGGTGGTCGCGGTGTACTGATCCGACTCCTCCAGCACGGCCCCGCTCGAGGTCGAGCCGTTCTGCGGCACGATGTACTTGCCGCTGAGCTGCGAGCGGATCTGGAAGATCCCCTCATCGCGCGTCAGCTTGGTGGCCACCAGATTCGTGAGGGCCGTCTTCTGCAGCCCGTACCACTTGCTGAGGTTTGCGCGATAGTTGGCCGGGATGTGATTGGGATAGGTGCTGGTGGAGTCATCCTGCATCGCCAGCAGCGCCGCGATGCGCGGGCAGTTTGATCCACAGTGCAACGTACCCGTCGTGGACAGCGCCAGCTTGCCACTGTTCACCACGAAGTCGGTGGTCACGTCCCAGCGGCCCAGCTCTTTGGCGATCGCGACGGCCAGGCCCGCGGCGAGCATGTTCGAATCGTCCGAGCCTCCGCACGAAGCGGTGAGCGCCTCCTCCGAGCTGCCGAACTCTGTTTCATCCTGGCTGGCGAGCTGCTCTTCTCCGAGGCTGTCATCGCCGTAGGAAGAATCTTCGAGCGGTGCCCCGCAAGCGATCAGCAGGGCCACCCCCGTCATCGGCCTGATCCAGCGACCGAGGCTGTTTATGGAATTCATGTCTGCTTGCCTTTCCACGTTTGCAAAGCTCGGCCCCCGCTCGCCGGCCTGAGTTTCGGCGCGTTAATGCAAAGCCCTTACCAACCGAAGCACGTTCAGTTTCGGCATGCGCCGCGCCGCAGGCTGCTCCGAAGCTCACCGGCGATGCTGTTCAGCTTGCGTGGAGATTGAGGAATGTTTTCGAGCTCACTGTGCCGATGTGTGCAGTAGTGGCCCGAAGCGTGCAGTCCGGAACGAGGCATGAGCACGCTGCGCATCCTGTACAGCTGCTGCCGTACGGGCTGTGCACGCTGCACAGGCTGCGCAGTGTTCGCTGCTGGTGAGCGACGACCTCTCGGGGCTGCGCCGCGGCGTTTCACCGGCCCAAAGCGCACCGGCCACGTCCGGCGCGGTGCCGCTCCGAAGCGCCCGTCTCAGTACGCCCTGGCCATCACCACGCGCTGCGCCGAGGGCTTGCCGGTGAGAATGCAGGTGCCGGCACCCTTGGCCGCGTCCGGGAGCTGGCTCTCGAACGGGATGCAGCGGATGCTGGTTTCGAAGCGCTGCGCCATCTCTTGCTCCTGAGCGGCGTCGCCCGCCCAGTGCACCCAGGCAAAGCCCGCGCCATCGTTGGCAAAGAACGCTGCGAAATCCTCGATCGAGTCAATCACGCGGCTCTTCTGCTCGCGCAACCGGCGCGCATTCTCGAGCAGGTCCCGCTGCATCTCCGACAAGAGCTCGGCGATTTTGCTCAGCGCCTCCACGCGCGGGAAGAATTGCTTCTTGCGCTGGCGCAGCTGCTGCTCGGTTTCTCCCGGCGCCGAGAGCACGAAGCGGTGCACGACGCACAGGCTCTGTTTCTCGATGTCCTTGGGGCCAATCTCGACGCGTAGGGGCACGCCCTTGAGCTCCCACTCGTAGTACTTCGCGCCCGGGTTCATGTTCTCGCGGTCGTCGACCTTGACGCTGAGGCCGCGCCCGAGCAGCTCCTTCTGCACGGCCCTGGCTTCGGAGAGCACCGAGGCGCGTTCGGTGTCGTTCTTGTAGATGGGCACGACCACGACCTGAATGGGCGCGAGCCTGGGCGGGCAGATGAGCCCGCTGTCGTCGGAGTGGGTCATGATCAACGCCCCGACCAGGCGCGTTGAAACGCCCCAGCTGGTGGCGTACACGTACTCGAGCTGGCCCTGCTGGTTGAGGAAGCGCACGTCGGCGCCCTTGGCGAAGTTCTGGCCCAGGTAATGGCTGGTGCCGCACTGCAGCGCCTTGCCATCTTGCATCATGGCTTCGATGCAGAGCGTGTCGATGGCGCCGGCGAAGCGCTCGCCCGGGGTCTTGTGGCCCTGAATCACGGGTACGGCCATCACGTTCTCGGCGAAGTCGGCATACACCTCCAGCATGCGCTGGGTTTCTTCGCGGGCTTCGGCCTCACTGGCGTGCGCGGTGTGGCCCTCTTGCCAAAGGAACTCCGCCGTGCGCAGAAACAAGCGTGTGCGCATCTCCCAGCGGCACACGTTCGCCCACTGATTGATGAGCAGCGGAAGATCCCGGTAGCTCTCGATCCACTTCTTGTACTGGTGCCAGATCACCGTCTCGCTGGTGGGACGGATGACGAGCGGCTCTTCCAGCTTGGATTCTGGGTCCACCTGCACCTCACCGTCGATGGACTTCAGCCGGTGATGGGTGACGACCGCGCACTCCTTGGCGAAGCCGGCAGCGTGCTGCTCCTCCTTTGTCAGGTAGCTGAGCGGGATGAACATCGGAAAATAGGCGTTGACGTGGCCCGTGGCCTTGAAGCGATCGTCTAGCTCGCGCTGCATCTTTTCCCAGATGGCGTAACCGTTCGGCCGGATCACCATGCAGCCGCGTACGCCCGAGTGATCGGCGAGCTCGGCCTTGCGCACGATGTCGATGTACCACTGCGCGTAGTCCGCCGTGCGCGTGGTGAGCGCGCCCGCCTTGTCTTTGCCCTTCGCTGGCTGCTGCGCGGCTTTCTCGTCGGGCCTGGGCGACGTCTGGTTCATGCTGGGTCCGCTTGTAGCGCGGGGCGGCCATGAGGCCAAGGAGATTGGCCTGGTACCTGGCGAACTGCGCGCCGATGCTGCAGGTCTGGAGCTGCGCGAGGGTTCATGGCGGCGCGACTGACCGGAGTGCTGTACAGCTATCGGACGCACGTTTTGTACGTTGGCGCACTGATCGCCTCTGCGCGCCACCAGCATCACGCAGGCCAAGTGCTGTGGGTGCCGGGCGGCTTGGTTGTCCAGGATCAGGACGGCGCGCGACACCAGGTGACGAGTCACGTCGTACCTCCGGATCAACCTCATGGTCATGGCACAGCGACTGCCGCCGCCGTGCTTTGGGTCGATCGCGACGATCTGCGCTGGGACCGAATTGGGCAGAGCCCACGCGAGCCGTTTGCCCGTCTGCCAGCAGCGCTGGGGGCTCGCTTGGCTGAGGCCTTGTCGCCTGAGGAAGCGCGCCAGCTGGCAAGTGCGCTGCTCGATGTGGTCGCACCGGATGAGGCTGTGCGGGTCTACGCGCCGCGGCACCCTGCCGTGGTGCGCATGTGCGCGCTGCTGGACCCCCGCGCGCCGG
>JAICTU010000470.1 GCA_025936205.1 Polyangiaceae bacterium | reverse complement strand
GGGCGAGCCGGTGCTGCTGCTGGCGACGTCGTTTGCGCTGAGCTGGTTGCTCGATGCGCTCGCTGGCCAGCAGCTGGCGTTGCCGCCGGGGAGTCTGGTGATGCAGACCGGGGGCTTCAAGGGGCATGCGCGGAGCCTCGATGATGCCGCGCTCGCCGATGCGCTGTGTGCGGCGCTGCAGCTCCGGCGCGCGGATCTGATCGGTGAATACGGCATGACGGAGCTGTCGAGTCAGCTGTACGACGGTGGGTTCGCGCAAGCCGTGGGCGGCCAGAGTGTGTTCGTGGAGCCGCCCTGGTTGCGCGTGACGCCGGTGGAGCCGATCACGCTGCAGCCGGTGGCTGACGGCGACGTCGGGCTGGCCTGTTTCACGGATCTCGCCAACGTCGACTCGTCGCTGGGGATTTTGACGCAGGATCAGGTGCGGCGCGTGCCCGGAGGCATCGTGTTGCTCGGCCGGCGTCCAGGCGCCAGCCTGCGCGGCTGTTCGCTGGTGGCAGAGGCACTGGCCGGCGCATGAGCTCGAGCACTGGGCGCGAGCGCGTGGAGCGGCTGCTCGAGCTGAGCCGCACGCTGCTCGCAGATCCGGAGCAGCGGCGGCTGTTGTGCGAGCGCTGGCAAGCGACGTCGGGGCTCTCGCACGAGGGTGTGGCGTGGGCGCTCGATCACTGTCTGGAGCTTGCCCCGAGCGCGAGCGAGATCGAAGCGCTGGTGGCCGCGGTGCCGCAGGCCCGGCGCGCCCATGTGATCCTGCCGGGGCAGGTGTTCGTCGCCGCGCAGCGCGCGATCGCGCTCGCGCTGGCGTCGGCGCCGGAGGTGTTCGTGCGGCCGTCGCGGCGCGATCCGGTGCTGGCGCAGGCGCTCGCGGCGCGCGGCGCGCTGTTCCAGTGTGTGGAGCAGCTGTCGGTACTGCCGGGCGATCACGTGTGGGCGTACGGCGCCGATCTCACGCTGAGCGCGCTGCGAGCGCAGTTGCCGGCGGGCGCGGTGTTGCACGCGCATGGCAGCGGCTTCGGCGTCGCGGTCGTGGAGCTGGCGGAGGCCGCGTCGCTCGCGGCGGCGGCGCGTGCGATCGCCGAAGATACGTTGTGTTTCGATCAGCGCGGCTGTTTGAGCCCGCGGCTGGTGCTGGCGCTGGGCTCGGAGTCCGCGGCGCACTCGTTCGCCGAGACGCTGGCGCAGGCGCTGGGCGACGCTGGACAGCGCGTGCCGCGCGGCGTGTTCAGCGCGGACGAGCGCGCCGAGGAGAGCTGGTATCGACAGTGTCTGGCGTGCTTTGCGCCGATCCTCGACAGCGGTCATGGCACGCTGAGCGTGCGCGCGCTGGAGCTTTCGCTGGCCGCCTCGCAGGGGCTCGCCGCGCTGCTCTTGCCGCCCGCTGGACGGCACTTGCAGATCGTGCCCATCGAGCGGCTGGAGCCGGCGCTGCGCGGGCTCGAGCGCTGGCTCACGATCGTGGGTTGCGCGACGCCGCAGCTCGAGGCGCGTGCCCGCGCGGTGCTGCCTCGCGCGCGTGTGGTGCCGCTCGGCAGGATGCAGTCGCCGGCGTTCGATGGGCCCGTCGATCTGCGCAGCGGCCCCGGCGCTGAGCTGATTTAGCCAGTGCCCCGGCCTGTGGCGCAAGTGAGCGGAACAGGGCGTGTTCTCGGTGCCCGACCGAAACCATCGCGGGTTAAGTTCGACGGGCCTGCGGTGCACCTCTGGTCGTGGTGCCTCGCCGGATGCAGGATCTCGGTATGCACAGTTCGCTGCCGGTTCAGCGCCGCAAGGCGTCCGCCACAAGGGCGGGACAGCCGGCAGCTCCGCGCCCGGCGGCGTGGCTGAACGCGGTGCTGGAGCAGCACGAGGAGCGCGAGGAAATGGTGCGCGCGCAGATCGAGGCGCGCGGCGTCGAAGATGCGCGCGTGCTGGAAGCGCTGCGCACCGTGCCGCGGCACCGCTTCGTGCCCGAGCGCTCGCGCGAAGGGTCGCATGCGGATTCGCCGCTGCCCATCCCCGGCGATCAGACGATCAGTCAGCCGTACATCGTCGCGTTCATGAGCGAGGCGGCGCAGATCGCGCCCAGCGACCGCTGTCTCGAGATCGGCACGGGCAGCGGCTATCAGACGGCCGTGCTCGCCGAGCTCTGCCGTGAGGTGTACAGCATCGAGTATCTGCCCGAGGTGGCGGCGTTCGGGCGGCAGAATCTCGCAGCGCTCGGCTATCTGCAGCGTTCGGTGCACCTGCGCGTGGGCGATGGCTACGCGGGCTGGCCCGAGTGCGCTCCGTTTGACGTGATCCTGGTGACTGCGGCGCCGCGGCGCGTGCCGAAGCCGCTCTTGCGCCAGCTGGCGCGCGGCGGACGCCTGCTCAGCCCGGTGGGAGTGGAGCGCGAGCAGAACCTGGAGCTGTGGACGCGCCAGCGTGCCGGCGATGAGCGAGCGGCGTTTTCGCGCGAGATCCTGTTCGGCGTGCGCTTCGTGCCGTTTCTCGGCGCGCACGGTGAGTGACAGGGCCGCGAGTGATAGGGCCGCGAGTGATAGGGCCGCGAGTGATAGGGCCGCGAGTGATAGGGCGGCGTCCTGCCGCAAGTGTGCGCGCGAGTTTGTTCGCCCGTGGCCAACGTTCTTCGCTAGAGTGCGCGCATGGCAATGACCAAGAGCGCGAGCGGGCTTTCTCACGAGGATACGCAGGTAGGGAACGGGGCAAGCCCCGCCGCAGGGCAGACCTGCGTGATGCACTACACGGGCTGGTTGTGGGAGAACGGTCAGAAGGGAGCCAAGTTCGACAGCTCTCTGGATCGGGGCCGCCCGTTTTCGTTTCCGCTGGGTCAGGGCCGCGTGATCAAGGGCTGGGATGAAGGCGTGGCCAGCATGAAGATCGGCGGCAAGCGCACGCTGCTCATCCCGCCCGAGCTCGGCTACGGCGCGCGCGGCGCCGGCGGCGTCATCCCGCCCAACGCCACGCTGCTGTTCGAGGTCGAGTTACTCGAGGTGCGCTGAAGCATACTCAGCGAGTGGAGCGGGAGCCTGCGATGACGAGGATGTTGCTGGTCCGCCACGGTGCAACAGGGCTCACGGCGGAAGATCGTTTTTCGGGGGCGGAAGGGGTCGATCTTTCGGAGGAGGGGCGCTCGCAAGCGCGGGCGCTCGCCGAGAGGCTCACGTGCGAGAAGCTGGCTGCCGTCTACGCCAGCCCGCTGTCGAGGACGCGCGACACAGCAGAGATCATCTCGCGCCGGCACGGCCTGCCGATCGGCTTTCGCGACGGGCTGCGCGAGATCAGTCACGGGCACTGGGAGGGGCTCACGCGTTGCGAGGTCGAAACGCGCTTCGCTGACGAGTACTCGAACTGGGAGGCCGATCCCTTCAGCTATGCGCCCGAGGGCGGCGAGTCCGGCGCTTCAGTGCTGGCGCGCGCTCTACCCGTGATCCGCGAGATCGTGGTGGCGCATCCGAGTGAAACGGTGCTCGTGGTCTCTCACAAGGCCACGATTCGTCTCATGCTGGCGAGCCTGTTGGGCTTCGATGCACGCGGCTATCGCGACAGGTTGGACCAGGCGCCTGCGTGCCTGAATGTGGTCGAATTCAAGAGTCCGGTGCATGCGCGGCTGATGCTGTTCAACGATGTCTCCCATTATGCGAGCGCACCGCGTCGACCGTGGGCGAATCTTTCTAGCTGGTGGGATCCGACAGTTCCGTGATGACAGGCCCGTGAAGACCGAGTCCTACATTCGCGCCTGCCAAACGTAACGTTCGCTGCGCAGGAAATGGCCCGGAGAGGTGATAGCCTCACCGGGCCTCCTGTTATAGACCGCGAGAGAGGCAGCGGAGCCACGCACGGGGGCGCGCGCTTTGCTGCGGGGACACCCCGAGCTCGCTGCTGGCGCGGTGTCTGGAGAGGACACCAGGATTTTGTCAGACGTGCGTGCGCGAGGGGGGATGGCTCGTGGATGGGGCTTCTGTGGGGCAGCGGCGCTGAGTCTCAGCCTCGCTGCGTCAGCGTCTGCCGCGGACGCGAACCCGGCCGGCGCTGCGCCGCCCACGGACAATGACGTCCCCATCGAGATCGACGACGTCGCGCTGGGCGGTGCCGTGACCGGCGGTGCCGCCGCTCCTGCGCGTGCGTCTTCGCCGCAGCAACCGGTGGAGCTCGACGCCACAGTGCACGGCCGTGTTGCGGAGCCTCGCCCGGTGCCGCCCAGCGTGCGGCTGAATGGGCTCTTGCTGTTGCACGTGGCAGACGGCCTGGGCGCCGGCGGTCAGCTGCGCTTCGGCAACATCGGCGTGCGCAGCAGCCTGGCGTACGCGCCGCAGTACTACATCGTCGATGACGATCCGTCCGACGACAAGTTCGCGCGCTTCAAATTGACCGGCACCGTGCAGTTGAATGTCGATACCTTCTACCTGTTCGGCGCCTCGGAGCGCGGCGTCTCCCTCAGCTATCGCTACAGCAGCTTGCTCGGGCATGGTCTGGGGCTGGCGTATCAGTCCCATCTGGACATCGGGGGGCAGCCGTTCGCGCTCTACGTGCCCGTCACCTATTACCCTCGGGGCACGGAGGGCGTGCAGCATGAATTCGGTTTGCACGGCGGCGAGCGGGTCAACGCTCCCTTCGGTCCCAAGTTGCACTACGGCATCGGCGTCGCCTGGTTGTTCTGAGCGACTCGCAGCAGGGCTCGTCGCCGTCCGTCGATGAGAGACGCCAGAATGAGCCCACCGCGCGAGGGCCGTCGAGTGGGCTCATTCTAGAGTCGTGAGGGGCCGCAGGGTGCCGAGCCCCTGCGCAAAGCGCGCAGCTCAGAGGGTTTCCAGGAACGCCAGGAGATCGGCTTTTTCCTGGGGGTTCAGCTGGGTCTCCAGGACGAGGTTGAAGAACTCGATGGTGTCGTCGAGGGTGAGCAGGCGGCCGTCGTGGAGGTAGGGGGGTGAGTCTGCGGTTCGGAGAGCCCGGCGTTGTCCGGTGTGAGGTCGCTGCGCCTCTCGGAGAGTGAAGGCGTGGTCCCCGCGCTGCAGGCGCTAACGAGTGCGCCGAGGCATGCGAGGCCGTGGTGAAGTCGCGGCATGAAGTCCTCACTGTTGCAAGTGACGGTCGGCGGCGGGCTGCACGATGCATGCCGTTCGTCGAGCGTCGCCGGTGCCGGCGAGTGTTCGCACGCCAGAGCCTCCACGCAGGTGGAGCGCGAGTCCGCGGCTCGTGAGGTACGAGGCGGAACGCGACGCCGAGCACGAGATCGCCTCACAACATTCGCGGGCGCGCTGAAGCCGGGGTCGCGCTGCTGGCAGGCGCGCCACGCGGGTGCCATATGCTGTGGGTGAGCATGAATACTCCTCCCGAAGAAGAGCCTCGGAGCAGCGTCTCACCGAGCCGGCGCGACCTGCGCCGCACCAATCTGGCCAATGCCCATCTACAGAGCGAGGACCTGAGCGGTTCGGATCTGAGCGAGTGCTCGCTGAATCAGACGACGATCGCCGATGTGACGCTGGAGCAGGTGGAGCTGAGCGGCAGCGATCTGTCCGGGGCCCGCCTGGTCGAGGTGCGCATGGCGAACGCGCAGCTGGGACGCGCTTCGCTGCGACAGACGGATCTATCGGGCGCCGATCTGCGGCAGGCAGAGTTCCGCGGCGCAAACCTGAGCGGTGTGCGCATGGTCGGTGCCATGGCCGCCCACGCCGATCTGCGCAATGCGGAGCTGAGCGGCGCGGATCTGTCGCGCGCCAATCTGGACACGGCGACGCTGGTGGACGCGAACCTCGAGCGCGCCACGCTGCGCGGCAGCCGGCTGCGCAGCGCCGATCTGCGCAACGCGCGGTTGCGCGAGGCGTCGTGCAAGGCGGCGGACTTCACGCAGGCCTGCCTCGATCAGGCCGATCTCACCTCGGCGAATCTCGAGGAGGCGACGCTGTTCGGGGCCGATCTGCGCGGGGCCGTGCTGAGCGGCGCCGTGTTGCGGCGCGCGGATCTGCGCGGCGCCCGCTACGACGGCGCAACGCGCTGGCCGGAGGGGTTTTCTCCGGACGAGGCCGGCACGGTGCAGGTGCGCGGCCCCGCCACGCAACTGGAGTTTACCACCTTGCGCCCGGGCAAGCCGTATCCGCTCGGCGCGACCTGGGACGGGCAGGGCGTGAACTTCGCGCTCTACTCGCGCAATGCCACGCGCGTGGAGCTGTGTTTGTTCGATCAGGCGAGCGGCGCCGCGGAGACGGTGCGCATCACGATGCCGGAGCAGACGCAGGAGACGTGGCACGTCTACATCCCGCACCTGGCGCCCGGGCAGCTGTACGGCTATCGCGTGCACGGGCCGTACGCGCCGGAGCGGGGCTTGCGCTTCAATCCGAACAAGTTGCTCGTGGACCCCTATGCCAAGGCGCTCGCGGGCGAGCTGACCTGGCACGACGCGCTGCACGGCTACCCGATCGGCGCCGAGGGGCAGGATCTGCAGATGGATGCGCGCGACAGCGCGCCCTACGTGCCCAAGGCGGTGGTGGTCGATGATTCGTTTCCGTGGGAAGGCGATCGGCCGCCGCGCATCCCGCTGCACGAGTCGCTGATTTATGAGCTGCACGTGGGCGGCTTCTCGCGCCTGCACCCGGGCGTGCCGGAGAGCATGCGCGGCACGTATTCGGCGCTCGCAACTCCGGCGGTAATTCAGTACCTGAAGTCGCTGGGCATCACCGCCGTCGAGCTCTTGCCGGTGCACTATCACGTCGACGAGCGTTTTCTCGTGGAGCGTGGGCTGCGCAACTTCTGGGGTTACAACACGCTCAGCTACTTCGCGCCCGACATCCGCTACAGCAGGCAAGCTCGTCATGCCCCGGGTGACGAAGTGCGCGAGTTCAAGGCCATGGTCAAGGCGCTGCATGCCGCCGGCATCGAGGTGATCCTGGACGTGGTCTACAACCACACGGCGGAGGGCAATCACCTGGGCCCGACGCTCTCGTACCGCGGCATCGACAACGCCAGCTACTACCGGCTGGTGAACAACAACCCGCGCTATTACATGGATTACACCGGCACGGGCAACACGCTGAACGTGCTCACGCCGCGCACGCTGCAGATCATCATGGACAGCTTGCGCTACTGGATG
>JAICTU010000105.1 GCA_025936205.1 Polyangiaceae bacterium | reverse complement strand
TTTCTGGGGTTCCTTGATGTTCAGGCGTAAGCGGCAGCCCGCCGCAAACCCAAATTGCGTCTCGGTTGCCGGCTGTTGCAGCGTCGTCGCAACGGCGCCCTGCTTGCTCACCACCAGCTCAACCGGACCATCGAGACCGACGCGGCTCCGCTCCAGGAAGCAGCCGTTCACGCGCACGCGGCCACCGATCACGCGGCAATTCTCGAGCACGCCCGACTCGCCGATGATCAAGCTGGCGTCCTCCGCCATGTTCAGCTCGCAGTGCTCGAGCAGGCCGTCCACCTGCACTTCGGCCCCGCTCTCGAAGCTCAGCTCGGCGTTCTTGAGCACGTCGCCCGGACCGACATAGCGGCGCAGCCGCGCGTCCTCGCCGTCCTCTGCGCCGCCCGGATTCTTCAGGAACTTCGGCAGAGTCACCCAGCGGCTGCCGTCCGCCTCACGGCTCAGATCGCAGCGCTGCGCGACGAACGCATCGGCGTGCGGGGTCACGCCCCCCAGCTCGACGCCGAACACGCGCGCGGATTCGATCACCGTCTTGCTGAAGGTCGCGCCCACGAAGCGTGCACGGCGCAGGTCCGCGCGCGAGAAGTCAGTGCCGTCGCAGGTGCTCTTTTCCATGTCCGCTTCCACGAGCGACGCGCCCTGAAAGTTGACGCGCTTGAGCGTTGCGCCACGCAGTACGCTCTCGTCCAGCACAGCCTCGCGGAAGTTGGCGCCCTCGAGCAAGCTGTTGGCGAGCGAGGCCCGCGCGAAGTTGGACTTTTCCGCCTTGGCTCCCGCCAGATTCGCGCTATCGAGATCGGCTTGCGAGAAGTTGGCGCCGGCGAGCACGGCATTGGCCAGATTCGCCGAGTCCAGCTGAGCATAGCGCAGCTTGGCCTTCTCCAGATCGGCGCCCTCCAGGTTGGTGCCCTCCAGATTGGCGCGCGATAGATCGGCCTTCTTCAGCTTGGCCCCGCGCAACACGGCGCCGTCGAGATCCGTCTTCTTCAGGATCGCGCCTTCCAGATTGGCTCCTGCGATGAAGGCCTCGCGCAGGGATGCGCCGCTCAGATCGGCCCCGGACAGGTCGGCGTTTTCGAGGTTTGCGCCCTCCAGATCCGCGCGCGCCAGCTTGGCATTCGCGAGCTTGGCTCCAGCCAGATTGAGTTGGCGCAGATCGGATCGCGCGAGATCCTCACCCATCTTCACTCGTTGCTCGATCGTTGCTCGAGTCGGCTTATCCATCATTTATACCCAACTTCCTCGTACTTGGGGTTCAGGCGGGAGACGACGGCTTCGCTGCACGTCGCCCTGAATTCGCTTCCTGCTCTTGAATCAGGCGTTGCATGCGCTCGATCTTGGCCTGCACGGAGCAACGCTCGATCTCGGCGAGGGTCTTGGCTTCGCCAAACTCGGCGAGCAGGAGGTTCAGCTGCGTCACGTCGTTCTGGCGCTGTTTGCGCGTGTTGCGACGGGCGCTGGCATCGTCTCCCTCGGAGGCGCGGTCGAATGCCTCCGCGGAGGCCTCCAGGGCTGACACCCGTTCGCGCAGCGCCACGGATTTGCCGAGCAGCGCCACGGTGGGCCCGCGCTGGACGCGCGCCTCCAGGTAGCCCTGGAAGATGCTCGCCACCTGCGCCGCCGTCTCGGTGGGCGCCTCGAGCTTCTGGGACAGATCCTCGGCGCTGGTGCGGGCAAGGATCTCCAGGGAGAGCGGCCCCTGATCCTTGATGCGGCGCGTGACCATCGGGTGCGCCTGGGCGATCTCCTCCAGCAGCTGATCGACGATCAGGCGCTCGCGGATCGCCTTCTGTCCGGTGACGTCCATGCGCTTGGCGAGCGCGAGGTCCACGGCCACCACATGACCATAGAGGCGCTGCCGGTTCTCTTCGCTGAATGCCCCGGGCTGTTCGAGATCGTTGGCCAGGGTGGTCAGCGCCTTCTCCAGCGCGTTGCTGCGGATGGCGGCATCGCCCGCCAGCAAGCGCCCAACCGCCGCTCGCAAGGGCACAAACCAGGCGTCCGAGGCGCAGCCCAGCGCCAGATCCAGCGCAAACGCCAGCAGCAGCTCCAGATCCGTTCCGTTGATCAGGTGGGCACTGGGATCGTGCCGGGAGCGCGTATTTCCGAGGCCTGGCGACGTCTCCTCTTTCTCTTCCCGCGCCACGGGAGAGACGGAAGGCGGTGTCGAGCAAGGTGTCGGCGGCGCGATGTCGTCGTCCTCGGAGGCGAGCCCACGCAGATCGACCAGTGGCTCTGCGTCGCTGGCGTCGGCAGCGGGTGGCCCCTGCTTCGCGGGATCCACGATCGCGGCCACGGGCTCGGCCAGTGCGGAGGTAACGGGCGGGACCGGCTCGAAGCGAGCTGGCTCGGCGCGCCCCGCTTGCGGAGCCGCGGCGTCGGCGGCGAGCGTTTCAGCGCTCACAGCATCGGGAGCGGGCGCGGCTCCCTTGACTGGATCGGGGGGCGGGGCCAGGCCGACCACCGTCGATTTCTTGTTTTGCGCCGGAGCGAAGGGGCCTCCGCTGACCGCGTGCGCACCGTGCGCGGGTGACACGGAGGAATAGAAGCCCGGTGACTTGTTGTGATCACGGCGCGGGCGGAGCGCGGGGACGCCCGACGGATCGCTACCCGCGGGGGCTGGCTTCTCGCCGCTCGCCGCTTTCGCCGGCGGATTCGCGAGCGCGGTCTTGGCTGGAGCTTTGGCGGGAGGGCGCGCCGCGGGAGCGGCCTTCGCGGCGGGATCCCCCGGCATCTTGGGGGCCGAGGTGATGACCGAGTCCTCGAGCGCCTTGCGCCGCTCGGGGGGAATGGCGCGCGCAGTGCCGGCTCCCGGCTTTTCGGGAGCGGCTGCGGTCTTGTCTGCGGGAGCCGCCTTGTCTGCGGGCACGTTCTTATCCGCAGCGGCCGCGCCTTTCTCGGCCGCCGGCTTCCCGGACATCATGCGCGCCTTGTCCCCGCCCGCTTTGTCCGCGGGCCCGCCGAGTTTGGCGGGGGGAGCGCCCAGCTTGCTCGAGGGCGGCAGGCCGCCGGTGCTCTTGAGAGCGCTGGGAGGGGCGCCCTTGCTCGATCCGGGGGCAGCGGGCCCTGCCGCCTTGGGTGCCGTGGCAGGTGCGGGCGGCTCCTTCGCGGCAGCTTCCTCGAGAGCCACCGCTTCCTTCACGGCGGCTGCTTCCTTGGGTGCTGCTTCCTTCGCCGGAGCAGCCGGTTCCTTCAGGGCCACCGCTTCCTTTGGCGTTGCATCCTTCGGAGGCAAGACCTCCTTCGGAGCGCGCGCGTTGACCGTGACCTCCTCCTTGGACGACGGCGGAGAAGCGGGCGGGGGCGGCTGTGCCGCTACCGGAGCGCCGAGCTTCTCCGCTGCGCGTTCAGGTTCGGGTGCCGAGCGGGGCGCTTCTGCCGACTCGGGCTTCTGGGGAGGAGTCCCCGCATCTCCGCCAAAAAACTTTGAGAGAAAACCCATAACCGAGGAGCCGCAAACTGGGAGCCCGAGCCCACCAAGAATCGGGCGCGTGCCGAGTCGCGTACGTTAATGAAACGGCGAGGCAGAATCGGACTTTAGCCAGAGACATGAGGATGTCTGTCCGTGCCGGCACACGAGCCGCCAGCCCCGGAGCCGAGATGGATCCGGCGCCCCGAAGCGCCGCTCCGCCCAGCTCACGCGCAGCGCGGCGAGCGTGCTAAGGAGAGGCGATGCTGGGCCCGGATTTCAGCTGTGGAGACGCGCTCGTAGCGCGCGGTGTCGAGCGCACCGCCGTGTCGGCACGCGCCCAGCACGGGGCGCCTCGATCCGCGCCGTCACGATTCGCTTCAGCCGGCGCGGAGGGGTCGCGGGCGCTCTGCTTCGGGAGCAACCCCGCCGACACCAGAACCGCCTCACCCACGCCGGGGCTCGGGCGCACGAGCATTGGCTAGCAGCGGCGTTGCTCTGACGTGTCCGCACTTGCCGGCGTGCCCGGGCTGCCCTCGCTTCGGCGCGGCGGGTCCAGCGTCACCGGCGGTGCAACAGCTCGCCGAGCTGTGCCTTCGGAACGGAGCCCAGCAGGAGGTCGAGATCGGTGCCCGCTCAGGCTTTCGCCACCGCGCGCGGCTCGCGGTTCGTGGCCGCGCCGGCCGACCCAAGATCGGTATCTTTGCCGAGGGTAGCCACCGCGTCGTCGACATTCCCAGCTGCCAGATTCACCACCCGTTGATCAACGAGGTGGGCCGCGCGCTGAAGGCCGTCATGCGCGCGCTCGGCAGCTCCTGTTATAGCGACGGGGCGCACGCGGGCCTGGTGCGTGCCCTGCAGGTGGTGGTCGAGCGGAGCTCGCAGAGCGCGCAGATCGTGCTGGTTTGCAACGACCGTACGCCGGCCGCGGCGCTGCCGCTCCTGGATGGACTGCGCGAGCGCCTGGGCGAGCGGGTCCACAGCACGTGGTGGAACGGCAATGCCGAAGTCACCAACCGCATCCTGGGCGACTCCTTTCATCACCACAGTGGCCCCGCGAGCGTGAGCGAGCGAATCGGCGGAGCCCAGGTCTACTTTCCCCCGGCGGCATTTGGACAGAACAACCTGGAGCTGTTCGAGCGCATGGTAGCGCGCATCCACGCGCAGGTGCCGCCTGGAAGCGAGCTGGTGGAGCTGTATGCGGGCTGCGGAGCGATCGGGCTGGGCCTGGCGGCGCGCTGCGCGAGCCTGGTGTTCAACGAGCTCAGTCCCGCATCGCTGGAGGGCCTGGCTCTGGGGCTGCGCGAGCTGCCCGACGACCAGCGCTCCCGCGTCCGCGTCGTGCCGGGTCCGGCGCCGGCAGCCTGCCCCGAGATCCAGCCCGAGAGCGTGGTGATCGTCGACCCACCGCGCAAGGGGCTGGAGCCGGAGGTGCTGCATGCCCTGGGCGAGCGCCGGCCACGCCGCTTGTTGTACCTGAGCTGCGACCTGGGTTCGCTGCTCCGCGACGCAGAACCGCTGCTCGCCTCGGGCCTGAAGCTGGTGCGCGCGGTCGGCTACGACGCTTTCCCCTACACGGAGCACATCGAGACGCTGGCGATCTTCCAGCGAGACTGAGCCTGCTCGAGCGCCGGGGGCGCGCTCACGCAGCGGATCGGCGCAGCTCTGCGCGGGCCTGCTCGTAGAGAGCGCACACCCGCTCCTCGGTACTGTCTAGGATGGTCGCGATCTCGGCGAAGCTGCAGTTCTCCTGGAAATGCAGGCCAACCACCAGCTGGAGCTCCGGTGAGAGCTCTTCAAATGCGCGCGCCATGCGCTCGAGCTCGTGCACTCCAGAGGACGGCTCGTGCTCGTGGGGCTCGGGCGCGACGTCCTGCGGGGCGTCGGCCGGCGGCGGGACCGAGCGCAGGCGCGGCAGCGCGCCGATCACACGATTGCGACCTTGCTGCTTGGCAAGATACAGGCGCCGATCCGCGATCTCGAGCAGCTGCCCTGCCCCCATGCTGGAGGCGCAAGCGAGCGAGGCACAGCCCGCGCTGAGCGTGACGGACAAGGTCTGCTCCGGTGAGATCTCGATCGACGCTTCAGCGACCGCCCGCCGAATGCGCTCTGCCAGCACCTCGGCTCCGCCGACCGGCGTCTCGCGCAGCACGATGATGAACTCTTCACCACCGTAGCGCGCCAGCATGTCCTCGACGCGGATCTGGCCGGAGATCACCTCCGCCACGCGCTCCAGCACCAGATCACCAACCAGGTGTCCGTGCCGATCGTTGACCGCCTTGAAACAGTCGATGTCGAGCAGGATCAGCGAGATCGAGCTGGAGTGGCGCTCGGCGAAGGCCAACTCCGCAGCGAGATGCTGCTCCAGGTGGCGGCGATTATACACGCGCGTGAGCGGGTCGCAGTGGCCGAGGTCCTGGAGTGAGCTGAGCGCCCGCTGCTCGTCTTCTTCCATCACGGAGAAGCGGAACGTGACGCGCCCGCCGAGCCGCACCAGGCTGCCGTCGCGCAGCGCCGCCCGCGTGACGCGTTCCTCGTCGAGGAACGTGCCGTTGGCGGAGCCCAGATCGTGGATGAAGAACGTTCCCTGATCGACGCTGATCTCGGCGTGCAGGCGGCTGACGGAGTCGTCGTCGACGCGCCCTTCCGCGTCCCAGGAGCGCCCGAGGCGCAACCTGCCGAACGGCAGCGCGATCAGCTGACCGCAGCCGCGGCGGTCGGTGCGTAACAGCACGGCGCGCCGGGATACCGGCCCTGCTTGCACCGGCTCGGATGGCCTTGGCGGACCCGCAAGGCCCTCGATCAGCGTATCTCGCTCGGCGCCTCGTTCCGCGCGGGCCAAGCTGCGAGCCACCGTGCTGGCAGAAGAACGCTGCTCTTCTGCTCTGGTGCGCTCCGGTTCAACTGCGTTTCCCCCCCCGACTGCAGGATGTGCATCTCGGGGCATAGTGTCGCGTGTTCCTCTGCTGAAACAAACCACTCTAGTTCAGCGGCTCTGGGCCCGCCAGAAACCGCACGAGATTGGTAACGAGATGTCCGCGAGGCGGGCTTCGTGTAACACCACGTGCAACACCTGCGAGCGAGCGCAAGAACCGGCCCTCACTGGCGCCCGCGCGCCGACGGGCTTCATCGGGGACAGGGCAGCCGCTGCCCACTGCCTCGAACGGCGTGTAGGGGTTTGGGTTTCGAGTGCGTTACCGCTGCCTACACGCGCTCGGCCCCGGGAGGCCCGGCGGGGCAGCCTCGACCACGACCGGGTTTGGAACGCTCGCGCAGACCGCCGGCGCTGGAATCGACGGAGGATGTATGCCTCGGCCAGTGGGACTCGATCGCAGCCCAAGCAGCGAAAAGCCGCTGAACCTGCAGAAAAGCGGCGCGCCGCTTGGAAATGTTTCCCACGAGTGCAAGTATGGATGTTATCGGGACCTGTTTCGACAATCTCTTGGGGCATGAGTCAGCGCGAAGCGACACCAGCGAGAGACCTGCCCACTTCTGCGGGCACACCCCGCACGCCTGCAGGTGAGAAAAAGACCATGAACGCGACCACCACCAGTCCGCTGCTGCGGCATCTCACACCGGAACGCGGCTTTGATCTGATTCGCATCTACCTCGGCATTGGTCTGACCGTGCGCGGGGTGCTGTTCTTGCTGAATCCAGGTTGGATCGGCAACTTGCTCGCCGTGGGCGACGTGACGCTGCTCGTCGCGCGCTTGATCGCGGTGGGACACATCGCTGGCGGCGCTCTGCTCGGGCTCGGCCTGTTCACGCGCTGGGCGGCGGCCATCCAGGTACTGCCGGTGTTCGGCGCGCTGGTGATGTATCACTCGCACGCAGACCTCGCGAGCCAGAACCAGTCGCTGGAGTTTTCGGCGCTGGTACTGATCATGCTCGTGTTCTTCGCCTTCTTCGGCGCCGGGCAGTGGTCGCTGGATCAGCAACGCAAGCACTGAGCAGGAAGGAATCGGGGGGCCAGGGCTCGCTGCCCAGTGGGCGCCTGCCGGCGCTAGCATGAGCCCTCTCTGCGGCCCGAGCTGGGCGAAGCGGGAGGGCGGCGGGCGGTGGGCACATACTGGGGTTGAGCGGGGCGCTGTGGCGCCGAGCCCAACCCCAGTTTCGCTTTGTGGTGCTGGCTGGCGCTCAGCGGGCGAAGTGCTGTTCGAGCAGGCGCAGGTCCAGGTTCGGGTAGACGGGGAACTTCTGGAGCAGCGCGGCGACGCGGGCTTTGCCCTCGTTCAGCGCCGCGGGAGCGATCGTGTACTTGGCCTTGCTCGGGCCCGACGCGGTGGTGTCGGGCTTGGAGTTCGAGAGCACGAGCTTCAGGATGGCGGCGATTTCCTTCATCTCCGCCGTGCCCATGCCGAGCGTGGTCGTGGCGGGAGTGCCGACGCGCAAGCCGCTCGTGTACCAGGGGCCGTTGGGGTCGAAGGGCAAGGAGTTGCGGTTCAGCGTGATGCCGCTCTCGCGCACGATGCTCTCTGCCTGGCGCCCGGTGAGGCCGAAGGGGCGCACGTCGATCAGCAAGAGGTGGTTGTCGGTGCCGCGCGTCGCTACCGTCATGCCCTGGTCGATGGCGGCCTGGGCCAGCGCGCGCGAGTTCTCGACGATGCGCGCAGCGTAGGAGCGGAACTCGGGCTTGCGGGCTTCGACAAACGCGACCGCCTTGGCGGCCATCACGTGCGGCAGCGGGCCGCCGATCACGAGCGGGCAGCCCTTGTCGACCTGCTCCTTGAACTCATCGGTGCACAGCACGAGGCCGCCGCGCGGACCGCGCAGCGTCTTGTGCGTCGTGGAGGTGACCACGTGCGCGTGCGCGACGGGATCGAAGTCCCCCTCGAAGACCTTGCCGGCGACCAGGCCCGCGAAGTGTGCCATGTCGACCATCAACACGGCGCCCACGGCGTCGGCGATCTGGCGCATGCGCTTGAAGTCGATGCGGCGCGGGTACGCGCTGTAGCCGGCGAGCAGGATCAGGGGCTTGACCTCGCGCGCCTGGCGCTCGATCGCGGCGTAGTCGAGCAGGCCCGTCTCGCGATCGACCGCGTAGCTGTGCACGTCGAACATGCGTGCCGAGACGTTGAAGCGGTAGCCGTGCGTGAGGTGGCCGCCGGAGTAGTAGTCGAGGCCGAGCAGGCGCTGGTTGCCGAGCTCTTGCCGCAGCTGGTTCCACTTCTCGGGGGAGAGCTGTGCCGGGTTTTTTTCGCCCAATTTCTCCAAACCGGGGACGCCGACGCGCGTCTCGAGGATCGCCCAGTAGGCGATCAGGTTGGCGTCCGCGCCGCTGTGGGGCTGGACGTAGGCGTGAGCGGCACCGAACAGCTGCTTGGCCTCCTCGCAGGCGCGCGCCTCGATGGCGTCGATGTTGGCGCAGCCGGCGTAGAAGCGATGCTCGGGAAAGCCCTCGGCGTACTTGTCGGTGAGCAGGTTGCCCATCGCCAGCTGGGTCGCCAGCGAGCAGTAATTCTCGGAGGCGATCAGCTTCAGGTTCCGGCGCTGGTCCCCCAGCTCGTGCACGATGGCGGAGGCCACATCGGGCGCCACCGTCGCGACCTCGGTCAGGGACGCGAGATACGCCACGAAGGCAGTGTCGACTCGATCGGGAGCTGTGCTGCGGAGATATTCTTGGAGGGCGCCAGAACCAGCCATCGGTAAGCCTTTCGAGAGAACCGCCGTGGCACATAGGGGGCGCCCCCGAGCTTGCCAATGAAAATCGGCACCTAGACCGACTTTGCGGCGCTGGTGGCCACCGGCCCGTCCGCGCTGGCTGGAACAGGTTTCCGCGGCGACGACAATCGCCGCGGCATCCTCGACCGCCCTGTCGATCGCGCTTGCCAACGCACCCGAACGGCACGCTTCCGTCGCTGATGGGGACACTCGACTTGCGAGCGATCAGGGCATGAAACACGGGCGCACGCTACACTCGCCCACACCCGGCGAGACGTGAGCAGCGAGCTCACTTTCACAGTCGAGCTCCCATTGTTCCGCAGCGAATCAGCGGCGATCGAGGAGCGCGTCTTGCCCAAATCTCGAGCCTGGAGTTATTGAGTGAACCCCGACCAGGAGAGCAACATGGACAGCAACTTGGTGGAGGAGCTGACGAGCCGTCTGCCGACGTCGGAGTTGGTAAAGATCATCAAGGGCGCCCTGGAGTGCGGCAAGCGCAACGTGCCCTTCACGGAATCGGATCTGCTGCGGGCCATGACCTTCGGTCCGGGCTCGGCACAGCTGCGCGGCAGCCCAGACCGGCAATAAACCGCAAGAAGTCAAGCGGGTTGAGCCCCCGGCAGCAGCTTTACGACGCCGCTGGGGGTCTCTAAGCTGCGAGCCGATGTTGCTCGGCACTGATCCGCTCCTGGGGCCCGAGGCGCTCGCCACGCTGCGGGCGATGGGTCACGGAGACCTGCTGGTGCTGGGAGACGCCAACTATCCCGCCAGCTCGACGGCGCAGCGGCTGGTGCGCATGGATGGCGCGAGCCTGCCGCAGGCGTTGCGCGCCGTGCTCGGAGTGCTGCCGGTCGACGACTTCGAACCGATGCCGCTGGTCAGCATGCAGGTCGTCGGCAAGCCCGATGCGGTGCCGCCGATCGTCCGGGAGATGCAGCTCCTGATCGATGGCATGGTGCCGGGGGCGCCGCGCATCGCGGCCGTCGAGCGCTTCGCCTTCTACGCCCTCGCCAAGACGGCTTATGCCGTGTTCGCGACGGGCGAGCGCGCCTTCTACGGCAACCTGATCCTTCGCAAAGGCGTCGTGCCGCCCCCGGAGACTACCCGATGACCGTCCCTACCCCGCTCACTCTGCGCAAACTCGGCAGCTCACCGTTGCAAGTCACGGCCCTCGGCGTGGGCACTGCGCCGCTCGGCGATCTGTACCAGCGCGTGCCGGAGCCCGACGCGATCGCCATGTTGAAGACCGGCTACGAGCTCGGGCTGCGCCTGTTCGACACGGCGCCGCTCTACGGTGGCGGGCTCGCAGAGCACCGCACGGGTCACGAGTTGCGGCAACGGCCGCGCGACGGCCTGGTGATCTCGACCAAGGTGGGGCGCCACTACAAGGCCGCGCCGGGCCACGCGGATCGGGGCAACTGGGCGGGCGGGCTCGAGTTCAATCAGGTGCTCGACTACAGCTACGACGGCGCGATGCGCTCCTTCGAGCAATCGCTGCTGCGGCTGGGGCTGGCGCGCGTGGACGTGCTCTTGATCCACGACGTGGATGTGCACACGCACGGCAGCCGCGAGGCCGCGGATCGTCGCTTCGACGAGGCGATGTCCGGCGCGTACCGGGCGTTGCTCGAGCTGCGCAAGAACGGTGACGTGAAGGCGATCGGCGTGGGCGTGAACGAGTCGGACATGTGCGCGCGCTTCGCTCGCGCAGGTGACTTCGACTGCATGCTGCTCGCGGGGCGCTACACTCTGCTCGAGCAGGGCGCGCTCGACGAGTTCTTGCCTCTGTGCGAGCAAAAGGACATCGGCGTGCTGGCGGGCGGCGTGTACAACTCGGGCATCCTCGCTTCGGGGCCGAAACAGGGCTCGAAGTACAACTACGCGGACGCGCCGGCGGCCGTGCGCGAGCGCGTGGCCAAGCTGGACGAGGTGTGCCGTGCCCACGGCGTGCCCCTGGCGGCGGCAGCTATCCAGTTCCCGCTCGCACACCCCAAAGTATCGAGCGTGGTGATCGGCGCGATCTCGGCAGCCGAAATCCGCCAGAACTTCGAGCTGATGAGCCAGCACATCCCGAACGCGCTGTGGCGTGATCTAAAGAGCGCGGGGCTGGTGCGCGAGAACGCGCCGGTGCCGGGCTGACCCGGCCGGGCCACGCGAGCTTCAGGTCGGCTGAACGCGCACTTCGATCGCCGGTGGTTTCGCCAGCGTCTGAAACACGACGCAGTAGCGTTCCGTGAGCTCGACCAACTTCGCGAGCTTGTCCGCCGCCGTCCCGCGCAGCTCGAAGATCACCCGGATGGATTCGAAGCCGACCGGCACGCCCTTGACGACGCCCAGGGTGCCGCGGAAGTCGACCTCGCCTTCCGCGGTGATGTGAGCGTCCTGAAGCTCGATGCTCATCGCGGTCGCCACTGCAGCGAGCGTGACGCCGGCACAGCCGACCAGAGCTTCGAGCAGCATGTCCCCGGAGCACGCCAGAGAGCCGCCGCCGCCGGCGGCAGGATGCAGGCCCGCCGGAACCCCGGGTTTGCCGCCCTCGATCCGGCAACTGAGGCTCGCCTGGTCGACGGTGCCGCGAGCGCGCAGGGTCACGCGACCCTGCTCGGGCTGCTCCTTGTAGCGCGCCTTCAGAGGGGCCTGTAGCTGCCGCAAAGCGTCTGCGTCCATGAGCCGGATTGTAGCGCCGGACGGCGCCCTTGCCCACGGACGCCGGACACAGCGCCTTACAGACGGGCGGCGGCTGACAGGCCGCGATCGATGATCGTCTGAGCCAGATCGGGAGACACGCCGAGCTGCTCGATGCCCGAGCCCGCGAGCGGCGCAGGCTCCTTGGTGGCCTCCTCGATGCGCGGAGCCAGCACATCCGCCAGGCGCACCAGGCGCAGGCGGTCGTTGGGCGGCGGCTCTTTCTCCTCGTGACGGCGGCACACCTGCACGATGTCATCGGGCAGTGCCCAGCGCATGGCCAGCTCCGCGCCGGCGCGGGGATGGTACTTGTTCACCAGCTGGGCGGCTTCTTCACCGCTCGGGACGCTCTTACTCTCGTCGAGGATGCGGTACACGCGCGACTCACCGATGTCGTGGAGCAGGCCGCACAGATACGCATCGGAGATGTCGAGGCCGAGCACCGGCGCGGCGATGCGGCAGATCACTCCGCACAATACGCTGCGCCGGAACGAGGCCTGGACCTCGTTGTGGAAGTGCTTGAGCCCGGTCATCGTCGCGGCGTAGACGACCTGAAACACCAGATCGCGCGAAGCGGCCAGGCCGATGCGCGCCACCGCTTCTTGCGCGCTGCGGATGGTCTGGCCGCGGGAGTAGAGCGCGGAGTTGGCCGTGGCCAGGAAGCGCGCCGCGATCGGCGGATCCTTCATGATCAGCTCCGAGAACTCGCGCACGGTGCTGTCGGGGTTGTTCGCGAGCTCGAGAGCTTGCTGCGCCACTTGCGGCAGCAGGGGCAGCGCCGCACGCCCGCCCTCCAGCGTCTGCACCAGCGCGGCCTCGGTCATGCTGACCGCCGACGGCTGCGTCAGCGGCGTGAGCAGGTGCTTGGAAATCTGGACATTGATCTCGTAGGTCATGGAGTCTTCTCCTCGAGCCATTGGCGAATGGCGAGCTCGTCGCTCGTTTCCTTGCCGACCGTGTACGGCTCGGCCATCAGCACACAGTCGCGGCCCGCGCGCTTCGCACGGTACAGCGCCGCATCGGCCCGGCTGACAATTGAGGCCACCGAGGGATCGGGCGCTTCGGGATCGAACACTGCGACGCCGATGCTGATCGTGATGCGCTCGGGGCCACCCAGCGCTGCCAGGCGCAGCCCGGCCACCGCGCGCCGGTGGCGCTCGGCCACGCGCTGGGCTTCGTGCGCAGAGACATTGCTCACGACCAGCACGAACTCTTCGCCGCCGTAGCGGCCACACACATCGCCCGAGCGGCGCTCGCGGGACAGCGTCTCGGCCACGCGCTGCAGCGCGAGGTCACCGACCTGGTGACCATAGGTGTCGTTGACCTTCTTGAAGAAGTCGATGTCGGCGAAGAGGACCGCGAAGGGGTTGCCCGCCTTCAGGGCCTTTTCCACGGCGTCGAACAGCGCGCGCCGCGCCAGGGCGCCGGTGAGGGAGTCGACGCTGGCCTTGGTGCGCAGGTTGTTGCGCTCGCCACGCAGCCGCTCGACGGCGTCGCGCATGCGCTTGTTGCGCAGGTGCACCCGGATGCGCGCGCGCAGCTCGCAACGAAAGCGTTGGTCGAAAGAGCAATAGTCATCGGCGCCGCCGAGGAGCGCGGCGGCGGCTTGCTCGGGCTCGGGCGCGGTCGGGGCGATCAACATGATCGAGGCGCTGCGGAACGCTTCCATCGTGCGCACCTCGCCGCACAGGTCGAGGCTCCGTCCGTGGCCCTCGAGCACCATCAGGATCAGATCGACGCCCGTCTTGGGGTGCGACAACAACATCTCCGGTGTGGCCACCGGGGACGCTTGATAGCCCTCCCCCATGCACAGCTGCATCAACTCCTGCCGCTGCGCGGGTTGCTCTGCGACCACGAGAACGTGCTGAAGCTCGTCTGCCCACAGAGGTGCTTCCGAAATCCACGATAGACGTTCGGGTCGCCCCACGTTGCTCCAGATCGGCTGTCGACTCGCTGGCTTGAACACCCCTCGGTGGTATGGGGAAGCGCTCGGATGCCCCGGAATGGCGCGCAACGGCTCTTTGGCCAAAGCCGCTACCCGGGCAGGTCCACGTTAACTTCCGCTTAGGGTTCTACAAGTCGGGTCCGTTTTCTTCACTGTGGGCGTCCCCGCAGACAGCGATCGCATCGCCATTCGAGGCTTTCACTCGGTGCAACGGGTGGCCCAGAGCTACCTGGGCAGCCTCTGGATCGTGCTCGACCAGCGCCAGGGCGAGCCGGGCAAGGCGCTGCTGTTGCGCCGCGTGCAGCTGCCGGCGGACACCCCGCGCGAGGCGCGCCAGCACGTCGCGGATGCGGGGCGAGCCGCGATCGGGCTGCACCATCCGAATCTGCTGCCACCGACGGAGGTGATCGAGGAAGGCGAGGAGCTCTCGGTCCTTCACGATCAGACGGAAGCCGAACCCCTGCGTTCGCTGCAGTCGTGGGCCAACTTGCGTGGCCTGACCTTTCCGCCGGGCGTGAGCTTGAAGATCCTGAGCGATCTGCTGCAGGGCCTCAGTGCCTTGCACGCCAGCACCAGCTCGGGCGGCATTTCGCCGTATGGTGGGCTGTCGCCCGACAGCGTGCTGGTGACGCGCGCCGGCGACGCCTGCCTGTGTGATCCGCTGGTGGCGAGCTGCGCGGCATTGCTGGACGGCGTCGGCTTCAACACGGCGAAGCTAGGCTACGCGGCACCCGAGCAGGTGCACGCCGTCGCGCCGCTGACGCCGGCGTCAGACGTGTTCGCCTGTGGGGCAATGCTGTGGGAGTTGCTCGCCGCACGCAGGCTCTTGTCGGGCTCGCGCGCCACGATCGAGCGCAAGCTGCTGGAGCACAACCTGCCGAGTCTGGGCAGCAGCCTGCGCAGCGATCAGAAGGTGTCGAGCGGCCTCCTCGATCTGGTCGAGCGCTGCCTCGCGGCGGACGCTTCGAAGCGGCCCAGCACCCCCGCGGCCCTGCTGGAGGAGCTGAAGCGCTGCGGGCAGGAGATCGCCACGCAGGAGCAGGTGGCGCAGTTCGTGAGCAAGCTGTCGGGGCAACGACTCGACCGGCGCAGCGCAGCGGTGCGCTCGAAGTCGCTGCCGGAGCTGGAGCTGCCTCAGGAGACGGTCGCCCCGGGGCAGAGCAGCCGGCGCGCCGCGGCCGCGCCTTCGTCCCGCAGCGATGCCCAGACCGAGCGCGGCTCGGAGCCGGCTTCATCCAAGTTGTCCTCGGCGCACGTCGCCGCTGCGTCCAAGCAATCTTCCGCCGCCTTCAGCATGCCGCGGCCTCAGGATCGCGCGGCGGCGGCAGGCCTGTCGCGCACCATGCTCGGCACGGGCGGGGCCGCTTCTGCTTCTCCGCAGGCCGTGGCGAGCGCGCCGCGCTCGGAGAAGAAGCTCGCGGCGCAGGCCACTGCCGTGGCGAAGGATTCCGCGCCCGCCGCCCCGCAACGGTCGAAGCAAGCAGCCGCCCCGGCTGAAGCCACGAAGAACGAGGCCCAGCAGGCAGCGGAACCTCGCGAGGCGAAGCCGCCGGCCTCGGCACGCAAGCCGACCCCGTCCTACATCGAGCCCCCTCCCATTCCGGAGAGCGTGAACAGCGAAGAGGAAGAGGAGAACGACGCGACCATTCGCGAGCAGCCGCGCGAGGACTGGATGCCGGCTGCGGCCGCTGCGGCTCGACAGGCGTCGGCGGCGCCCTCGGCAGCGCCCGCCGTGCCCATCGTTCCGCAAGCGGCCGGACGCCGCACGGTGGCGGGCGTCGGCGTGCCGCCGCATCCCGCCCTCTCCGCCACGCTACCCTTCACCAACATCACGCCGGGCCCGTTCGCCGCGGCGCAACCGGCGGCGCCGCAGCCCGGCCTGTTGCAGTCTGGACTGCCGCAGTCGTCGACTCAGCCCACGGTGACGGCGACCGCGCAGCCCGCGCTGATCGACCCGGGCCTACCACAGCCGTCGACGCTGCCGTCCGTGGCGGCGTCATCGACGGGAGCCCCTCCCGTCCCCGTCGCGCCGTCGGGACAACACACGTCCACCGCGCCGGTCTCTCACACCTATGTATCCCCACCCCCCAGCAGCGCACGGCCCTCGACGCGCCCCAGCGGTGGGAGCATGGCGCCCGGCTCGCGCTCCCTGCCCGCCGGAATTCCCTCGCTACAGGGTTACGAGCCCACCTTTGCCATGGCGCCCGAAGAGCTCGTGCCCCGCGTGTCGCCCTCCGCGCGCGTGGTACGCCCCCGCAGCGGCTGGGAGAGCGCGCTCGGTCGCCGTGGCTCGCGCCTGAGCCGTACGGTGTTCGCAGGCGCTGCAGCCTGCGTTGCGCTGGCGAGCGCCATCGTGATCGTGCTTTTTCTGCGCCGCCCCGCACCGAGTGCCGCGCTGGAGCTGGAGAACGTGGCGGCGGTCCAGCGCGAGCCCGCGCCGGAGGCGGCCCAGGCCGAGCTGCAGGGGCACGACGCTCCAGCGCCGAGCGCCGCTCCAGCGCCGGCGGCCGACGCCGAAGAAGGCGCGAAGGCTCCCCAGGGTGAGACACCCGAAGCCGCGGACGATGCGCCAGCGCCTGGCGCCACTGCTTCGCCGCAGCTCGATGACCGTCAGCTGGCCCAGTTGTTTGCGCTGGAACACTACGAGCCCTGGCCGAGCTGCCCCGAGCGAGCGCCGGTGGCCAAGGCCAAGGCCAGGAAGAATGCTGCCAAGGAGGCCAAGGAGGCCGTGCGCTTGTTGAAGGCCGCGCGCTCCGAGCTGATGAAGGGCAACAACGAAAAGGCTCAGAGCCTCCTGTGCCGGGCCACGACACACGACCCCTCCAACAGTCAGGCGCAGCAAGCCCTGGCGGAGCTGGCGCTGCGCTTCGGTAACAGCAGCCAGGCGCAGGCTTCGATCCAGCGAGCGCTCGCGCGCAAACCCGAGGACCCCACACTGCTCGGCATCCAGGGTGATGCACTGGTGATCGCTGGCGACCTTCCGGGCAGCCGTCGCGTGTGGCTGCGCGCCAATCCCGGTCCTGGCACGGACGAAGAGCGAATGCGCTCTTTGGCCGGTCTCTATCGCAAGTTGGGCGATCGCTTGCTGGGCGGCTCGAGTTACGCTGCGGCATGCGCTCTTTTCCGCCGCTCCCTGGTGCTGAACTCTTGCGGAGGCTCTCCGCAGCCCGAGTGCAAGGGCAGCTACGCGCCCGGCATCGGCCTGGCCGAGTCGCTGCGCCGCCTGCATCAGCCGCGCGCGGCGCTGGCCTGGGCGGAGCGGACAGCGAACGCCTTCCCCAAGGATGCGCGCGTGCAACTGCTGCTGGGCGACATCCTGTTCGACAACGGGCAGAAGCAAGAAGCGAAGAACGCCTGGGCGGCAGCTCGCAAGGCGCAGCCGAGCAACGTGCTCGCTGCGCAACGACTGGCCAAGGGCAAACCGTGAGCTCACGCTGGAGGCTCGGGGTCGCGCGCTGCGCGGCCCTCGCCGCTGTCTTGATCAGCGCGTGCCAGAGTGGAACGCATCCCGGCGGCGCGAACGTCGCCGAGAGCCCAGAGGTCTGCCAGGCGAACCAGACGCGGCTGATCCAGCTGCTCGAAGCCCTGCCCGACAAGGGCCTCGCGGTGCGCGGGCGCGCAGATCTACCCGTGGCGTCGCTGGGCGGTGTGATCGGCAGCGGACGCGTCGTGGACATCAGCGACGACGCAGTGTTGCTCGATGGATCCCCGCTGGACGGCGCCGACACGGCCGCGCGCATCAGCGAGCTGGAGCGCCGGCTGCGCGAATCGGCGGGGCTGGAGGTCGGTCACACGCTGCTGTACCTGGCGGTATCCGCCAACACCGACGTACAGACGCTGCGCAAGTACCTGCGCGCCATCCCGCGCGGCTTCGACCTGCATCTGGTGTTTCAGTCGCCGCCGCCCCAGGGCGCTGCGCCTCCGCCGAGCGGCAGCGCTGCGGAGCAGCTGCGCAGCGAGGGCGACCCAGCCAGGCGCCGGGAGCTGGCGCGCCACGGCTATGCAGAGCTGGCGCGCTGCCCGCAGCTGCTCTCCGCGGTGGACAGCGTTCCGCCGGGCGATCCGAGCCAGCGCTGGCCCGCGCTGCGTGCGGCCCTGTTGCAGGCTCTGCCGAGCTGCCAGTGCAGTCAGCTGGATGCCGCCGGGCTGCGCGATCTGTTGCTGGCCGAGCAGCGCGCAGGCGCTGCGGCAGTGGGCTCGGTGCCGTTCGAGTTCATGCGCGACGAGCGTTGTGGCGCGAGCTTCGGGCTCAGTCCGCTGCAGAAGGTGCTGCAAGAGGTCGAAGCCTTTGACGAGAAGTTCGCGGGGGCTTACGCCTCCGAGGCGCTCTCCTTCGACCAGGTCGTGACCAACGAGCGCCTGCTCAACTATCTGTGTCAGGCGTTGCCCGGTGAAACGCTGGCGGCGCTGCAACGCGAGCGGCGCACCTTTTACTGGAAGGTGCCGGGCTCCGCGCGCTGCCAGGCGTGGCAATTCGAGCCCGCCGCTCCGGGCAGCCCGATGGGCACCTGGCGCCGGCGCGGCGAGCACGGTCAGCTGCCGCTGGCAGTGCACTACTGGCAGGGCGCGGAAGAGATCCGCGTGTATGGCCCGCTGCCGAACGACACGAGCAAGCCGACGGACGAGCGCAACTGGAGCTGTGATCAAGAGTTCCATATGCGCGGCGTCGATGCGCAGTCGATCCAGCTGGAGACGGGTCGCTGGTACTTCGAGCCCGAGGCCTGCGAGAAGGCGAGCAACGATCAGGCGAGCTTCCCCGGCTGCGTGATGGCGCTCGCAGGCGGCCCGGGCGACCCCAATCACCCCTCGCCGCCCACCTTCCCGCAGGAGAGCACGGGACACGAAGTGGCGCCGCGACCCACTCCAGCGCCGCCGGCACCCAGGCCGCGCCCCGGCACGAGCGCGGCACCGCGAGCGCAAAACGGGGACAAAGCCGAACCCAGCCCGGCGCAGTGATGGCGCCATGAGCGAGCGTCTCTACACGCTGTTTGAAACCCCGATCGGCCGCTGCGGTATCGCCTGGGGGCCGGGCGGCATCCGCTTGCTGCAGCTGCCGGAGGGCCGTGAGTCGGCGACGCGCGCCCGTGTGCGGGAGCGCATGAAGGGCGTCAGCGAGGGCGAACCGCCCGAGTTCGTGCAGAGCGCGGTGGCTGCCATCACGCGCTTGCTCTCGGGTGAAGCGGTGGATCTATCCGAGCTGGAGCTGGACATGGACGCGGTGCCACCGTTCCATCGCCGGGTCTACGAGCACGCGCGGCGCATTCCTCCCGGCAGCAAGCTCAGTTACGCTGAGCTGGCGGCGCAGCTCGGCGCGCCGGGGTCGGCGCGCGCCGTGGGGCAAGCGCTGGGGCGCAATCCCTTCCCCATCGTCGTACCCTGCCACCGCGTGTTCGCGGCGAACGGCAAGCCGGGTGGCTTTACCGCCAACGGCGGCGTGAGCACCAAGCTGCGCTTGCTCGCACTGGAGGCGCCTCGTAGCGGCACCTCGCTCACGGACGTGGAGGCAGCCTTCGGCTTCGACCCCGAGGCGGCGCTCGAGCACTTGCGCGCGAGCGATCCGGTACTCGCGCGGCTGATCGACAAGGTCGGTCCCTTCCGCCTGGAGCTCCAGCGCATCCCGAGCGTGTTCGGCGCCCTGGCGCAGGCGATCGTGTACCAGCAGCTCACCGGCAAGGCGGCAGCGACCATCTTCGCGCGCCTGTGCGCGCTGTTTCGCGACACGAGCGAAGGGCTCACCCCCGAGCAGATCCTGCGCGCCGGGGACGAGCGGCTGCGCTCCGCGGGGCTCTCGCGCTCCAAGGTGCTCTCGCTGCAGGACCTGGCGCGCAAGGCCAAGTCCGGAGAGCTGCCGACGCTGGCCGAGGTGCGGCGCCTGGACGACGAGAGCATCATCGAACGGCTCACGAACGTGCGCGGCATCGGGCGCTGGACGGCGGAAATGCTGCTCATCTTCCGGCTGGGGCGCCCCGACGTGCTGCCCCTGGACGACTACGGCGTACGCAAGGGTTTCGGCGTCGCGTTCCGGAAGAAGGAGCTCCCGTCGAAGAAAGACGTCGAGAAGCGCGGCGAGCGCTGGCGGCCGTACCGGTCTGTGGCGACCTGGTACCTGTGGCGCGCCGTGGACAAGCCGGCAGCCGACGCAAGCGCGCCGGGCTGAGCGGCAGATGACGGACATCGATCGCACACTGGCGACCGCACTGCGCTTTCCTCGGCCGCAATATACCCGCGTCGAGCGTGAGCGGCGCTGGCTGTGCCGGCAAGTGCCGCGGGAGCAGATCCGGCAGACCCTGAACGTGAGCGATCTGTACGTGACCGGTTCGCGCTTGCGGCTCTAGAACCTGCGCCCCCGCTCGCAGAGTTGCGGGCGCAACCCGGCGAGTGGAGGCGTTGGGAGGCCGTGGCCGAGCGTGGCCGAGCGAGTCCGCCGCTCGGGAGGCAAGGCGCTCGCGCTGGCGACGGTCTGGATGTGGCGTTCAACAATGCCGGCACTCGGCGATGCGAGCTCTTTGGCGCTCTCGGACTGGGAGGATACGCTGGGCAGCAATCTGACCAGCGCCTTCCTGGGCGCCAAGCATCAGGCTCCGCGATACAGCGGGCCCGGCGCGGCTCGATCCTCTTCACTTCGAGCTTCGTGGGCCACACCGCGCGGTATCTGGCATCGGATGCATCGTCGTTCACGACCCGTCGGGCCCTGCTCGCCGATGCGGCATCTCGATCTATCGCGCTCGACCCGGCAATTCCGAGTCGCGGGGCGGGCGCGGCCCCATCTCGCGCGTGCCGCCAGCGCTGAGCTCTGCGCCTTGATTTTGGCCGGACCTCATCTGCACGGCGATGCGCGAAGCCTCGGGGCGACGGGCGCCGAAATGGTACGAAGCCGCGCGGGGTCGTTTCGGGGCCGCGGGGTGGGTGCTTCGGGGCTTCGAACAGCACCCGTACCGGCCTGCGGGGGCTTCGCAGGGCGCCGGGGGCGGTTTGGGATGGCGCCGCCTGGCGCTCGCATCACGCCGGACGGCAACCGAGGACTGTCGGGCACCGGGCGCCGCTGCCCTCACCGATGGCGCGCAGGAGCTCGATGCAGGCGCTGCAACGCTTCGCGGAGCCATTGTTGCGGCGCGGCGGCGGCGAGCTCGCCCTGCTGGCGGGGCTCTGCGATCACGGCGTGGACGTCGGCCGCGCGAAAGCCCAGCTGGCACAATCCAGACGCCACCTTCGCGGGGACATCGAGCAAACTCGAGGATGAGCGCGCCGCTGCGGGCGGATGCGACGCGCCGCCTTCCAACGGCGCGCCGAGCGCGCCCGGCAGCACGCGAACGTCGCTGGCACCGCCTGCGCCGCGCAGCTCGCCCCGGTGCAACGCACGGTGATGGGCCGAGCACAGCGTCACGCGATTGTCCGCGCAGTGGCTGCCACCTTCGGAGCGCGGCTGGATGTGATGCAGATCGAGGAAGGTGGCGTTCCGGCAGCCGGCGACGCGACAGCGCCGCTCATCCCGGCGCAGCACCGCGCGGCGCAGCGCCGGCGGGATTTCTTGCTGAGCCCGCGTGGCCTTGCGGGT
>JAICTU010000032.1 GCA_025936205.1 Polyangiaceae bacterium | reverse complement strand
GCGGTTCGAATTGGTCGCAATCGTGTCCACCGAATGCGAGGCCACCCCGTTGCGGGTGGCCGTGCCCCGTCGTTAACGGTGGAAGCCAGATGCGCCAGAGTCGGCGCGTGGACACTGGGGAGCGGAAACAGAAGTTGCGAAGGGCCAGCGCGCCACGCGCGGCGGGTACCCAGTCGAGCACCGAGAGGCTGCGCTGGCACATGCGAGCGAGACCACGGAGGCGGGCAAGACGGTGGCGCGGATTGCGTCCGAGCTCGGGGCGCGTCAGGCGACCCTGCAACACTGGCGCGCAACGGAGCGACGACGTGGGCGGCTGGTGCCGGTCACGATCGCAGCGGATGCCGAGCCGGTGGCGGCGTTGGTCGTCGAGTGTGGTCGCTTGCGGGTTCGCGGATTGGACATGGAGGGGTCGCGGAGCTGTTGCGGAGGCTAGCGTGATCGGGCTGCCACGCGGACTCACCGTGTATGCGTTCGACGAGCCCTGTGACATGCGCAAGTCATTCGACACACTGACGGCCCTGAAAACAAGAGGACCCCTCTCACCGCAACGGCAGGCTCGAGCATTGGTCCTGGAGCGCCCAGCAAGCGTCTGACACGGGCACGAGCTCGCACAGAGGGGGCATGTTCGTCCTGGGATCGATCACGTCGATCGCGCGGTAGGGGTCGACCGGGGGTAGGCAGCTGGTCCGGTACATCGGCGCGTCTCGGCAGGTGAAGTCGTCCACCGCATCCGCCAGCCCATCCAGCAGGTCGTCCATGCAGGTCTCGAGCGCAGCGACGGTCGCTGCGCAGCCGCGCCAGCGGGCGCCGGGATCGTCGCAGCCCAGCCTCCGCGTGGGCTCGAGCAGGCGCGAGCCCACCCGCGGCGGGTTCTCCACCGGAGTCTGCACGCAGCTGTCTCTCTGAGCGGCACAGCTTGCCTCCTCGCTGGTCACGTACAGCGCTAGCACAGTGCACTGCTCCCGCGTCGAGGCCCCCTCGAGCAGGTGCGCCTCGGCCATCTTCAGGCGCTCGCAGCCGAGCGTGGCCTGTTCCAGCGTGAGGTCGCCGAGGAGCGCATCAGCGGGCAGGCCGGTGCTGGGGTTGTCCGCCTCGTTGCTGCAGCTACCGAGGACGAGGATCTGCGCTCCCATGATCTGAACGGCTTTCACGCTCCTGGTGGACAGGGTCATTCCCATCGTTCCCGCGTCCTTCGCGCACAGGCAGCCAGCGGCGTACGGCGCCCGACACACACGTTACGCGGCGGGCGACGTAGCCGCAACCACTAGCCGCCCACTCCGCTCGACCACGCACACTCACTCCACTCCCATGGGACGCAGAGCGCGGAATCCGGCGGCGAGCAGACGAATAACGTTCTGAGTTCCCTCTCCCGATGCGACCACCTGCCGCCGGCGCCCCGCGATCGATCCCGCGATGCAATGGGCGCGACGGCCGGCGAAGCACAAGCCGGCAGAATACCGACCCCGCCGAATACGACACCGAATAGCCTCACGCTTCGGCCACAGCGGTGAGCGGTTCCCAACGCGCTGGCGTGGCTGGCGTTTGCGGCATGGCGGCTGTATGTTTGCGCTTCGCGGAGCGTCAGCGTTCCACCGGGCGTTCTCGAAGGGATTGTCTTGCATACCGCACACCTGGCCGCCGTTTGAGTCGATTGCCGGGAACGGCTCGTTGCCTCACGGCAGCGCGCGGCTCCAGCATGTGCCAGCTGCTCAATCTCCTAAGAGCCCGGCGCCGGCAGACGGGCTCATCCTGGCGCGAATCGGGGTCGTTGGAAGCCGAGCCCGCCTGCCCGTGCGATTCCCATGTCTTGACAGCCGTTTGCGGCTGCGGAAAATCTGGGCGGTGACTGCGCGGCGGCCGGGGATGAAAATTGGCCAAGAATTCAGGAACCCCACCACGCAACAGCGTTGGCGGGTGACGGATCTGGGCACGCGCACGTTTCTGGCAGTGGGCATCAGCGACCCGCACGTGGAGGCAGACCCCAGCTGGCTCAACGGGCCACCTTACGGCGTAGCAGAGGAGGTCTGGGACGAGTACTCGTTTGGCGCGCTCGCAGGCGTGGCAGGGATCGAGTGGGATTGATGGGTTTGCCGCGCAGTTCGTGGGCTTCCGGCAGACACACTTCAGACATGCCCGCTTGCCAACCTACTGGCACGCTGACTCCCGGCGGCCGCCTTGGGCGTTTACCCCGCCGGCGCGAGCCGCGCTCGACGTCGACGATCGCCAGCGATGGATCGCTCGTCCCCTGGCTCGCCGCTGAGGGACCGCTCGCTCGACCGGGTGCCTACGCATCTTCGGCAGCGAAGGCGAGCGACCTCGATCGCGGAGGGGGGTGCTCTACGGGGGCTCGGGGCGCAGTGCTGCTCCTGCTTCGAGCGGCCGCAGCCTGCGAGATCGAGCTGCGCGAGAAAGACGCCGGGGTGTGCTGCAGCGGGGAGCGCGGCGGAGCCTCAGGTATCCCTGTGCTCCGCCCCCTTTACTGACTCGTGGCGGGCATCAGCCCTGACGCCTTCCTGCGCGACTACTCGGGCGGGGACGCTGAGCTGAGATCCAATCCGCGAAATGTGCATCAGGTACCTGGCGGCGAGCGTCTCTCGGCGCATGTCAGGTCGCGTTCGAGCGTGAGCGCCCCGGCTACTGATTCATGAGGCTGTTGCGCTCGATCGTCACGCGGCTGTCCGTGCACAACGCGCAATCTTCACCGAAGAAGAAACGGCGATTGGCCACGTCGTTCATCAGGTGCACCCTGAACCAGGCGGTGAGCGCGAAGAAGGTGGGGCCCTGGCTGCCGCCCATACCCAGCCAGCTGCCATGGTCTGCCGCCAGGTTGTTCAAGAACACCGCCGGTTGCGCCGTCACCGTGCGATACGTATTCGCCACGCCGGTACAAGGAACCACCGTGTCCTGTCCGCCGCAGATGAACAGCGCTGGGCCGTTGAGGCCGTTGAGTGCGCGGGTACCGTGGATGGGCGCGATCGCGCTGATGCGCGGGTCCGCAGCAGCAATGCTCGTCGACGCTCCGCCCTGCGAGTGACCGAGCGCTCCGATGTGGGTCGTGTCGAGGCGGTGGAAGTACGGACTCGAGGGGTCTTCCGCCTGCTGGAGCAACCAGTCCAAGCCCGTGATGGTCGGCAGCGGATTGCCGGCCGCGGTATCGGTACTGAGCGAAGCCATCACCACGAAGCCGTGCGAGGCGAGCTGATTCATCAGCCCCGGATAGGTGCCGCACCAGGTATTGGTGGAGGGCTCGACGATGCATTGTGGCGGACGTTGTTCGGGATTGTCGCCGGTCCCATTCGCCCAGACCAAGATGGGGTGGCAAAACCCGCTGGTCGCGAGATTGCTCGGGCGATAGATGTTGAACCGCTGCTGCTCGCCGAAGATCCGATCCGGGACAATCCCCGCCTGGGGACCGACGCCCTTGTCGGCGGTCACCTGGAACGGCCCCGGCTGCGTGGGATCGGCCGTGGGCCAGGCTTGGCCGACACAACCCGCCGTCGGCGAAACGCTGGGCGTATCCACCGCGCCTGGGTCGCCGCTGGGCTCCGCGGCCCCACCAGGCGCCGGCTCGGGCATGGCCAGCTCGGTGACTTGCTGGCCCTCTGCGGGGGTGGCGACGGGAGTGACGGCGTCCATGACCGGAGCTTTCTCTTCGTTGGAGCCCTCGGCGGCAGGCGCTTCAGCGGGAGCGTTCGGCGCGGGCGCCAACATGGAGACGTCTGGCGACGCCTGTGTCGTCGACACAGGATCGTCGCTCGAGCAGCCACTCAGGGCGAGCGGCAGCGCGGCGCCCACGAGGTGGTAAACAGAGATCGTTCGGCGAAGGCCGCGGGGAGCAGACAGTGAGGTACGTCGAAGCTTCATGATGGAGAACCTTTCGATGCGGGCCAAGTCGAAGCGCCAGGTGCAGATGAGCCGAGCGTCGAGAGCAGTTCGACACATCGAGAAGCGCCCCAAACTCCTAGATGTGAACAGGAGAACCTGGAAACGATTCCAGCAGCCTAACGTCGCTTTGCCTTCGTCGCAATGGCGTTCTGCGCGGGCGCGGCGGCGCGCCCGCGAGCGCTGCGCTGCACGACAGGCAGCGTGCCTATCATCCTCATTCCCGGGGCGCCGGCGTTCACCGCAAAACCGCAGCGTTTTATCCGAGCGCAGCGCGCTGCACGACGCGAATCCGCAGATTGTCGACGCAAAACAGAACGACACTGCCGGCGATGAAGCGTGCCCTCCGCTCGAATTTCATGGGCTCGACAATGTGCGAGCCGAACGCCACCAGGATGAGTTCGATGGTCGCTCAGGAGGGCCATCCTGGTGACGCACGCGGACGTGCGTCACCGAGCCCGATCGATCCTGGGTGCGCGTTTACGCTGCCGACGACGTGACCGCCTTCTCGGGCACGTCGACACTCGTGAGCGCGAGCGGCTCCGACCTCGCCGAGGCAGCTGCTTCAGCGCCGACCGGCGTGCGATGGCCGCCGATCTCGATCAGAAAACGGCTAAACGGGTTGTCGACGATGCGGTCGAGCGTATGGCGAAGCGCGTAGGGCGCCATTTCGAGCGCTCGGGCGACTTCCTCGACCGCCGCCTGGGCCCGCGTCCGCCGTTCGACATCCGTCCCATCCAGGCGCTCGATCAGCCAGGTCACTTCGTGCACGCTGCGCAGCGAGTAGCGGACGAGGAGCTTGGCTTTTTCTGTAAAATAGATCCAGACCAGAGCCTGCGCGCAGCAATCGACCACGTAGTCGAACGACTGGTTCGTCCTGAGCGCGAGATCCACGGGATCCGAGTTGGCGAGCTCGGCAATCGTGCTGATGCCTGCCTCCAGGAAGCGCTCAGCATTCGAGCGACTCACTGATTGCAACTGCTCGAGCTCGAGCCCCATACGCGACTCATCTTCTCCGAGCTGGAAGTTGCGTGTGACGATGCGCTGCCCCGCCTTGGATAGCGCGCCGGTCGGAAATGCGCCGAGCAGAAACGCCAAGGGCACCGCGAAGCTTTCTGCGGCCCAAGACGAGAACGCATAGCCAAAGGGAATTGCCACCAGGAGGCGCAGTACACAGACCGCAACGTCGTGCTGCGTGAGGTCTCCCCGTCGGAGACGCTGCAGTTGGTCCGTCACGACCCAGGTGAACGCGCCGAGAAAGCTGGCCACGGCGATTCCTGGCAGCACCATCATCGTCGCGGTAGCGGTCGCCGGTCTGATCCAGTAAGCGTCGGCGCCTTGCCAGACCAGGATCGTGCCCGCGACCGCGCAGAACCCGCATCCCGACACGACCAGCAGCAGCGTCAGGGGTAAGACGTATCGCCGACGGCCGTATACGTGCGCAAAGTACCGTTCAAAGTAGCTTGCGGGGGGCTCGTCCTTCGGCATCTCGGTCGGCGCGAAGTAACGATAGTAGAGCCGGATCTCCTGATCGCGCAGCTGCTTGAAGACGCGGTTGCGGCCCCGATACCAGGTCATTGATAGGTGCACCAGGGCGGGTAGCCACACTAGCGACCACGACACCAGGCAAGCGGACCAAATCAGGATTCCTTAGTGATGTTGGGTCATGCTCAGGCCAGATTTGCAGGCACCAGGGGCACCGCTCGGCAACCCCCATTCAGGGACGGCCGTACTGGGCCCGCGTCGCAGCATTTCCCGCCCATCGTGACGAAGCCGACGCGAAGGCGTTGGTGGGATGCCCTGCTACGCCTGCAGCTTCTGAGCACGCCGAGCAGCGAGAAGCAGCGCAGGGATGGCAATGTGCTGTGCCAAAGGCTGCCAAGGCCTGGCACAATCCAGCGCACGGCGATGGGGGTAAGCCACGACGATCCTTGTATTCGAGCATGGGCATGGCGCTTGCTCTCTGGAGCTCTCGTGCAACACGAGCTTCAACCTCTGTTCTGTCTCTTGCTAGCTGCCGCCGCCTGCGCCGGAGGAGATGAGGCGCCCTCGGTGCCTCATCGGGGTACCGTCAACCAGGCCTTTCCCGACGAGCATCAGGCGCTGATCGGTCTCTCTGCGGTCGGTCCTGATATTGCCACCGTCGGACCCGTGACGGTGTGCGGGAGCGACTGTGAACCTGCGCTCACCGAGGAACCGTCTCCGCTTCCGCCGCCGGCGCCCGTCGCGCCGTCTCCCCTGCCGGAAGCGTGTCCCGGAGGCCCAGCGCCGAGCATCATGGCGCTCGACCCAACGGGCCGCATCGGCGACATCGCCATGAGCTCGACGCACATCTACTGGATTACCAGCGACTCGATCCGCCGCCGCGCAAAGGCGGGGGGTGGGAGGAAGTCGTGACGTCGACGCGGCGGATGCTACGGGTATCTACTGGTCCGAAGCGTTACGCTGCGTTCCACCCGGCGGAAAGCTCGACAAGTACAGCTTTGCGACGGGCTCGGTCTCCGTCTTCACCCACCCGACAGGCATCGCGCCAGCGCTGACGTCTTCAGTGCGCCGCTCGGGGGCGGCGCGCCTCGCAAGATCGCCTGCCAGATCTATGGCATCGATGAGTTCTGGTTCGTCGCCGACCCGAGTGCCGTCTACTACCGCTCGTGGGTCCGCGATCTCATCGGCAGCCTGCCGACGACCCGGAACGGCGTCGATCCCTTGTAGCCGCGCGAGCGGTCGAGGCCGACGCGTCGTCTCGTGTCGCTGCTCATACCGAATGTGCTCGCCGGTGGCGTTGACTACCGGCCGAGCAGGGTGTCGACGCCACGCAGAATGGCCTGCATCTCGGTGGGCGGAAGGCGCCCAGAATGATCGCGGAAGCAATCGCCGATCGAGCGTTGCGAGCTGAGAGGCGTTGGCCACCGAATCGCGGTCGAGGCCGGTGCCTTCTTCGTCACGCGCACCGCGGCCGGCGCGAGGAATTCGCCGGGGCGGGGGCCGCTGAACGCGGCTCGCCGTGCCAACGATGGGGCTGGCGCTGCGTCGGCGTTTGGGCTCGCGTCCAGAAGAGCGTCGCTCGGCGCCTCGATCCTAAGGCGATTCCGCGAGCGTCACGCGCACCGCGGCCGCGGCGAGGAATTCCCCAGTTCGGGGGCCGCTGAACTCGACGTACGCGATTTGCGGTGCCCGGACCGTGAGCGTGAACATGGGAATCGGCTCCTCGGGCGCTTTGCGACCCGGCACGACGTCGAGCGCGTCGCGCGCCACCACAGCGTCGTGTGCGTCGAACGCTTCCAGGCGTGCGGCGGCGCCGGTCGAGGCCCAAAACTCGATCGCCACTGCCGAGGCGGGGCGAGGGAATCGAACGCGAACCGGGATTTCCTGTTCGTCCGCCATCGCGTTCAAAATGCCATGGCGACCCGACGGGAGGTGGGGAAAGAACATCAAGCGCCCGCGTGAACTGCTCCGCGCCGGTTGGCGTGCCAGCGTGAACTCGACCCCCTGGTCGGTCCAGCTCTCCGGGCGCGTCACCATCTCGTCGTTCTTCGGATCGGGCAGGATGGGAACGTGGTCGAAGTTGATGTCGATCTCGTGCTGCGCCGCTTTGCATGCCGGCGTCCCGGTCGCGAGCAGCGCGACCAGCGTCAGCAACACCCGGCACGTCGCTGGCGTGCGCATCCTCATCCGGTCAACTCGAGGCCGCGCATGGCGCCGGTCGCCGATGCGAAGACGTCCGTTTTGATCCCCAACCGCTGCAGCATCGAAACAAACAGATTGGGAAGAGGATAGTTGCTGGCCCGATCGAACGCGAGATGCTGCCCATGGCGGAAGCCGCCGCCGGCCAGCAGAATCGGCATGTTCGTCGTCGCATGAGCGTTCGCGTCCCCGAGGTTCGAACCGTAGAGCACCATGGTTCGATCCAGCAGCGACTCGCCGCCCTCTTCAACGCTCTTCAGGTCGCGTAGCAAGGCGCCCAAGGTTCGCATCTGCGCTTCGTCGATCGCCTGGAGCTGTGCAAGCTTGTCGGGCGACTTTCCATGATGCGAGAGATTGTGGTATCCGTCGTGGATCGACACTCCCTTCAGTTGCATGACCGGCGTGGCCACGCCGTTCTGCATCAAGGTAATCGATCGCGTCGAGTCAGTCTGAAACGCCAAGCGCGCGACCCGGTACATCACCTCGACCCGCGCGATGAACTGCGCGGCGCTGGGAGGATCGACCGGCGCGGCTTCATCGACGATGGGCTTGGGCTTGCGCTCCCAGGCCCGCGCCGCGCGCAGGCGGCTCTCCAGGTCGCGCACGCTGCCGAAGTATTGTTCCAGTCGTTGGCGATCTGCGGTGCCCACTTGCTGCTGAAGCGATCGGGCCTGGCCCGAGATGGTATCCAGGATGCTGCGTCCCGTATCGATCTCGCGGATCCGTTGGCCTACCTCGTCCTGAGTTCCCTGCAAAAACAGTTGCTGAAAGACCTGGGCCGCACTTTGTTCCGGTGGGATGGCCACGCCGGAGCTCGTCCAGGAAAGGCTGCGGTCGCCGTTGACCGCCAGCGTGAGCGATGGGAAGCGGGTGTGGCCGCCCAGGTGCTCGGCGACGTGCTGGTCCAGAGAAATCGAATTGCGGAAAGAACCACTCGCCGGATGCGGAGCGGCGGTGAGAAAGCTGATGTCCGAGGGATGCCCGCCGTCGACATTCGGATGGGACACGCCGCTGAACACGGTGAAGTCCTTGCGGAACTCCTGCAAGAACGACAGATAGTGCGAGGTGGCGTAGTCGAAGCCCGCCTCTGCCGGGAAGAAATGTTCCGGCAAGACGCCGAGGTTGTTGCAGATGGCCAACATGCGTCGCGGCACGGAACGCCGATCCTTCGCTGCGGCGCGCGCAAATGCCGGAGTGGCGGCATCGAGCAGAGGCAGGGACAGTGCTACTCCGGCAGCCCGCAAGAAGTGGCGACGCGTCAGCGCCCTCCTGCTCACGGAGAGGGGACCAAAACTGGCTCGGCTGATTCGCGGTTCGGGCATGGCTTCGGGGCCCCATTCAGGCGTGGCAGCGCGAGAAGGCGCGTCACTTGTTTTGAAATAACCGGCTCTGCACGATTTCGTGGACGATCGAACGGACTCCGTAAGCGCGGGGGCGCGTCCGCGCCAGGATCTCTTCGATGTCGCCGCGATCCGAAAATCCGATCGGCGCCCCGGTTGCGTAAACGGTCAACTGTCGAGTCAAGCTGCGAGCGATCTGCAGCTCGTCGTCCAACAGTAGCTTCTTCAGATCGTGGACGTTCTGGAAGGCGCGACCATCCAGCATTTTGCCGCTCGAATCGACGGCGAGCGCATAGTGAAACTTGAATGCTTGGCCATCCATGCCGATGCCCGGTTCCGCCGCGACCTCGTCATTGATGGCGCGGTATCGGTCGCGCCAGGCGCCCATGACGTCGAAGTTCTCCAGCGCGAGGCCGGGCGGATCGCTGCGGTCGTGGCAGACGGCGCAGCTCGGATCTCGCCGATGCGCGTCGAGCTGCTGGCGGATGGTCACCGCGCCGCGAATGTCTGGTTCGACCTTTGGGACCGGCGGCGGAGGCCGAGTTTCGAATCCCAGGATCCTCTCCGTGATCCAGACGCCGCGCAGGATCGGCGACGTCGTCGTGCCGTTCGCCGTGACCTTCAGCACGCTGGCCTGCGTCATCAGTCCACCTCGGACGCTGGCTTCGTCCAGCGCCACCTTCCGCATGGCAACGCCCTCTACGCCGGCAATGCCATAGTGCCGCGCGAGCGTCTCGTTGAGGAAGGTGAACTTCGAGTCGACGACATTGCTCGCCGGCAAGTTCTCCCGCAACAACTCGGCCACGAACAGCCGTGTTTCCTCGACGGCTGCCAGTTTGAGCGGGTCGTTCAGCTCGTAGTCGTTGTACAGCGTCTGGGAAGGAGTGGTGTCGTCGATCTTGCGAAGATCGAGCCAATAGTCGGTGAACGCCTCGACGAATCGTCGCGACTTGGGGTCGTCGAGCAGGCGCTCCGTTTCGGCCCGGAGCACGTCGGGATCGCTGATTTTTCCCTGCCTCGCCAGTTCGCGCAACCGCTCGTCCGGCGCGGAATCCCACAGAAACAACGCCAGCCGCGTCGCCAGAGCGTGATCGTCCAGCTTGCCCGGGGATTCTTCGACAAACAGGAATCCGGGGGACGTCAGCACCGCCGTATAGGCCGAGAGCAGCGACCGGGCGAAGCCGAGCTTTTGGTCGTATTGCTCCTTGAACAGGTGAAGGAACGGCGCAACGTCGGCGGCTGTGACGGGCCGACGATACGCATGGTCGATGAAGTTGCGGAGCAGACGCTCGGCATCGCGTTCAGGATCACGAGACTCGACTTCGACCAGCGCCGACACCGGTGCGCCCGAGGCGACGCCACCCCGCGCAACCAGCTCGAGCGGCACCCCCGCCCCGGCTGCGACCTTCACCATCCGGAGATCGCCAAACAAGAGCTCGTAGCCTGCGTCTGCGCGCTCGTCCGCCAGCGGCCCTTCGACTTCCATCCACTGGATCGCATACCCAGGCATGCCGTGGTCGGTCGCCAGCGGATTGACGTATTGCTCGCCGGTGCCATTGACCCTCGTGCGGAACAAGCGGGAGCCATCGGTGCGAACCACCTCCCCCGCACGGAGCGTGGCGGTCACTTCGCGGATGCTGGGCTGGGGATCGAAATCAAACTCGCCGATCAGACGGTTCTGGCCGGCACTTTGCGCGAAGACGCTCATCGGCTCACTGGTGCGTCCGGGCCAAACTTCATCCACGTTGGGCCGGTGCCAGAGCGGTAGGTAATAGACGGGTGCCTTTTCTTTGCCGAAGCCCTCATAGTACCAGCGACTGATACCGCCGCCGCTGACCCAGATCGTGTAGCCCTCGAACCGCAGGCGATATCGCCCCGCGACCGGCGCGCGAAACTGCCCCCAACTGTAACCACCGGCGTCACTGAAAATACTGGAGACACGCCCCACCGCCTCCCGCTCGCGGGTCTCCGGGCTGGAGAGCGGCGCGCGACCCCAGCGGACATCCGGTTGAGCGTGGGCGTCGAGCACGGGGAAGGAGTGGCGATCGGGGAGCGTCGAATTCTCCCGCGGCCGGAAGCTCCCCACGAGCGAGTCTTCGTCGCGCGCGTAGTAGCGAACGGTCGTCGTGGCCGGACGATCCAGCACAGCCCGCATCGCTTCGCGCATGGCATAGCCCGCGCTGCTCATGTAGCGCGACAGGTGCACGTGCGAGATATCGAGCGCTCGACTGCTCTTGTTGAAGCGAGACGCCACTCCATCGTCGGGCAGTCGATCTTTGATCTCGACCCACGGAGCGTGCAGCAGATCGCGGATGCTGTTCTCGTATTCGTAGCGATTGAGGCGCCGCAGCGTAGCCCGGCCGTTGGCGGCATAGCGTGCACGCTCGGCTTCGGTCAGCGCTCGAGCGAGAGTATCGACGAACGCTGCCAGGTCGTGAGAGTCCGGTCGGGACCAGTCTGCGGGTGGCATTTCCCCTGCCCGGGCGCGGTCGTGGATCAGTGCCCAACGCCTGAGGTTGTCCTCGTTGAGCGGGTCGAGCCGCAGGGACTCCAGGTCGAGGTTTCCGCTCTGCGAGGCCTTGTTGTGGCAGGTCACGCAGTTGTCGTCGAGAAAAGTCCTGATGAGCTTCGCTGGCGACGCCAGCGCTGGCCCCACCCGGAGCGAGACAGCCGCTACGGTCGCAACGAGAATCAGTCTGCGCATCGAATCGCCCTGACCCGCATGGCGGCCTCGCTCGCGCGGGCAGGCCAGCGACGCGCGTGCCGCTCGATGTAGAAAATCTCCAGGCGATTGGCAATCCAAACAGCCGTTGCAAAATGATGTAACGGGCGTGTTGATGCCGACCTCTCGCTGACGCCATTGAATGCAGGAACGGTGACGGCCACCACGCTTGTAAAAGTTGGCTGAGGCGAGCAAACGCCAGTGCCAGCGCCGCGCCGCGGAGAAAGGACCTTGCCGATCTCGGCGAACGGCACGCGCGCACAAGTCACGCAGCTCCGTCACTTTCGAGTCGCCGCGCAGACTCCGTTCCACAGGCTGATCGAAGCCAGAGCCCATTGAAGGCTCAGCCACAAAACAACTGAGGCCACCCAGTGCGGGTGGCCTCGAGTCATCGGGGATGACCCCTCTGCTTACGGCAGGTCGCCCGCGAGCGTGGGCGTGGTCCATTGCACCCACTGATCGGGTTGGGTGCGAATGCCTTCGAAGTCGGTATCGAAGCGGCCCGTCGTGGCGTTGTTGCCCAACAGGAACTTGCCGACACTCGCCTGAATGGCCCCGGTGTACCCGGTCCCGGCGTCGCAGTGCGTGACGTTACGAGAGTCGTAGGAGAGGTTGCTCTCGACGCCGAGCGCGGCAAAGATCTTGGCACCTGCGACCGCCGACGCGTACTCGGTGTGGAAGTCCAGGTTCAGATAGTTCCGCGCCTGGCCGCCGGTGTTGCCCAGTACCAAAAGCCCGCGCGGAGCGACGAGCCCGAGGATTTCGTGGGTATCCACCGGCAGGCGGTTGGGTTGATTGACGAGGGAGTTGGCAGGCAACCAGCCGCTGTCGATGGCGTGCTGAGGCTGCTCGGGACCCGTGCCGGAGTTGGTGGGATTGGGTTCGATCTGGGGGACGATCTTGTACGACGGAACGCCACCGATGCCCGACTCGCGCGGGATGACCAGCGCAATGCGTTCGTCCATGGCGCCCGTCGCCAGTGCTGCCTTGCCCAGGAACGAGCAGCCGGTGACGGCCAGCTTCGTGGAGTCGATGACGGTGTTGCCGGCGGACTGGAGCACGTCGATGATACGGCTCGCACCCCAGGCCCACGCCGCGAGATCACCCGAGGTATTGTTCGGGTAGAGACGGCTGTAGATGCCGGTGTTCCTGCTGCCGACGGACGCCTGGTTGTAGTTGATGACCGCAACGCCCATGGCGGAGACAATCGCCGTGACGCCCGCATTGCCGCCGTAAGAAATGATGGCAGGAACTGGGCCTTGTCGATTGGCGGGCAGCGAAACCGCGGCCGTGAAGGACGCGGTCTGACCGTTCTGCTGAACATTGACGGTGATCTGGGTGTTGGTCACCGTACCCGTGACGCTCTGAGGCTTCACCGGCTTCTCGCCATAAATGTACTGGTTGACCTGCTTCAGAATCTCCTGGCGGCGACAGACCCATTCGCTCTTCTGGGTGATGCGCGTCCCATCCAGCTTGGTAAACGGATCGGGGAGATTGGGACTCTGCGGCAACGTGTTGCCAGCAGGCAGAGCGCCCACCTGACAGTCGACGCCGCGATTCTCGACCGTACCTGCGGGAGGGACCGCGCCCGCAACGGGAGGAGGCGGAGTCACGACGGGATCCGTCGGAGGAGTCGTGCCGGTGTCGCCCGGCGGCGTGCCGCCGCCGGCAGCCGCGCCCGGGTCCTGGTTGCCGGCGGGCTGAAGTGGCGTCTCGTTGGAGACCGGCACTTCGTTGGTGCCGGGCGTGCTTCCCACGCCGGGCGTCGTCCCGGTCTCCGTCGACTCGGCAGGAGTGTTCTCCGGCGTCGCCGCGGGCTGCATCGGGCTGCCGTTTTGCGTCTGTGCCGATCCGAAGCCGGGGGTCTGCACGTCGTTGTTCGAATCACCGTCGCTCGAGCAAGCGGCGAAGAGCAGTGGCGCGGCGAAGGTCACGAGGGTCAGGCGTCGCAGGTGCATGGATGGTCCTCCTGTAAGCGGTGCTGAAGCCAGTGGGCTGCGTGCACCACTTCTCAGCTGGGAGTACTTTGTCGGAAATGCGTCGCGATGAAAACGTTTCCATGCACCGAACCTGCTCGAGCAGCGGCAGGGGTTCCTTTGGGGCGGACACTTCCACAATCAGTGGAAGGAAGCGCTGATTCGTGACAGCGTTCGGGACTGTGCCGATGAGGGCTCGCCGCCTCGCGAAGCCCAGCGACTCCAGAATATGCCCAACTGCCCTCGCCGCTTCGAGGCCGGAGGGGCTACGCGGCGCGTCACGGCTCGTAGCGGCCGCTCGTCGAGGGCGGATCGTCGGAACAGCGGCTCTCCGCCAGCTCGACGAGCAACGCTGCGCGGCGGCGGAGCTCGTCCGTGGGCGCGTCGTCGTCCTGGAGGAAGCGCGAGAGTCGCGCGGGCGCGCCCGGCGAGGCTCCGGGCGCGATGTGCTGGAAGCGCTCGGTTTTGGTATCGCCGGCGTGGCAGCCAATGCAGGTGGTGCTGCTGAAAGCGCTGCGCAGGCGCTCGCTGATGCCGGGCACGCGCCAGCTGAAATCCGCATCCGACATTTCGGCAGCACCAGCGCGCAGCGACTCGGGCAACGCGGAGCCTCCCCCGAGCACGTCAGCGCTGCTGGACAGAAGCTGCTCCGCGAGCTGGCCCAGGTCCGCGTCGGCACGAGGCGTGAATGCCAGCGGCACTTGGCGCAAATCAAGCTCCCCCGCGCTGCTCGATTCGAGCTGGAACTCACGCATCTGCCAGGGTCCCTCGCTCAGCGCCGCTTCATTGGTGCGCACGCGGGCACGCAATGGATCGGCCTCCAGGGTCACTTCGCGCGTGAGCGCGAGCAGCGCTCCATCGCGCTCGGGCCCGGGCGGCTTCGCCGCCATCTCGCGCCAGCTGCGGGCCCAGCTCGCCGCCGAGCGCGTGCTCGGGTACGGAATCTCGACAATCACGCTCAGATCGAGTGCTTGCTCGCCGCTCGCGTCGGTCGCCGTGTACACGTAGCGCAACTCACCCGCGGCGCTGCCACAGGCCTCCACGGCGAGATCGACCCTATTCACGATCGCCAGCAAGCGAAACGGCGCGGCCGCCCAGACCTCGGGCGGCAGACTGCCATACGGATCCAGCAGCGGTCCTGGGCTCGCGCCCGCGTCGGGAGCCGGCGGCGAAGAGCCATCGTCGCCCTCCGGGCTCGGTGCATAGAGGCGCGCTTCGATGGTCGCCGCGCCCGCTGCTTCGCCGCCCAGCCAGGGATCGAGCAGCACCCCGCGCAAGGCGGGCCGCGCGCTGACCGGAGCCTGCGCGTTGCCCACCGAAGTCAGCTTCTGCCAGGAGTCGAGCCAGCGCACCGTGAAGGCCAGCGCACCGCTGTCACTGCCAGCGAGCCAGCCCATCTGCGCGCGGAAACTCCAGGGCGCGCTCGGATCCGCGTTGGAAGCGCGGGCTCCGCCGATGCTGCGCGGATCGAGCACCAGCAGATCCATATCGCTGCTCACACCGGGACCGTCGTAGCTCTGCTCGGGGCGAGCTGCGATCGCCGTCTGGGCGCCGGACGAAGAACGCTGCGACGGCCGATCGCCATTGGGAGCATCGCGCGCGCGTTCCGGAACTGCGTTCACCATCGGCTCGGAATTGGTCCCACCACGAGCGCGCAACGGGGCCGGGTGGTCCTGATCGCCGAAGGAGTCCTCGTCGTCGCCGTGGCTGCCAGGGAGCCGCAGCTCGCAGGCGCTGAGCATCGGAACCCCGAGCGCAAGCACTTGCAGCAGGGAAATGCGAGAGATCGTGCGGTTCCACGCGGACATGCAGGGAGGCTCTACGGCGGAGCGCGGAAATCCTACCCCCGCGCGCACACCCCAGCGCGGCCGCTTTAAACCCAGCTGTTACGGCTCGCGCACCGGGCGCAGGCCCACCATGCGATGCCCTTGCAGCGAGGGCCAGGCCGCCGAGCGGCTGGTAGCTCGCAGATCGAAGGCCTCGACGAAGAAGCTTCCGCCGCGCAGCACGCGATAGGCGCCGGTCTCGGGTCCCTTCGGGTTCTTGCGTGGGGATACGGCGTAGTAGTCGCGGGCGTACCAGTCCTGGCACCACTCCATGACGTTGCCTGCCAGATCAAAGGCTCCATACGGGGAAGCGTTGCTGTGCGTCTGCAGCGTGCCGCGCACGCTGCCGTCGTAGAAGCCGACGGGCTGTACGGTATCGAATGCTTGCGCGCCGACGAAGTTGGCGTAACTGTGATCGATGGCCTGGCCCCAGGGGTAGCGACGACGATCAGTGCCGCGCGCTGCCTTCTCCCACTCGGCCTCGGTGGGGAGCCGATAGCGTTTGCCAGTGCGCGCGCTGAGCCAGGCCGTGTACGCGGTCGCAGCGTCCCAGTTGACGCCGAGAGCGGGGTACGCGTCGGTGCCCGGTGTGCCGCCGCCATGGTTATTGGGTTGCGTCCAGTACGGGATCTGATCGCGCGGGACCACGCGCCCGTTGGGCCAGAACTTCACGTCGTCGTACCCCGGGTCGTCTCGAAACTTCTTCCACTCGGCATTGGTGACCTCCAACTTGCCGATGTAAAAGGCGTCGAGCTCCACGACGTGTGCCGGCCCTTCGCGCGACAGGCCGTCGCCAGCGCTGTCGCCCATCTCGAAGGCGCCAGCAGGAACGTACACGTAGTCGCCATAGCCGTCGTTGACGTGTGTGGCCGCGGATGCCGCTCGGGGCGGCTCGAGAGGCTCCTCTGACCGCGGCTTCGCATGCGCCGGTCGCGAAGCGACCGCCGAGGTCGATGCCGAGGGCAAGAAGCCCCCCACGCGCAGGAAATGTTCGAGCCGCGGCATCCAATCCCCAAATTCGGGGCTGGCATAGCCGCTCCCAAAGCCGTGCCGTCCCCGCTGATACACGTGAAGCTCGGCGATGGCGCCGGCCTTCGTCAGGTCGGTGAAGAGCTGCGCGTTGGCGAGCGATGGCCCCTGGTCCGCCGCCGCAGACAGCAGGAACGTGGGCGGATAGTCCTTCAGCGATTCACCCGGCGTCGCCTGCCCCGCCCCGTAGATCAGCGCTGCGTAATCGGGCCGCGAGCTCACGCGCTGGATCGGATCGGCCGCCTTGGCGTCGCCGGGACGCGAGCTCGCCACAACCGAGCGCCCCAGCTGGCCGCCAGCAGAGAAACCGATGAGCCCCAGGCGTGCAGGATCGAGGTGCCATTCGGCGGAGTGGGCGCGCACGAGTTGAATGGCTCGCTTGCCGTCGAGCGCGCGCGCGTCGCTTTCGTAGCGGGGAGACAGGCGGTAGGTCAGGACGAATGCCGTCACGCCCCACTCGTTCATGGCCTCGGCGATATCCGCGCCCTCGCCACCGTACATGAGCATGATGTTGCCTCCACCCGGCGCGATGACGACGGCGCCGCCATTGGCCTGTCCCTGGCGCGGCAGGAACACTGTCAGAAACGGCGCGTCCAGCGGGCCATCCCCTTTGGCGCCGGGCACCTGGGCTGCATCCCACAGCGGGATGTTGCGATAGGCGGTCAGCGGCACACGGGGCTGAGCTTGGGAGTCGGCAGCCGACGAGGCGGCGATCGTCGCAAGCAAGAAGGCTGGGAGCCGGGCTTTCATACCGGCCGCATTCTCCCAGATCCGGTCGCGAAAGAGGAGCACAAGGCCGGGGCTTGCCCGAAGTAATTGGGGCGCCTTTCGAGTCAAGTGCCGTGGGCGGCCTCGAGTCGCGGCGCGGGCCGGTCCGAGGAAGCCGCGCGCTGCACGTAGATGTTGCCGAGCAGCACCGCCACCACCAGCCACAGTGCCGAGAGCACAACATTGATTGCCAGGAAGGTGGAGAGCTCGAGCTGTTGCCGCGCGCCGAGCCAGACCAGGCCCGCCGAGGCGGCGTCACCCGCGCGCACCACGAACGTGTCGATCACCTGCTTGGCCTTGTACTTGGCCTCGCGCGGCGTGACGAGCCAGAGCGCCTGGCGCGTGGTGTTCGACAACGAATAATCGAGACTGCTCTCGCCGGCGCGCGCCACGAACAGCACCGCCAGCGCCGGGACGAGCAGCGCCGCGGTGTAGCCGCCGAGCGACGCCAGCGGCACCATGAGCAATGCCGCACGCAGGCCCAGATACTTCACCACGCGCGAGACGGCGAACAGCTGCAGAACGACCCCGAGCACGTTCGTCCACTCGAAGTAGCGCGCCTTGAACTGGCCGATGAACAGCGTGGCTTGCTGGTGCGTGGAGTGCCCCAGCTCCTGCGCGGCCTGCAAGATCTTGCGATCGAACACGTAGTCGCCCGTCTTCGTCACCCAGTTGAGCACGAACAGGAGCGCGGCAAAGAACAGTAGATAGCGGTCGCGCAGCACCAGGGAGAAGCCGCTCGGGCCGCCGAGAACTGCATCGCTCGGTTGGGTCCCGCGTTGCACGGCGCTTTCGCTTTCACGCCGGTGCGCGCTGAAGGTCAGACCGAGCGCGGCGAGCAACAGGGCCGCAGAGAGCAGCATCAGGCGAAACGGGCCGAGGAAGAACAGCGCGTCGGCGATCCAGGCGCCCGCGACGGCGCCGACGGAGCTGCCGATGCCGATCAGTGGAAACAGCCGCTTGCCCTGCTCATCGGGGTAGATGTCCGCCGCAAAGCTCCAGAACTGCGCGATGGCCGTGAGATTGAAGATGCCGACCCACAAGAAGAACGGCACCCCCAGAGGCACGCCCCCTTCGCCCAGCGCCCAGAAGAGCACGAGGTTGGCCACGAAGATCAGCGTGACCCAGGTGATCAGCGCCATGCGCCCCAGCCGCGAGGCGAGCCAGCCATAGCCGCTGGTCACGAACACGAGCAGAATCGATTGCCCGACGGAGGCATAGCTCTTCACCTCGGCGCCGCCTCCCAGCAGAATCAAGGGCTCGCGCGCGACCTTCAGCAGGTAGTACGCGGTGAGCAGCAGAAACACGTCGAGCGTCAGGAGCAGCGCCGTGACGGCCTCGCCCGGCCGCACGTCACCAAACGGTTTCAGCGCGAGCGCGAGCGCGTTTTCCCACGAAGATCTGGGCGGCGGGCTTTCGGTCATGGTCTGGAGCGGGGGCATAGGGCCCGCCTCCGGAAAGACAACCGCTCCGCCATCGGCCCTACCCCGGCGGGCTCATCCTGGTGAGCCTCATCCTGGTGAGCTTTGGAGACGCGCAGTCCGAGCCCTCTTGCAAGCCTTTTCGTAGCCGCGGGGTGCGCGCCGTTTGGTTCGCTGCGCTGGCTCGAAGTCGATGTGAAGTTGTCAAAAGTGCTGATCGGTCGGGGGCGCTTCTCGCATGTAAGGAGTAGGGCACGAGCGCTCGAGCCTGAGGGGGGCCATCGAGACCGACACGCAGCCATGAGATCTTACCCAACCGAGGCTTCACCCTCGCCAGCTGGATCACAGAAACGTTCGTCCGAAGCCGCAGGGATAGCGGATGCGGAAATTTTGAGCCCCGCGCGCCCGGCTTTGCCGGAGGCATCGCTGGGTCAGCGCCGATTCGGCGATCGAGTGGGTGAGCGGATCGGCCGCTACACGCTGCTCGCGCAGATCGGCGAGGGCGGTATGGGATCGGTCTATGTGGCGTTGATGAGAGGGCCGGCGGATTTTTCGCGGCTCGTTGCCATCAAGTGTGTCCATACACGCTGGCTGGATGATCCGAAGCTGATCGCGCGCTTCAAGAACGAGATTCAGCTGAGTGCCCGGGTGTTGCACCCGAACGTGGTGCAGACGCTGGACGTCGTGGAGACGGATGGCGAGCTGTTTCTGGTGATGGACTACGCGGACGGCGCGACGCTCGCGGCGCTGCTGTCCGACCTGAACCGGCAGAGCGAACCGCTCGGGTTGAGTCACGCGGTCAGCATCGTGACGTCGGTGCTGCGCGGCCTGCACGCTGCGCACGACGCGCGGGACGAGACAGGGCGGCCCCTGCACATCGTGCACCGCGACGTTTCACCTCAAAACATCATGATTGGCCGCAACGGGCATGTGCAGTTGCTCGATTTCGGCGTGGCCAAGGTGCTGGAGCAGTCGCAGCACACGGCCGTCGGCACGATGCTCGGGCGCATCGCGTACATGGCGCCCGAACAGCTCGAGGGCTCGAGCTCGAGTCCGTGCACGGACGTGTTCTCCGTCGGGGTGGTGCTGTGGGAGTGCCTGGCCGGCAAGCGGCTGTTCCAGCGCGGCAGCGGCAGCGAGGGCGAGATGATCTACAGCCTGCTCTCGCAGAGCATTCCGCGCGCTCGCTCGCAGCGCGCCGACGTGCCGGCCGCGCTCGATGCGGCACTGGCCCGGGCCCTGGAGCGCAATCCGGAGCAGCGCTTTCAGAACGCCGATGAGTTTGCCCGGGCGCTGGAGGCGGCGTCGCCGCTCGCTCCGCCTTCCGCGCTGGCGGCGCTGCTGACGCGGGCCAGCGGCGCGCGGCTCGCGGCGCGCGATGCCCTGATCCAACGCACGCGGCAGCAAGCGTTGACGGCGCTGGCGCCGCGCCTGGAGTTGGTGAAACCGGCGGAGGTGGTGTCGGTGACGACGCGCGCCGTGCGCCCTCTGCGCCCGCGCAACCCACGGGCTCGCTGGCGCTGGCTGGCGGGCGCCGGGGTCTTGTGCGCCGCGGCGGTGACTTCCCTCCTCTGCTTCCATCGCGCGCCGCTCGCCACGACCGCCGCCGCGCCCTCGGACGCGAACGGAGTGCTCCCCGCGCCCGGTCAGCGCGCGCTCGCCCTCGAGCCGCCTCCCGTCACGGCGCCGGTGGAGCACGCTTCGCTGGGTGAAGATGAGGAGGCGGGGAGGTCCTCTCCGCCCCGCGATCCCGACGCGGAGGTCGCGCGCAAGTCGGGGGGTGCGCCGCAGCGCCCCGGCGGCCTCGCGACACGCTCACGCCGGCCTGCACGCAATGTTTCAACAGACTCGGCCGGCGCGCGCCCCGAGAGCTGCGACCCGCCCACGTATGTGGGCAAAGACGGGATTCGTCACTTCAAGATGAGCTGTTTATGAGACGCCTATTTTCCCTGGGAAGAACCGCTGCCTCCCTCTTGCTGGGGGGCTCGTCACTGCTGTTGCTCGAGGCGCGTGCCAGCGCCGAAGAAGGCCCCGCGCAGTGTCTGCAAGCGTACGAAGACGGCCAGAATTTGCGCCGTCAGGGTGACCTGCTGAGCGCCTCACAGCAGCTGCTCGCCTGCGGCGGGCCCGCCTGCCCCGTGCGCATGCAGCGCGATTGCCAGCGCTGGTGGGATGAGGTGCAACGCTCACTGCCGACGGTGGTTTTCCGCGTGAGAGGCGCGGACAACACGAGCTTGTCCGGCGCGAGCATCGCGATCGACGGGGCCGCCGCGCAGCCGCTCGACGGACGAGCGCTACAGATGAACCCCGGGCAGCACCTGGTCGTGTTCGAGCATCCCGGCTATGCGCCGCTGCGCACCCCGGTGTTCATCACGGAGGGGGAAAAGCTCGAGCCACACGACGTGACCCTGACCGCCCTGTCCGAGGTCGGGCGCCCGCAGCTTTCACCGGGGCCGCGGCTGGCCCCTGTTCCCGTGGCTTCCGTGCCCATGGAGCCGCCGCCGCAGGGCTCGCGCGTGACCCGCAGCTGGACGGGACCGATCGCGGCGGGCGCGGTGGCTGCGCTCGGAGGCGTGGGGCTCGCGTATTTTGGAGCCTCCGCCAAGAGCGGAGAGCAAGCGCTGGATCGCTGCACCCCGGATTGTAGCCAGGGCAGCGTCGACGCCGTCAAGCGAGACTATCTGATGGCGAATCTGTCGCTCGGGATCGGCGTCGCCGCGTTGGTCGGCGCCGGGTTGATGCTGCTGCTGGACGACGGTGGAGCTCCGAGCACCAATAGCGGCTCCGGCGCGAACGCGCCCGCCACGAGCGCGGCGCTCGGCGTGGTGAGGTTCTGAGCATGACCCGAGCATGCGATCGACGCTGGCGGCTTCTCGTCTGGGCTCTGGTCGGCTGTATGCCGTCGAGCGACCTCGATCGACACGCGCGCGGCAGCGCGAGAGAGCCCGCGCTCTCCAGCGTGGGTACGGAGAACCTGCCGGGCGCCGCCGGCGCGAACGACGCTCCGTCGGAAGAGAATGCAGATCCCCTGCCGCTCGGCCCTGGCCTGGTGCCGACAGAGGGCATGTCCGGCACGATGGTTCCGCTCACGATGACCGAGCAGGGACCTGCCACGGCTCCGCCGGTCGCGCCCGAGTCGGGGGACGCCGGCAGCGTCCAGCTGGCGGACGCGGGTACGCCGGCTCCGGGCAGCGTGGTCGAGAATCCGCCGAGCGTGCCCGACCCGCCGCCGTTTGCCGCGGATCTGCCGGATGACTTGCGCAACGCGCCCGTGAGCGGTGAGATCACGTTCTCGGACGAGGCGGAATGGGAGGTCGACGGCGTGTTCGAGCCCACCTTCGAGATCCACACGCCCACGGCCAGCTACTGGATCGCGAAGCCGCTCGGCACCATGGTGTCGCTGGAAGACCGCTCCGCCACCCCCGGGGGGCAGTGGATCGCGTTCAGCAGCGGCTTCCGTCCACTGCGCGGCGTCCCGGCATTTGCCACTCCCCCGGCGACGCGCGTGACGACCGTTCGGGACGAAGAGAGCACGACGCCCACGCACCTGCGCTTGACCAGCGTTTCACTCGATGGCTCGTGGCAGTGGGTGTGGGACTTCTACGTCACACACGTCACCTTCACGATCAATCGGGCGCCGGGACCGATCGGCTTCAATTACCGCGGCGTCCCCGGCGGCAGCCTGGGTGCCGAAGATCAGCTGGTGCTGAGCGACGGCACGGCGCAGAGCGCGCGCAACTCCTTCAGCGGCGATCTGCCGGGGCCGAGCGAGTGGGCGTATATCGCAGACACCACCCTGAACCGTTCTATTTTCCTGATTCAACACACGGACGACACGCTCGCCGAGCGCTACCAGGTGCGCGACAACGACAGCGCCTTCTTCAGCTTCGGCAACGGGCAAATCACCAGCCTGCCGATGCGCTTCAGTCTGGGGCTGATCGCGAGCACCAGCCAGGCAACGGTGTCGGCGCGAGCCAACTTCGTGACGTCGGCCATCTCCGGCCGCTGACGGGGGAGCGCCCAGCTCAGCTCATCCGGTTGCGCCCCCCGCGCGCGCCTTCCTCATCCCATCGTGTAGAAGAACTCTTCCTTGATGATCTTTCCGTTCGAGACCGTAAACAGAGCGACCTCGTCCATGCTGAAGCGCTGATTGCTGGGCTTGTTCGTCACGTCGTAGACGAAACGGACGGCGAAGCGATCATCGTGCGGGTACGGGCCGAAGACTTCTGCCTTGTGCACCGTGTGGTTGTCACGCCACCACTTGCTCTTGGCACGGATCGCCTCGAGCCCCTTGGCGGTGCGATCCTGCCCGGGCGGCGCGCCCGCTTCGACGCTCACCGTGTCCTTGGTGAAGAGCTCATCCAGGATGACGTCGTTCTTCCCTTCCTTGCACAGCGCAACGTACTTCTTCCCGACTTCGAGCGTTGATGGCATGTTCTTCCTCCGTTCGAGTGGCTGATCCTACTCCGGAGGTTCATCCTCGCCAACTACGCTCGGGTCGATACGGGGCGCTTTGCGATGAAGCCACGAATCCGGTCGACCGCCTCTTCGATGGCCTCGAGCGAAGCGGCGTAGCTGAACCTCAGATAGCCCTCGCCGTGCTCTCCGAAATCGGTTCCCGAGAGGCAGGCGACCCCCGCCTCGCTCAAGAGCCGGCGCGCGAGCTCGACGGAGGGAATGCCGAGGCCGGTGACGTTGGGAAAGGCGTAAAAGGCGCCGCTCGGCTTCACGCACGAGACACCGGGCAGTGAATTGAGCCCGCCCACGATGCGGTCGCGCCGCGCCTGGTAGATGGCCTTCTGCGCGTTCACGGCCGCGCGACACTGCTCGAGCGCCGTGACGCCCGCCACCTGGGTGAAGCCGGCGGTGCAGCCCACCACATGCATGGTGAGCAGCGCCACTTTGTCCGCCAGCGCCTTCGGCATGGCGGCATAGCCCAGGCGCCAACCCGTCATGGCGAACGACTTGGAAAAACCGTCGACCAGGATCGTGCGGTGACGCGCTGCTTCGATGGACCAGAAGCTCGGCGCCGTCCGGTCGTCGTACACGAGATCACCGTAGATCTCGTCCGTCATCACCCAGACATCGCGCTCGATGGCGAGCTTCGCGATCGTCTCCAGGTCTTCACGCGGGATCGTTCCGCCCGTGGGGTTCGAGGGCGAGTTGAGGATGAGCAACTTCGTCTTGTCGCCCATGTGATCCGCGAGGAAATCGAGATCGAAGGAGAAGCCGCGCTGCTCGAGCAGCGGCGCAGGGACCGGCACGCCGCCGGCGAGCTCGATGTCGGCCCGGTAGCTCGGAAAGCCCGGGTCCGGATACAGCACCTCGTCGCCAGGATTCACGAGTGCAAGGATCGGAAAGAGAATCCCTGGCTTTGCGCCAGGCCCGACCACCACTTCGCTCGGCGAGCACGAGCCCTTGCTGGCCGAGATGTGCTCCGCGATGGCTTCTCGCAGCTCGCGAAGACCCGCGGACGGCGTATAGCGGGTATGCCCTTCCGTGATCGCTCGCCGGCCGCTCTCACAGATCGGTTCGAAGGTCTGAAAATCGGGTTGCCCGATCTCCAGATGGATGATGTCCCGACCTTGGCGCTCCAGCTCCTGGGCTTGGGCCAGCACCTGATAGGCGCCTTCGGGTCGAATGTTGGAGATGCGGTCGGCGAAGGAGGTCATGGCGTTTCGAGCCGGAACCTAACGCGGGCCGAATACCTTCACCAGCTTGTTGTAGACGCCCATGACCAGGAGCGGAGCGGGCCACATGCTCACAAAGCGACCCGCCCGCTGGCGCCCCGAGAGCTCGAGACCGAACGCGGCCAGCATGGACAGGACGGCCAAGGTCAGGAAGTAGTTGGAAGGTACCTTCGCCGTCTGTTGCTCGATGATGCGCGTGACGCGGCCTTCGCGATGCTCGGCGCGCAGCACGGGAGTCTCTCGGTAGCTGTGGAGTGACGGCTCCGCAGCGGGGTTCACGTCGGAGTTGGACATGCCCGCTCCCTCAGCAACCGTCGTGCCCACTGGAGCGCGAGAGGTCTTTGCGCGGCGCTTTTCCCCTGTGGCGAGGCGGTCGGGATCCGCGCATGCATCTGGATGCCTCGGCTGAGCCCGCGGCATCCATCTTGCATTTCAGCTCGTGTACGCTCGCATGCCATCCCAGTTCTTTTCCGATCGACGCCCGCTGCTGCCGGCCCGTTCCGGGGCCGGTGAGTACCTGCAACGGGACTATTGGGCCGTGATCCGCGACTGCCGGCTGCGCCCGACCGAGCTGATGAGCGCCGTTCGGGAGCGCTTCGACGAGTTCGCTCCGGCCGAGCTCGCGCACTTCCGCCGGCTCGAGGCGGAGCCCGGTCCACTCGCGGTCGATGACGAACTCGAGGTGCGGATCGCCGGGGCAGGCACGTTCTTCGTGCGCGTCATACACGCGGACGACCAGAGCCTGACGCTCGGCACGCTGCGGGGCCACCCCGAGGCCGGTCGCATCACGTTCGGCGCCTACTGCAACGCGCGGAACGACGTCATCTTCCACATTCGCAGCCGGGCCCGCTCGGGTTCGCGGCTCATGTATGCGGGCTTTCTGGCTGCTGGTGAAGCCATGCAGACCAACACCTGGACCGACTTCGTCGGCGCTGTCGCCCATACCTTCGGCAATGGCGTCATCGGCTTCATCCATAGCACGACAGAGCGTGCTCCGGATGGGGCGCAGGCCGCCGCGGAGGAGTGTGCTCCGACCTTTCTGGCGCGAGGCAATCATGCCGGTGGGGGTTGAGCCGGCGTGGCGGTGGGGTCGATCTTTTTCGCCCCAGGAGCTCGCTCGCCGCCTGCAAAGCCTGGACGGCATGCAGTCCGCCGTTCCCCGCGCAGGAGCGCTCGATGCGGGGCTCGAGCACTACTACTCGGAGGCGATCATCGCTCGGGTAGAGCCCGGCGTGCCCAGGCCGGGCGGGGCCTTCGAGCGAGCCTGCCAGCTGTCGGAGCGCTACGAGTTCTCCGATCCGCGTATCGTGATCGGCCACTTCGACCCGAAGCGTCCACTGCTCGGTCGCCCGTTGTTGCTCGAGCTGCGGGCGGTCGGGCTGCACATCCTCGCGGGGGTGCGCGTGAGCGAGGTTCAGCGGCGAAGCGATGGCGACGACATCAGCATCTTTGCCTGGCGCTATGACACGCTGCCCGGCCATATCGAGTTCGGCTCGGAATGGTTCCGCGTCCTGCAGCGCCACACGAGCGGCGAGGTTCTGTTTCAGATCGAGGCTCGCTGGCGGCCCGGCGAGTTTCCCAACGCCTGGATGCGCCTCGGCTTTGATTGGGTCTCCCGCCGCTACCAGCGCGCCTGGCACCGGCTCGCGTACGCTCGGCTGCGGCATCTCCTCGGCGCAGCCGCTTTACCCCCGTTGCCCTCCCGCCGGCACATTCTGCACTCGGGAATGCCTGCCGACGTGGGCCGGGTGAGCTCCGCCAGCGCAGCGCCGCCCGCCGAGCTCCGCGAACATTCCTCTCCCCCAACCCACGAGGTGTCATGAACTCGCGTCATTTCAAGGACAGCTACGCTCGCGCCCTGGCCCTGGGCGCCCTGTGCGGACTGCGTTCGATGTCCGGGCCCGTTCTCGCCAGTCGGCAGCCGCGCAACTTCGTCCGCAGCCCGCTGCAGCGCCAGCTCTCGAAGCCCGCTGTCGCTCGCGTGCTCGGCGTGCTCGCGGCGGCGGAGCTGATCGCCGACAAGCTGCCCTTTGTGCCACCGCGCATCCAGCTTCCGTCGTTGCTGGTGCGCGCCGCCAGCGGTGCCGTCACCGTACTCGCGGCGGGGGCTCCCCAGCGTGCGCGGGGTTGGGCCTTCGGCCGCAGCCGCTCACGCACTGAGCTCGCCCCTGCGCTGGCCGGAGCCGCTGCCGCCGTCGCGAGCGCCGGCGCAGCGTACTACTTGCGACGTGCCATCACCCGCCGCTGGCAGGTATCGCCTGTGGTGTCCGGCCTGCTGGAGGACGCCGTGCTGCTCGCCGCCAGCTCGCGGCTGCGTTCGTGAGCTGGCGTCAGCGCGCGGCCATCCACCGGCATCCGCGAGCTAGGGCTCAGCTCCAAACCTCAAGGTCGCGCTCACGCCATATCGATACGACAGATCCGTCCTCTGCTGCTGCGCATCCCATCCCCCACGGCGGAACACGTGCCGTGTGCGCTCGGCGCTGAGCTGGAAGCCATTGGTGCGCAGAAGGACATAGTCGAGCTCGTTGCGCCGCCCCGTATCGCTGATGGCAAGCTGGTTGTTGGCCCTGGAATCATCCAGGGTGATGCGCAGCTCTGCTCCGTTTTCGCTCCCCAGCGTCGCCAGCATGCCGCGATAGCTCTCCGTCTCCGACCTGCCATCCTCCGTCACCCGCGGTGTCCCAAAGTCACCGCAAATGATGAAGGGAGCTTTCGGTTCCAGGTGCGGGGTGATCAAGCGATCGCGGATCTCTCGCATCTGGCCATCTCGGATCGCCTGATTCTCTTTCGTGAAGCGCGGGCCTTCCTCACCCTGCAGATGGGTGACGATCAGTCGAAAGGGCGTGGCGCCGCAGGTGCCCGAGACGAGCAGCGCGCCCTTGCGAGAGAAGCATTCCCAGGAGCTGCAGTCCGAGAACTGAATCTCCTGGTAGTCCGTCATCGGGTAGCGACTGAGGAGCCATACCCCGCTGTTGAGCTTCAGGGAGCAGGAGTCGTTGGCGGGTCCAAAGCGGTGGGGATAGCGCCCAGCCAGCGCCTGTTCCAGGATCGCGCGTGCACCCGAGTCGAAGACTTTCTGCAGGCACAGGATGTCGAAATCAAACTCGGGCTCGAGCAGCACGGCCGCGATGGCGCGCGCCCGGGCATCATTGCTCGGGCTCTCGGAGATCCACTTGGGCATCATGAAGATGTTCCAGGTCAGGATCCTGAGGCTCCGTTGCCTGGGGCAAGCGTCAAAGCCCAGAGGATCCGGCGTCGTCACCGGACGAATGTCCGGAGCCGAGCAGGCGATCGCGCCGCCGGCGCCGAACGCCGCCAGGAACCGGCGCCGCGTGATTACAGCGGGCGTTCGCACATGTAGCGCAGTGAGTCGGCACAGTGGCGATCGTACCACTGGCCCGCGCCGTCGTTGCGCTTCTCGATGCAATCGACGCCGGCGCCGTCATCCGGCTGCCCCGGTGCCCAGCCCATGAACGAGAAAGAGGTGCCATCGACCCAGCGGAACACGCCGTCTTGCTGCGCGTCGCTGCCGCCGACCCAGATGCCTTGACCGTCAGCGTCGTTGAGCCCGAGCTCTGCGGGCCAGCCATTCAGGAAGGCATTCTCGCCGAAGGAGCCGATGCTCGCCAGGTGTCCGCCCCAGGCCACACACTGCCGTTCGGCAGCATCCCAGGGTACGAACGAGTCGAAGAGCTCGTAGCAGCTGCCGCCAAACGACAGGCTGCTACAGGGATTGCTCGGCGGCTCGACAACGGGCGGCTCGACAACGGGCGGCTCGACAACGGGCGGTGCAGCGTCGATCGTGGCGCCCGCATCCTTCGTCGCATCCTCGATCGCCGGAGGCACGCCGGCGTCCTTCGCTTCGCTCGCACCACCCCGCTCGAGCATGGAGGCTTGGGTCGTCGGCGGGCGAAGGCTGGGCAGCCCTTCCGTGTCGTTATCGGTCGTCGGAAGGCCGGTGTCCTGCCCGGGTGCCGATGCGTTGTCCGGCGCTGCCGGCGCCGCCGGCAGCGTGGGCTCACTCTTCGTTTCGGTGCCGTCGATCGGCGTCGGTTCAAAGGACTTGTCGGTCAGGGTGCAGCCGGCTGCCGCTCCCAGCATGCACGCCAGCAGCCAGGACCGGGTGAAACACCGGAGGCCCAAACATCGAAAAGTCACCCCCCGGAAACGCGCCGAACTGGGCAGGACCCTATCACTCCCCCGAACCGCAGCGACTCTGTGCACGTCCGAACTTCCCGGCTGCGCCGCGTTGAAACACGCGAGCTTGCCATTTCGGTACATAGCACATTCTCGCGTCCTGCAGGTGCCCGTCGGGTGTCCCGCTCCACCCTTCGCCAACGACGCTTCGCGGCAAGTAGGCTTCGTCCCTGGGCGGTGACTTGTCGCGACGGCTGGAAGACAGGCGACCCCATTTGGCCACCTGCGGCAGGCCCTTCCCGTGCGTTCCCTCGATGCGAGCTCGGCGCTATACTGCCGCGCCCGACGCCAGGATGAGCCCGCTGCCGGCCGCTGCCGAGGCGGCGGTTGGCCGGCGCAACTCGCGTGCAGTGGGCATATCCTGGGGACGCTCGCTGAGCGGCGCTGGCGAGCCCACTCCCCGCCGCTCGCGGGTGCTCTTTGCATCACGGTCCGTGCGAGCATGGCCGTGCCTGTGCTGGGTCTCTAGGCTCGCTGCATGGCAGTGGGGAAAAAGAAACGTGCGGGGCAGCGCGCCCAGGCGGCAAGCGCCAGCACGAAGAAGACGAGTGTGGCTCGTGCAGCGACGGGCAAGAGGAGCGGCAACCTGCGGGAGCTGCCGGACGTGGATCCATTTGCGGAGCTGCCGCCGCAGCCCGAGTGGGTCGTGCGGGAATTCCCCGAGTATGTCGAGGGCAGCCACGTGTCGGGCCCGGTGTCGACCCGGCGAGTCTCGTATGCGGGCGGGCACGAGATCGAGATCCTCACGACGTATGCCGTGAGCATCGACGGTCAGCCGACGCCGGTGCACCTGCTGGTGGACACCGATGGCCGGCTCTGGTCGCACCTGTGCCCGTACGTGACGTTCGCGAACGCGAGCGAGCTGATCGCCCATTTGCTCACGCACGCGCCCGAGGCACTCACGAACCTTCAGACCGGCGGCGGGCACGGTGGGCACGCGGGAGGTATGGCGTGACGCGCAAGAACATCCTGCAAGACGAGCGCGCCGCGGCTCAGTATGTGGAGGGCGTGCTGGCGTTGAAGGACCCCGCGCGCTTTCCGTGGCCCTCCAACGCCGGGCTGTCCATCTACGACTTCTTCGTGTTCTGGCACGCGCGCAGCATGATGACGCTCACGCCGCCGACGCAGAGTGACCGCAATGCAGCCCACTCGGGGCCGGCATTTTTGCCCTGGCACCGCTACCTGCTGCTCCGCTTCGAGGAATACTTGCGCGCGGCGCTCCAGGACGATGAGTTCCGCCTGCCCTACTGGGACTGGGCGGCGGACGCGGAGCGTACGGATCCAGCGCAGTCGCCGGTCTGGTCGAACGAGCGTCTGGGGCGTTTCCTCCAGAGCGACTTCCCGGTGCGGATCGCGATGAACGCGGCGGGGGACCTGGTGCGCGCGAATCGAGCGTTGCGTCGCTCGCTCGGGTCCGGCGCGCTCCCCAAGCGCAGCGACGTGCTCGCTGCCCTGCAGAACTCGAGCTACGACAGCGCCGACTTCAACAGCGATGCGCCGGGCTTTCGCAATCTGCTCGAGGGCTGGATCGGGCCTGCGCGCCTTCACAACAGCGTGCACGTCTGGATCGGCGGCGACATGGAGCTCGCCACCTCTCCGAATGATCCGGCGTTTTTTCTGCACCACTGCAACGTGGACCGCATCTGGTCGGCGTGGCAGGCGCGCTGGCCCCAATCACCCTATGTCCCACCCGCGGATGCTCCCGACGAGCTGGCGTTCCATCGTTTGCGTGACGCGCTGTACACCTTCTTTGACGAGACCGTCACGCCGGAGGACATGCTCCAGCACGACAGGTTTTACACGTACGATTCGATCGCCGATCTGTCGTAAGCGTCGGGACACCGGCCGTGAGCGTCCGACCGGCACGGCCTGTGCTTGCGAGGTGCATGGCGAACCTGGAAGACTCGGCGAGCGCGGCTCCTCCTTCGTCGAAACCCCGGCGGCGCGAAGCGCTGCGCGCATTCCGAACTAGCAGCTTTCATTGGTGTCTCACGCTATTGGCCGCGGCGGCGGCGCTCTCGCTATTGCCGCTTTGGGCGCCCGTGTTGCTCGCGACCTGGTTGGCTGTGGCTTTTCGGCCACTGCATGCAAAACTGGCTCAGAAGCTGGGCCGCCGGAACCGCGCCGCGGGCGTGCTGACGATCTTGTTGGTCGCGGCTGCACTCCTGCCCCTGCTGGTAGTGGCGCTGTCTGTCGTGGGGAGTGCTGCGGATGCAATCGAGCAGGTGCAGAAGGCGGATGGGCTTC
>JAICTU010000430.1 GCA_025936205.1 Polyangiaceae bacterium | reverse complement strand
GATGTCGCTCGCCCCGCCGAGGCACGTCCCGAGAGGCCCTCGGCCTGGGGCGACCTCGACGAAGAGGACGACGCCGAAGAGCAGCCTACGACCGTGAAGGGTCGCGTTTCGGTTGTACCGCCCGCACCAGGCGGGCGAGCCTCGGCTCCGGGGGGTGCCGCGCTGCCGCCTGTTCCTCCGCCGCCGGCGCCCAAGCCCGATGGCGCTCCGCTCGGCTCCGTGCCGGGGCCCGCATCCTCGACCGCTGCGGTGTCCGTGCCGCCGAGTGCCCCGGACCATGCCCTGGGTGGTGGCCTGGGCGCTCCGGTCAGCGCGCTGCCAGCCGTGGATGACGCCGACGCCGGGATGCTGCGCGACAAAGGCCGGAACCGGACGGTGGTGATCGCCGTCGCGCTGGCGGCCGCCGTGGCACTGGTCGCTGTCGCCTGGCATTTCATGTCGAGCGGTCCGTCTTCCAAGAACGAGCAAGAGCCGGCGCGCACATTGGCGGCGAGCGCAGAGCAGCAGAATCAGGAAAAGAAGCCCGAGCCGCCGCCGCCGGCGACTCCGCCCGACCCGCCGCCCGCGCCCACCGCCCAGGCCACCGCGGACGCCCCGATCGCAGCGATCCCGGAGCCGCCACCGGCAGTGGCGAAAGGGCCCACTCCGTCAACGCCCACTCCCTCGCCGAACGCGCCGAGCAACGCCGCTGCAAAGCCCGCCGCTCCATCGCTGCTTTCGGGTCTGAGCACGCTACAGACACCAGGGCCGACCGCGGGAGCAAAGAGCGGCGGCAGTGGAGCCGCGGCTGGCGTGGGTCTCGACGCCACGGCCATTCAACGCACGGTCCGCAAGTACAGCCCGGCAGTGCGGCAGAACTGCTGGCAGCGCGCCCTCAACGCCCGGGCACCGGGAGTCCCTTCATCGGCCAAGGTCACGGCCACCATCACGGTGGACGCCTCCGGGAAGGTCCAGGCCGTCACTGCGGCGGGCGCGCCGCGAGGCTATCCGGGGCTGGCGCATTGCATCGAGGACGCCGTGCGTGGCTGGGCGTTCCCTCGCTCGGCGGGCGAGACGGTGACGAACGTTCCGTTCATGTTCGTCGGGCAGTAATAATTCGCCGTACGGCCCGGCGGTGTTCGCGGGTGTCCCTCCGCGCGCGCCATGAGGTTTCCATCGGAACAAGGAGGGCTCTCGCGTGGGCTCTGAGGTTTCCATTGGAACCTCGTTTTGCGACTTCGAGGGGCGTCTGATGGGCTGGGATTTGGGGCCGGGCCTGCGCTGGGGCGCGCTGGGGCGCACTTCGGGGCGAGGTCGCCCCTGTGCGGGTGGGGCGCTGAGCGGGCACATTCTGGGGCCGGACGAGGCGCAGTAGGGACGAGCCCTGTTCGCGCGCATGGAATAAAAACGCCGGCGGTTGGAGCCGCCGGCGGTCTGGGCGCAGTTGATAAGCCGGGTTCTGTTCGGCACCTCGGATGAGATGCCGTGGCGATCATTCATCTGGGACGCTCGTCACCGAGCGCCTCGAGCGGCCTACCCTGGAACTCGGGCGAGCAGCCCTCGATCGTTCCTCTACGTGGCCTTGCTCCGAACGGGGTTTGCCATGCCATCGACGTTACCGCCGACGCGGTGGGCTCTTACCCCACCGTTTCACCCTTACCCGGAGCGCGTGAGCACCCCGGGCGGTTTGTTTTCTGTTGCACTGTCCTCGAGGTTTCCCTCACCGGGCGTTACCCGGCGTTCTGCTCTATGGAGCCCGGACTTTCCTCCCGGCCTTTTGAGCCGAGCGATCACCTCCACTGCGTAGACGCGGGGCTCGTACCACGGGCGAGGCGCCCGGGCGAGACCCGACTCATGCGCAACGGCGCGCTTGAGCCGCGCCCAGCGACGCTCCTGCCGGCAGGGGGGCACGCCGGCTGGACGCCGCGTCGTTGTCCGGGCTGCCTGCAGGAGCAGGGATGGGTGTGCCCAGCTCGTCGTGCCCGAGAGCGTCGTCGTCGAGCTCCGTACGGGATAGGTCCGCCTTGGCGAGCTCGCTCTCGGGCAGGTCTCGCCCGAGCAGAGCGCGGAGCTTGCCCTTGGCGCGGGCTTCGAGCTGGCGTGCTCGCTCGCGCGAGACGCCCAACCGGCGCCCGATCTCTGCGAGCGATAGCTCGTCGTCGCGATCCGCCATCATGCGGCTCTCGACGATGAAGCGCTCCCGCGCGTCGAGCTTGACGATCGCCGAGCGCACCGCCTCCGCGCGACCGCTCTTGGCCTCATCATCGGCCATCGACACTTCCTGATCCGCGACGTCCGAGACCAGCGTGTCCAGCAGGCGCGAGTTCGAACCATCGAACAGCTGAGAGTCGAGCGACACGTCGCGGGTGTCCAGGCGCTCCAGCATCGCCACGAGCTGGGGGACGGGCACTTCCAGCCGCTTTGCCAGCTCTTCCTGAGCCTGCGTTTCATCCGTGAAGAGGTTGAAGACGCGCGCTCTTTCGCGCCGCAGGCGGAAGAAGTTCTTGGAGCGCAGCGCGCCCGCACCCGAGCCAACCAGGCTCCAGGAGCGCAGCACGTAATTGAGAATGTACGCGCGAATCCAATACGCCGCGTACGTGACGAAGCGGGTGCCGCGATCGGGATCAAACTTGCCGAGCGCATGCACCACGCCGAAGCTGCCTTCCGCGATCAGCTCGTCGAGCGGAATCCCGTAGCGCCGAAACTTGAGCGCAGTGGCGACGACGTACCGCAGGTGAGCTTTCACCAGCTCGTCGGCCGCCGCCGCGTCACGGTCCTGCCTCCAGCGCAACGCGAGCTCCCGCTCCCGATCGCGAGTGAGCGGCGAAAAATGGGTCAGCTGACCGCCGTAGCCGGTGATTGCCCCTCGAGATGCCGCTGCCATGATGTCCAACCCTTCCGTTAGGGTGCTCGACCGCTGCCTCACACCGCGTCTTGCACTACAAAACAGTACGCGGCGGCATTCCCAACGGTTTCCGAACAATCGGAGGGTGGCATTACGCCTCGCTCGAAGGCGTGCGCCTGGGCCTCACGAGGCCCCGGTCTGGGGAGGATTCTCAGTCACGCTACAAGGCCATTCGGCCGGAGGTGTGCCCGAATGGACACACCGCCGCGAACCGGCTCGAGTACCGCGCTGGGCAGCGGCGAGCGCGCCGCTCAGACGTTGAACGAGGACCCGCAGCCGCAGGTGCCCGACACGTTGGGATTGCCGAACTTGAAGCCGGAGCCGTGCGCGCCTTCGACGTAGTCGATCTCGGTTCCGTCGAGGTACTGGAAGCTCAGTGGGTCCACGTACAGCTGGACGCCGTTGGACTCGAAGCGTTCGTCGAACTCGGTCGGAGACTCTTCGAAGTACAGGTCGTACTGGAAGCCTGCGCAACCGCCCCCGATCACTCGCAACCGGAGGCCCTGCTCTCGAAGGCCCTCCGCGGTGGAAATCTCTCGAACTTTTTCAGCGGCAAGCGGCGTGATGGCGATCATTTGGATTCCTGAGAAACGCGTCTGCACCACCAATATAGGTCTTCCCGAGCACGCATGCCAATGGGCAAACCGGCCTGAAGTGGCAACAGTCAGCGAACGCCCGCGGATGAACCTGCCTCGTTTTGGCGGGGGTGGCTCTCTCCAGCGCTCGAGGTCGCTGGGCCAATGAGCCAGATCTGGCCGGAGCGGCAGGCGGCAACGAGCCGGCGGCCACCGGCAGGCACCAGGCTCATCGGCTGGGCACAAACGACCTCGCTGGCGACCTGTTCCGCACCCTGCTGGCGCAAGATCAGCGGTGTGTTGGCGACGAACAACGCCACCGTGGTCGGGCTGCTGAGCAGCTCCCCGGCACCGGGGGGCAGGCGCCGGCCTTCGGGTGCCAACTCGGCCTCGGCACCCTCCAGCGCCAGGGAGAGGAAGGTGCCACTCGTTCCGAGGACGTGGACCAGAGCGCTCGTCGGCACGCTCGCGCGCGCCGCATTGCCCAGCCCATCGAGCTTGGCGAGCGTGCTCGGTGGGCCGCTGCCCAGTGACCATTGCGCGAGCTCATTGCCGTTCACGAGCGCCAGAACCTGTCCCGGCGCTCTCAGCGCCGCCGCGCTGACCTGTCCCGCGAAGCTGCCGCGTTGCGCGGGTGGCGAGTGTCCATCCCAGCTGAGCACGTCGCCCGACTCACTGATGATCCAGGTGCGGTCTCCGTCGATCAGGGTCTGCGCAACGGGAGCCGCCAGCTGTGCGTAACCTTCGAGCCGGCCGCGCGCGCTGATCTGTAAGAGCCACGTGCCGGCGCTGACCAACACGCAGCCCTCGGGCAACGGCAGCAGAGCGCCGCGTGCCGAGCCCGGCGGCACCGGCAACGCCAGCTGAAAGGTCGCCCGCCCGCGAGCGGACCACGCGGCGAGATCGCCGTCACGGCCCAGCACCACGCGCTGTCCGTCGCTGAGCAGCGCGCTCGCGGCCGCGCTGGAGAACTCGGCGCGGCGGGTGAATTCATGGCGGCCGTCGGCGCTGAGTTGAACCACGCGACCTTGGCCCGTGACGAAGACGTTGCCATCTTCATCGACCAGCACATCGCCAGAGAGCCCACCCGGAATGCGGCGCTGCCACAGCACGCCGGCTTCCCCTGGCGCCGGCAGTTCCGCGCTCCGCGAGCGCGACCCATCGCCTCCGCGCGTGATGGCCGCGCCGGGCGGTTTGCCGCGCTGGATGGTCTGGGGCAAGGCCGAGGTGAGCGGCTCGGCGCGCGCGCCGGCGGCGCACAAGCTCAGTGCCAGCGCTGCGGCTCCGCCGCGGCCGCCCCAGGCGCTCCAGGAAGAAGGCACGAGGCGCGCGCGCGCGGTCATAGCAGCAATGAGACCTCGATCTCCGGGACGTTCTGATTGGCCGCCGTGCCCAGCACCTTGCCCAGTGCGGTCACGCGCGCGCCGCGCTCCAGCTTGCGCAGCCCTCCATACGAGAGCCGCGCCAGACAATCGCGGCCGCTGCAGTCATCCGCCGCGAGGATCAGCAGCGAGCGCTGCCCGTCCACACGAACTTCCTCCACGCGGCCGCGCAGCAGCAGCGCCTTGCCGACGCTGCCGGGGATGTCCTGGATCACCTGCGCCAGCGTCAGTGCTCCCTGCTTGCGCGCGCTCAGCGCCTTGTCGAGGCTCTTCACGCGCTCCAGGCGAAAGGAAGCAAAGCGCGGTGCGAGCCCGCGCTGGGTGGCGCGTACGGTCACGTTGGTCTGCCCCACGGATTCGATGCTCATCAGCTGCGCGAAGCGCCCGCTGGCGTCGACGGGCAGGGCGCTGCCAGCCACCCACACCTCGGCGCCCTTCGTCGTACGCCCCGCCAGCATGAAGCGCTCCAGGTCCGTCACGCTGTCGGTGCCGGGGGCCTCGAGCAGCAAGGGCGTGATCCCGATCTTGACCCGCAGCTCGCCGCGATACGTTTTGCCGCTGGGTGGCGTGATGACGTAGGGCACCGCCTGCTCGAACGTGGAGATGTCCGTCGACTGCCCGAGCAGCTGCCCGCTCACGTCGATCTCTTGCACGCCGTGGCCCTGGGCATCGACGGGCACCGAATCGGTCCCGAGCTGCGCCTGGGTGCCGGGCAAGGCCTCGAGCTCGAGCCGCAGCCGGGGCTTATCGCCGACCAGCGTGCTCGTGTCCGGATGGATCCGGTACTCCACGGGCGCGAGCCGCACCTCGACCTCTCGCGAGCCGTCTCCCGGTTTTTGCATGCTGAGCAGCAGTTTGTTCTCGCCCAGGGCGAGCGGCGTCTTGGGCAGCAGGTACGCCTTGCGATCGCGCACCTCGCTGCTGACCTCGCCCAGCGCGAGCTGGGTACCGTCGGGGCAATCGCTGCACACCAGATCGATGCGTTCCCGCCCCGTGGGATCGGAGGCCACCGTCGCCGAGATGGGCTTGGCGCCCGTCCAGAGCAGGGCAAATGCGATCGCTGCTGCCAGGAGCACGGCGCCCGATCCGAGCAAGACCAGCGCTCCGCGGGGCACCTTGAAGCGGCCGGGAACCAGCAACGACGGGGGCGGTGGCGCGGCGGCGTCTGCCGGCAGCTCTTCGGAGGGCGGTGGCGCCACGGGTCCGCGGGCAGACGAGCGCAACGGGGCGATGCCGGGAATGGCGACACCCAGCTGGGTGCGCGCATGCTGAGGAGGGGACGCGACACCGGGCGCGGGAGGAGCGGCTTCAAAAGCGGGCGGCTCGGCAGTGTCAGGCTGGTACGCCGCTGCCGAGGCCAGCGCGTCACTGCCTGCGGGCGCGGTATCCGCGGTGGGGGAAGGCGAGGCGAGGGGACGCCCGAGTTGCGGGAAGCCGCTCGTGGTTCCGAGCATCGTTGCGGCGTTGCGCACCGGTTCGAACGGCGACGTATGGGTGGGGCGCGCGCGCGCCGCGGGCACGTCCGCAGCGACCGCCGGAGGCGGGGCTCCTCGAGCGGAGAGCGGATTTGGCGCCGCGAGTTGCGTGCCTGCCGCGGAGTGAGCGGCGAATCCTTGCGGCGCGACCCCCATCAGCGTGCGCTGCACGAGGCCGCCCGCAGCTGCTGCCGGGGCGCCTGCCGGGGGCACGACACCCGGAGACGTGTGTGCCGGGCTGCCCGGCGCCTGGGCTGGCGCTCGCAGTAGCGCTGCAGGCGTTCCCCCAGCGGGAGGCTTGCCGGAAGCTGCGGGCGCGACACCGAACAAGGTCTGCCCGAGACCCGGAGCGGGATGGGCCTGAGCCGCAGAGGCCTGGGCCTGAGCTGGCGCAGGCCCCGGTGACGCCGCCGGCGCAGGGGCAGACACGGCAGGAGCGTTCACGGCGGGGGGGGCCGGTGAGACACCAAAGAGTGTTTGCCCGAGACCCGCTGCCGGCGCCGGCGCGCGCTGCGGCGGTACGGCGCCCGCCGCAGCCAGCGGCTGCGTGCCTACAGGTCGCTCCAGCGCTCCGCCTTGCAGTGTGCCGCCGACACCGCTGTGCGGCAGGGGCATCTCGCAGCGCACGCAGTACTGATTGGTCGGTGGATTTGCGGCACCGCATTTCAGGCAGACTGTCATTGCAGCTCACTATAGCAGTAGCGATCCACGGTGGGTTTCGGCCCGACCTCAGCGCGAGCGGTTGCCGCTAATATCGAAGTCCGATCGGTCCGTCTTACCTGTGTGAACTGGGCCGATCCTATCAGATCGGTCTAAGCGACGAGAGCACGATGGACCTCACGCTCAGCAAGGTGGTCGAAGCAGCCCGCCAGCGTCGCGCGGCGGTCACGGCGGAGGTGGGCGGGTACATCGTGCTGCTGCTCTTGCAGCTCCAGGCGAGCGGCCCCCGTCGCGTTGCCCTGGAGCTCGTCGGGCTGACGGCTTCCGGTGAGGTCGAGCTGGCGCCCAGCCCGGTTGCGGAGCGCCGCGAGGTGGAGGCGGCGCTGCGCGCCTTGTTGGCCTCGCTGCTCTCCCTGTCGCAGTCCGCGCCGCCAGCTCTGCGGGCGACCAGCGAGCGCGGTGCGGCAGGAGACCTGGCCGCCTTCGAAGCCGAGCTCACGGCGGCTCTCATCCCCATCAATCATGCCGCCGCGCGGCGTGCGCTGGCGAGAGTGTTCCGTGAGACGCAGAAAGCGCAACGCGGGGCCAGCGCGGAGCCGGAGCGCGAGAGCTCGCCGGTCCCCGCCTCCGTGCCTGCGCAGGAGTCGAGCTCGCCACTGCCGCCCTCGGTGAAAGCCGCTGTCGCGAAGACCCCCCTACCGGAGCCGCGGGTCAGCGCGCCCGAGTTGCCGGTGATGGCTGCCGAGGTAGCGCCCGATGAGCTGGAGATCGACGTCGATGTCGACATGGCAGCGGCGGAGGAGCCGATCGCCGTAGCAGCGGAGCCGATCGCGGTGGCGCTGCCGACAGAGCAGGAGCTGCTGGTTGCGGCAGCCGTGCGCAGAGAGCCGACCGAGCCCGGGCCGGCGCTGGAAGTGGCCGCGGACGTCGCCGTGGACGATCTCGATCGGTTGCTCGCTTCGGAGCCG
>JAICTU010000614.1 GCA_025936205.1 Polyangiaceae bacterium | reverse complement strand
GCGATGTCGTACGACGTGATGACGCAGGGTTTGAGCAGCTGGCTCAGCTTCGCGTCACCGAAGTAGAGTGAGAGTGTCTTCTCCAGCGCCGCCGCCGAATACTTCTCGTCGGTCAACCCACCGAGCGAGGTGATCTTCTTGAACACGGGGACGGTGAAGATGTCGTCGCCGTGGTTCAGGTACAGGTCCACCGCCTGTTGCGCCGTGAACTGGGGCCGCCCTGTCTTCGGGTCTGCGAGCAGATAGACACACGTCAGGATGCCGCCCGTACTCGTACCCGCGATCATGTCGAAGCAATCCGCGAGCCGGAGCCCGGGTTGCCCGTGCAGGCCCTGCAGATAGGCTTCGAGATTCGCCAGGATCTGGCCCGGCACGATGCCGCGAATACCGCCGCCGTCGATGGCCAAGATTCGAAATCTATTCATGGCTGCCCACTCCCCGAGAATGTCACACCTGGAACCTCTCCCAGACGGCGCGTGCCCCCTCCGCGGATAGGGCCTCGCGGTTCTTGGCGCTCTGCTCGTAAATGGCCTTACGGGTGTGCGTGAGGTACGCCGGCACAAAGCCGTTGGCGGGGTTAAATGCCACGCGCTTCACGAGCTCCGGCAGCTCGTCGCGCGCGGCGCCGCGCGGCGGGGGGAGCTCCAGCTCGGCGATCTCGTACTCGGGGCTGAGCCACACGGCGCTGGCGTCGGCAGGCGAGGGCCGCTCGCCGTCGCCCGTGTAGACCTGCACGAACAGCCGCATGCGCACCGGGCCGCGCTCGAGCTGTGCCTCCAGCTCCCGGGCGAGCCAGTCGTCTCGACTGCGATCGGTCTCGATGGCTTCGTTGCTGGCCACGGGCTTGAGCACCAGCTTGCAGAGCAGCCCGCCACCGGTCTCGCTCGGGATGCGGAACATACCGCCATAGTACGTCTCCGTCGTGAGGCTCTCGACCCTGTGCTGGACGGTGTCGTGGAGCAGCTGCTCGAAAATGCGCTGCCCCTCGTCGCGGCCGAACACGGGCTGGAGCAGCGCGGGCGTGAGCTTGGGCTCCTCGCCCTTCTCGTCCGGTTGCAGCTGGGTCAGCAGCTCTGAGAACTGGATGGCTTGCTCGGCCGTCTTGGTGTGCGTCGCCAGCTGGTTGGTGAGCAGCGCATCCCACGCTGCGCCGTCCGCGTCGAACATCTTCAGAGCGATGGCGCGCACGTCCGGCTTGGCATCGTGGCGCGGGCAGCCCCCCGCCCCATTCGAGAAGCGCGCCAGCGCGCCGAGCACGGCCCCCGGCTGGAACGGCCCAAAGCGCAAGAACTCCGGCAGCTGCGCGTGGACCCGCACGGTGGCGAGCCCGCCGAAGTGCTGCTTTTCGTGCAAGCCGTGCGGCACTTGCTCGCCCGGCATCTTCTGGCGCAGCTGCTGCTGAATGGCGGTCATGCGCTGGCAGAAGCCCGCCACGCTCGCCGCGTCGTCCAGATCGTCGGCGCCCTGACCCCAGGTGATGCTGGGCAGGCGACTCTCGCGCGGAGGCTCGCCCCCCTGCATCTCGGGGTGCGAGGGGTCCCCGCAGAAAGAGCGTGGCTCCGGCAGCGAGTCGGCGAGCTCCAGCACCCAGCCCGCGTTCGCGTCCTCGTGCTGGCGCAAGGCCTGCGCGATGCGCCGGGCATCTCGCACGTCCTGAGCCGTGACGCCGGCCTCGCGCGCGAGGCGCGACAATTCGCGGAGCACCTCCCGGCGCACGATGCCCTCCGTGCCTTTCGAGGTGGGGTCGTGCAACACGACGAACAGGTTGTCCGCCAGGCTCTGGCTCGCGCGCAGTGCCAGTTTCGCAGGTGGCCAGTTGCCCCCGGTGCCCGCAGCCTGGGTGGCGCGGATGAACTGGCTGAGTCCCTGCGTCTCGGGGGGCAAGCTCACCAGTGAGGCGTTGCGGGTCAGATCATTCTTGTCGACCCAGGCCCGGAACTGACCATACAGCCCTGCGAGCAGCTGCAGCGCACGCGGGGACGTAGCGTGGCTCAGGACGATCTCGACCAGCTCCGGGGTAACCTCGAACGGCTGGGATTTCGCGGAGATGCCCAGCCCGCAGAACTCGTGCGGCAGGCGCCGGTAAAACCCCTCGAGGTAAACGTCCACGGGTCCCTCGTAGGTGGTGCACAGCAACATCGCAGAGAAGCGCGGCGTGGTATTGCCAGGCCGCGGGATCGCCAGCAGGCGAGCCTCGATGACGGTCCCAACGTCGAGCAAGGCGCGCAGACCGTGCGCGTCGAACCCGGTCGCATATTTTGCCGCGATGCCCTGCGCGATGTCGTTGTCAGCCAGCTCGAAGCAAAGGGTCAGCATCTTCGTCATGTCGGGACCTTTCCTGTCGCGAGCGCGTCACGCGGCGCCTCGTCCTCTCTCTACCCCTGGCTGACGGAGACGAGCATCCGTCGTCGCACCCGTCAGGGCTCCGGCGTCGCGGGCCGCGCCAGCGGAGCGAGCAGGCGAGAAAATGCGGCAGGGTTGCGGATGCCTTGGCGCGACATCACGTGGTTGGCTTCCGCCAGCAGCTGCGCGCCCTGGGCGCCGCCCAGCAGCTCGCCGCGCCGGCGGCGCGCCGCCGCGGCGTCGAGCAACATCCCGGCCGCGAGCAAGCCGTCCTCCGCTTGCTGGAACAAGGATGCGCCGAGCGCAACGGAGCCTTGCAGCGCGGCCTCCCCGGCACGCAAGCCCAGCGCCATGGCGCGCGCCCAGGGCACTCGCTCGGCCATCAGCCGCCCCGCGTCACGCTGCGCCAGCTGCAGGTGCTGCTGCCGAGCCTCGCCCGCGTGTGCGGCTCCCAGCGCGGCGATCGCACGCGCTTGCAGCAAGCGGACGCGCGTGACCTGTACGCGCAGCGGCAACGAGCGCACCAGGTCGCGGCGGCGCCGCTGGATCGTCGCCAGCGCCGCGGCGGCATCGCCCGCGTACAGGGCCGCCTGCATCTCGGACAGCAGCTGCCAGTAGCGCGGGACGGAGAGCTGATCGGGGCGCCAGCCCCACATCACGGATTCCACCGACGGCTGCACGGCAGCGGGCTCATCCGCGGCCAGGTGCAACACGGGGACCATGCGCGCGCGCAAGATGGTGAGCGCGTACAGATCATGCCGAGCTTCCGCCTCGCGCAGGCGGCGCTCGACCTCGCTGCGCAGCGCGCTCAGGTTGCCCAGGAAGTGCAGCGAGGACAAGTGGTAGAGCATCGCGGTGTCGAGCTCGAACTGCACGCCACTGCACTCTCTCTTCAGGAGCTCCTCGGCCGCCGCGCTCTTCCGGCACGCCTCGCCCCAGTCACCACGAAAGAACGCCGTCAGGCCCTGCGCCATCACGAATGAACCGCGTGCCCGCGCGTCGCTGACCTGCGCCACCAGCTGCTGCGCTTCACCCAGCAGCCGCTCGGCGAGAGCGGCTTTGCCGCCGCCCACAGAGGCGTAAATGGCTTCCGCCGCCAGCGCCCGGCACAGGCGGCTCGGCTCACCCAGGCGCCGCGCCAGCGCCAGATGCAAGGCCTGGAAGTATTGCGTCTGGATCGGCGCGACGTAGCCCAGGCTGAAGGCCACCGCGGCGCACACATCCACCCGCTGCAACAGCGCGGCAGCGGCGTGCGCGGGCTCCATGCTGGGGCGGACCGGAGAGCTGACGGAGCGGCGCGCCTGCCAGCGGTTCTTCCAGCGCAAGCACAGCCCCGCCAGGATCGCGAGCAGGCTCGGCTCTGGGCAACGCAACCCGACTTCGCGCAGCACCAGCGTCAGCGTCTGCATACCGCGCTCGGAGTGACCCGCGCGCAAGAACTCCTCGGCTGCGCGCGAACGGCAGCGCAGGCTGAGGCTCGGTTCACGAGCGCGGGCCGCCGCGAGCAGGTAGCGCTCCGCCGCCTCCGTGCCCCGACCCGCGCTGCTCAGCGCGGCGGCGAGGCGCTCCGTCAACCCTCGGGCGGCGGCCGCCTCCGGCCCCTCCAGCTGCACGCACAGCTCGTAGTAGCGAGCTGCGCGATCGAAGGCCAGCTCCTGCTCGGCGGCCTCGGCCGCCCGCAGCGCGTAGCGCGCCGCACGCTCTCGATCGCCGGCGCCGAGCTGGTGGCGGCAGCAAGCTTCCCAGTCCGGCATGGCCTGGCTCTCGAAGGCATGCGCGAGCCGAGCATGGAAGCGCTGTTGCTCCTCACTCGTGAGCTGTGCCAGCACGGTTTCCCGGATGCGGTCGTGATAGGGCTCCAGGCGATCGCCGCTCTCGCTGCTCGGCTGAGCTCCGTGCGTGAGCCGGCTCGCGTGCAGCGCGCGCGCCGCCTGCGACACGGCGGCCGGCGCCTGCCCGAGCGCGGACGCCGCGAGCTCGACCGAGAGCGGCTGCGCCGCCACGGCGACCAACGTCAACAGCTCACGCCCCAGCTCGCTCTGCGCCGCGATGGCCTCGCTGAGCAACGCAGACAGCTCGATGCTGCCGCCGCGCACGCTGCCCGCCGCGACGCCGCGCGCCAGCGCCTCGGCGAAGAAGGGGCTGCCGCCCGATTCGCGAGCCAGCTCGCGCACGGTCTGCTCCGGGAAGGAGCTGGTGACGCCGCGGATCAGCTGCTCGGTGTCCGCCAGCGAGAGCCGCTCCAGATCGAGCTTTCGCGCGTGCTGCAGCAGCGGCTCGACCAGCTCCGCGAGCGCATCGAGCGGGTCGAGCGGGCGCGCCGACATCAACAGCAAGAGTGC
>JAICTU010000325.1 GCA_025936205.1 Polyangiaceae bacterium | reverse complement strand
CGAGCGAATTGTCGTGTGTCCGCGTTTCGCGCTGCAGCAGGTTAGGCTTGCGGTGTAGGCGAGCTCCGTACAGAATGGGGCTCGACCGTGGACCAGTCGACCGGTGCCGTTTTGCCGGGGCACTCGTACTCGAGCGCCATCGCTGGGGAGGATGTGTTTGACGCCGCCCGGCTCCTCGCGCAAAAAGCGCGAGGAGTAGCTGGTCGACGACAGACGGTCCGCAAAATTCCCGCGGGAGTGCCCGCACCCCGAGTTCCAGTGGGAACGCCCGCATCCCAAACCAGCGACCCGATTTGACCGCAGTTACCAGGCTGGTCCTGGCCGTTGGGCGCAGCCGTGCCTGCGGGGGCACCCGCACCCCGTCCTAGAGATGTTCGCGGGAGCACCCCGCACCCCGACTCCTGCGGGACACCCCTCATCCCGATAATTCGTCAATCAATCGAGAAGGACAGAGCGACATGAGTTTGCCGGCAGCCTCGGGCCTCTACGACCCGCGCTACGAACACGACGCCTGTGGTGTGGGTTTCGTAGCGGCGCTGAACGGTCGCCCGTCTCACGCAATTGTGCGGCATGGAATCCAGCTGCTGCTCAATCTCGTGCATCGCGGAGCGAGCGGTTGTGACCCGCTCACGGGAGACGGCGCGGGCCTCTTGATCCAGATGCCGCACGCCTTCTTTCAGAAGGAGTGTGAGGCGCTCGATCTCCGTCTGCCGCAGCCGGGCGAGTACGGGGTTGGCTTCGTATTTCTACCTCAGAACGCTGAAGAGCGTCGGCGCTGTGAGCAGATCGTCGAGGACAAGATTCTCGCCACCGGTCAGCGCTTGATCGGCTGGCGTGACGTGCCGGTGGATTCGAGCGCCTGTGGTCCGTTGGCGCGCCAGAGCATGCCGGTGATGCGGCAGGTCATCGTCGGCTCGACGGCGACCGACGAGAACAGCTTCGAGCGCCAGCTCTACATCATCCGCAAATGGGCGGAAAAAACGGTGCGGGAAAGCGAGCTCGAAGACGCGGGCTTCTACATCACCAGCCTGTCGTCGCGCACCATCGTCTACAAGGGGCTGCTGCGCGCGGAGCAGCTTGGCGCGTTCTATCTCGACCTGAACGACAGCAGCATGGTGAGCGCGCTGGCCATGGTGCACCAGCGCTTCAGCACCAATACGTTCCCGACCTGGGAGCTGGCGCAGCCGTTCCGCATGCTGGCGCACAACGGTGAGATCAACACCTTGCGGGGCAATACCGCCTGGATGCGAGCCCGCGAGCAGATCTTCGATCGCGAGGACGTCTTCGGCGAGGATTTCGACCACATCCTACCCGTCATCAGCCCCAACAACAGTGACTCCGGCTGTCTCGACAACGCCGTGGAACTGCTGGTCCAGGCCGGGCGTAGCGTGCCGCACGTGATGATGATGCTGGTGCCGGAGGCCTGGCAGAATGACGAGTTGATGCCCGCGTACAAGCGGGACTTCTACGAGTACCATTCGTGTCTGATGGAGCCGTGGGACGGCCCCGCGGCGCTGGCCTTCACCGACGGCAAGCAGATCGGCGCCATCCTGGATCGCAACGGCTTGAGGCCCGCGCGCTGGTTGATCACCAAAGACGGCCTGATCGTGATGGGCTCGGAGACGGGCGTGATCGAGGTGCCGCCCGAGCAGGTGGAGCGTCGCGGTCGACTCGAACCGGGCAAAATGTTTCTCGTCGATCTCGAGCAGGGCCGCCTGGTCGAAGACGAAGAGCTCAAGTTGAAGCTCTCACAAGCCAAGCCGTACGGGCGCTGGCTACGCGAAAACAAGATCAGCTTCGCGGATCTGGAGGACGTGGAAGCCAAGCCTCCGGTCGAGGCGCTGCCCCTGCAGACGCTGCAGAGCCTGTTCGGCTATACCCTCGAGGATCTGCGGCTGCTGATGGCTCCGATGGCGGAGAAGGGCGAAGAAGCCGTCGGCTCGATGGGCACCGATACGCCTTTGGCCGTGCTCAGCGACGAGCCACAGCTGCTGTTTAATTACTTCAAACAGCACTTCGCGCAGGTCACGAACCCTGCCGTCGATCCCATCCGTGAAGAGCTGGTGATGAGCCTCAAGACCTATATCGGTCAAGAGGGGAATCTGCTGCGCGAGCTGCCCGATCAGGCACAGATGCTGGAGCTGCCGCATCCGGTGCTGACCAACGAAGAGCTGGCAAAGCTGCGGCACGGTCATATCGGTTTCCAGCGCCACCCGCACACGCTGAAGATGTTGTTTCCAGTCGCGCACGGTGCGGCGGGGCTGAAGGCGGCGCTCGATGAGCTGTGTCGGCAGGCGTCGGTCGCGGTCCAGGAGGACCACAGCTTCATCATCCTGAGCGATCGGGGTGCCACCGCAGAGCTCGCGCCCGTGCCCGCTCTGCTGGCGGTTGGTGCCGTGCACCATCACCTCGTGCGCAACGGCACGCGCGTGAAACTGGGTATCATCGTCGAGACGGGCGAGGCGCGTGAAGTGCACCATTTCGCCCTGCTGACGGGCTACGGCGCGGGGGCCATCAATCCCTACGTCGCGCTGGACAGCATCAGCGCCGCGGTGAAGCACAAAGAGATCGCCGGCGTCACCGACGCCTACGTGGCTCAGAAGCACTACATCAAGGCGCTCAACAAAGGCCTGTTGAAGGTGATGAGCAAGATGGGGATCAGCACGCTGCAGAGCTATCGCGGCGCGCAGATCTTCGAAGCGATCGGGCTCTCCTCCGAGCTGGTCGAGCGCTACTTCACGGACACCGCTTCGCGCATCGAGGGCATCGATCTCGAAGTGATCGCCGAGGAATGCCGGCGCCGGCACGCGCAGGCCCTACCCCGGCGCGGCCCGACGCGGGTCTCGATCGGTGGCAACTATCACTACCGTGCGCAGGGCGAACGGCACCTGTGGAGCCCGCGGGCGATCGGTGCGCTGCAACGCGCCGTTCGGCTCGAGGACGTGAAGAGCTACGCGGAATACGCGGAGCTGATCAACTCCCAGGGCGACGGCACCATCACGCTGCGAAATCTGTGGCAGCTCGAATATCCGGCCAAGCCCATCGACATTTCGGAGGTGGAGCCCGCGGTCGAGATCGTCAAGCGCTTCGCCACCGGGGCGATGAGCTTCGGCTCGATCAGCGCGGAGGCGCACGAGAACCTCGCGCTGGCGATGAACCGCATCGGTGGGCGCAGCAACACCGGCGAGGGCGGAGAGAAGCCCGAGCGTTTCGTGGACGACCGGCGCAGCGCCATCAAGCAGGTGGCCTCCGGGCGTTTCGGCGTCACCACCTACTACGCGGTCAACGCGGATGAGTTGCAAATCAAGGTCGCCCAGGGGGCGAAGCCCGGTGAAGGCGGGCAGCTCCCGGGCCACAAGGTGGACGCGATCATCGCCAAGACGCGGTTCTCCACGCCGGGCGTCACGCTGATCTCTCCCCCGCCCCACCACGACATTTATTCGATCGAGGATCTGGCGCAGCTGATCTTCGATCTGAAGATGGTGAATCCGCGAGCCCGCATCAGCGTCAAGCTCGTGGCCGAAGCGGGCGTGGGCACCATCGCGGCGGGTGTGGCCAAGGCACATGCCGACGTGATCCTGATTTCAGGTCATGACGGTGGTACCGGCGCTTCTCCGTTGACCTCGATCAAGCACGCCGGTGTGCCCTGGGAACTCGGCATTGCCGAGACCCATCAGGTTCTGGTCAAGAACGACCTGCGCGGGCGCGTGTCGCTACAGGCGGACGGGCAGATGCGCACCGGCCGCGACGTGGTGATTGCGGCACTGCTGGGCGCCGAGGAGTTCGGATTTGCCACGGCGCCGCTCGTCGCCTCCGGCTGCATCTTGATGCGCAAGTGCCATCTCAACACCTGCCCCGTGGGTATCGCGACCCAGAACCCCGAGTTGCGCAAGAAGTTCGAGGGCAAGCCCGAGCATGTGATCCGCTTTATGTTCTACGTCGCTGAAGAAGCGCGCGAGGTCATGGCCAAGCTCGGCTTCCGCACCGTGACCGAGATGGTGGGTCGCGTCGATCGCCTGAAGACGCGCAACGTGTCCGATCACTGGAAGACCTCGCGGCTCGACTTCTCGAAGGTGCTGATGCCTGCGTCGGCAGCTCCCGGTGTGAGCGTGTTCAAGTCGCAGGAGCAAGATCATGGCATCGACGTCGCCTTCGATCGCGAGCTGATCGAGAAATGTAGTCCCGCGATCGAGCAGCGCACTCCGGTGGCGTTGAAGCTGTCGGTCCGCAACATTCACCGTACGGTCGGTACGATGCTGGCCGGTGAGATCACCCGCAAGCACGGTCCCGCAGGCTTGCCCGAGGGCACCGTCAGAGTGAGCTTCGAGGGCACGGCGGGCCAGAGCTTCGGCGCTTTCATGGTGCGCGGCATGGATTTTACGCTCTCCGGCGATGCCAATGACTACGTGGGCAAGGCCATGTCAGGCGGTCGCCTCGCGATCCACCCGCCCAAAGGTTCTACCTACGCGGCGGACCAGAGCACGCTCGTCGGCAACACGGTTCTCTACGGCGCGACCGGCGGGCGAGCCTTCTTCAACGGTACCGCCGGTGAACGCTTCGGCGTGCGCAACAGCGGCGCGACGACGGTGGTGGAAGGCGTGGGCGATCACGGCTGCGAGTACATGACGGGCGGCCTGGTGGTGATCCTCGGTGAAACGGGGCGTAATTTCGGCGCCGGTATGAGCGGCGGGCTCGCGTACGTGCTCGATGAAGCCGGTCAGTTCCCCAGCCTCTGCAACACCGAGATGGTGACCCTGGAGGGGGTCAGCGACGCGGAAGAGATCGCATCGTTGCGCGCGCTGCTGGAGGAGCACGTGCAGTGCACGGGGAGCCGGAAGGCCCAGCGCCTCCTGGACAATTGGGGCGCGAGCGTGCGCTCCTTCGTCAAGGTATTCCCGAACGAGTGGCGCCGCGTGTTGAAAGAGCGTGCGGAGGTCACCCTGGAGCGCAAGTCGACGCCGAGGGCCGAGCGCGAGCCCCGACAGGCCGCGGGTAGCTGAGCCTTCTCGAGAGAACGCCGAAAGATTTTCAGACCGTCAGCAGAGAGCAGAGCATCGTGGGAAAGATCACCGGCTTCATGGAGTTCGGGCGGGAAGAGCCTGAGAAACTCCCGGTAAAGAAACGCCTTCAAAATTACGCCGAGTTCGAGTTGCCGGTGCCGGAAGCACGCCTGCGCGAGCAAGGCGCTCGCTGCATGGACTGCGGAATTCCGTTCTGCAACACGGGCTGTCCGCTGGGTAACTTGATCCCCGACTGGAACGACCACGTCTATCGCGGGGACTGGTCCAGCGCGTCGGCGTCCTTGCACGAGACCAACAACTTCCCGGAAGTCACGGGCCGTGTCTGCCCTGCGCCCTGCGAAGCCGCGTGCGTTCTGAACATCAACTCCGATGCGGTGTCGATCAAGCTGATTGAAAAATCGATCGCGGATCTGGCGTTCGAGTCTGGGGCGCTGCTGCCCGAGCCTCCCCGCTTGCGGACCGGCAAGCGCGTTGCGGTCATCGGCTCCGGGCCCGCCGGGCTCGCTGCTGCGCAGCAGTTGAACCGTGCCGGGCATCAGGTCGTCGTGTTCGAACGCGATGACCGCATCGGCGGGCTGCTGACCTACGGCATTCCGGATTTCAAGCTCGAGTTGCGCGTGATCGAGCGCCGTCTGCAGCAACTGCGTGAAGAGGGCGTCGAGTTCCGCGCCGGCGTGGACGTCGGCAAGGACATCACCGGTCAGCAATTGCAGGACCAGTTCCACGCGATTTGCGTGTGCATCGGCTCGCGCGTTCCGCGCGATCTCGATGTGCCCGGACGTCAGCTCTCGGGCGTCCATTTCGCGATGGACTTTCTGACTCAGCAGAACAAGCGCGACGCTGGTGATCGGCTCGATCCGGCGCTCGATATTCTGGCCACGGGCAAGCGCGTCGTGGTGATTGGCGGGGGCGACACCGGCAGCGACTGCATTGGGACCTCGAATCGCCAAGGCGCGATCAGCGTCGGGAATCTGGAGTTGATGCCGCGACCGCCGGATGAGCCCGCAGCCCACACGCCCTGGCCCCTCTGGCCGCTGATGTACCGCACCTCCAGCTCGCACGAAGAAGGCGTGGAGCGTGACTTCGTAGTCAGCACCACCGAGTTCCTTGGCGAGAACGGCAAGCTTCGGGCGCTGAAGTGTGTGCGGTTGGAGCCGAAGCAGGGTCGCCTGGAACCCATCCCCGGCTCCGAGTTCGAGCTGCCCGCTGAACTCGTGCTACTGGCCATGGGCTTCGTCCATCCGGAACGGGGCGGCATTGTGCAGCAGCTGGGCTTGGAGCTGACGGAGCGCGGCAACATCAAGGTGAACCGGAACATGATGACCGGCGTCCCCGGTGTGTTCGCGGCCGGTGACGCGCAGCGCGGTCAATCACTCGTGGTGTGGGCCATCGCCGATGGCCGTCGCGCTGCCCGCGAGGTCGATCGCTACCTGATGGGTCGTTCGGAGCTCTTGACTCCGAAGCTCGCCGGCGTGCTGCGCTGAGCTCGGTCGGCCGGGCGTGCTGCGTGGAGCCTCTCTCAGGGCTTCGAGAGCGGCTCGGCGGCGCTTTCGTGCAGCGCCTGGACGATGGTGGCGCGCACCGTGGCGACCAGTTCGTCGGTGCGTGCCCGACCGTAGCTCTGGGCGTCGATGGGCGGACGGATCCATACACGCACCGTTTGCCCCTTGTGCACCTGGGTGTCCTGCGAGCGCAGCACGCGCAAGGTGCCATCGACGGCGACCGGCAGGATCCGCAGCCCGGCATCCATCGCCAGATGGAAACCACCTCGCTTGAACGTGCCGAGCTGGCCGTCCAGGCTCCGCGTTCCCTCGGGCGCGATCCAGACGCTGGTCTGATCGCGCTGCAGCCGCTCCCGCGCGGCAGAGAGACTGCGTACTGCCTTTGCGCGGCGTGAGCGGTCCACCTCGACAAACCCGGAGTAGCGCATCGCACTGCCCATCACCGGAATGCGAAACAGCTCTTGCTTGGCTACCATGCGGATTGGAACGCCGAGGGCCTGGAACACCACGGGGATATCAAAGTGAGACTGATGATTGCTCATCACCACGAAGCTCTCTCCCGCGACCAGGTGTTCGCGACCCCGCGCATCGATCGTGATGCGCGCCAGACGCACCAGATTCCGAGACCAACTGTCCAGACGCTGGTCGCACTTGCGTGCGCTCACCCTGCCGAGCCAGCCGTCGAGGATGGTCGGTACGCAGATCTTCACCGTTTCATAGGCAGCTAGCGCCAGAACATCCGCCGAGAACACAGTCGCTCCTGATCCCTGTTGGGGTTATGGCCCGGGGCGCGGGGCGTCTCCCCGCAGCCCCGCTTGCGGGGTGTCCCCGCTGAGCCAGGGTGTCGCACCCGAGTCCTTCACCTCGCCCAGCGAAACAATCTTCACCGGTTTTTGAGGTTCGCCGTGGGCGGCTCCCGGCGCCTGCGACTTGACGTTGACCCACCAGACGTCAAAGGCAATCAGCCGATCCTCGGGGCGGCCTGTGCGCAGCTGGTAGCGCTCCAGGTATTCCCGTAGGAGCTGGCGGTAAGCGGCGTAGCGAGAGAAGAACATCTTCAGGTGGTAGTCGCACCAGAACTGGTTCTGGCCCCAGCCGACGTCCGTTTCGGGGTTGAAGTCGGGCGCTTCGCCGGTCAACGGATCCAACTTGCGGCCGTCGACCGTCCGGGCGTCCACGACCAACCTGCCATCCTCGTAGGGCGGCTCGGGGGCGAACATGCGCCAGCCCTGATACAGCCGGAAGGTGTCGACCACGGCCAGCAACAGCGGCGGTTGCGAAGCGTGCGGGAAGCGCGCTCGCGCCCAGTCGTTGTCCGTCTCCAGCTGGTTGGCGGTCATGACCAGCGCCAGGATGACGAGCGCCTCGCGAACCGCGACGCGGGTGGAAGTGAGCACATCGGGCCAGACGCGCGGCACGGCCGGTTCTGGAGGCTCTTCTACGGGCGCCGCCGCATCTGCCGGCGCACGAACGCCACACTGTCCCCAGCCCAGTTGCGCCGAGATCTCGTGCCGGCGTCGCGCAATGGAGACATAAGCGAGGCGAGCCAGCCCCGACACCCCCGGAGCGCGCAACAGCCAACCGACACCGAGCCCCGCGAGCGGCAGGGCGCTCAGGATGGCGGCGACAGCGCGCTCCCGGAGATATTGCTCTCCGCCGGGGGTCACAGCCACCACGGTTTCATCGAGCAGCTCCGGGCTCAGGTTCTCCGGGATGGGATTGCCCGGACTTTTCGAGCTCTCGTCATTGCCCACGAAACGCAGCCGCTCGAACACGTCCCAGCGCTGCAAAACTCGGCAGATCTGCAGGCAAATGCCACAATCCGCGTCGTAGATCACCGTCAGCGGTGCGCGCGGCTTGGCCAGGCGCGCGCGCAACCAGTTCCAGTCGCTCGCGGAGAGCGTCAGGAAAAAAAAGCTCACCATCACGTACGAGAACGGACCGAGGCGTGCCGTCGCTGCGATGCCCCCATGCAGCCCGACGGCGAAGAGGAACGCGAGCCGGCGCAGCCAGATCTGACGAAAGGGCACCAGCAGCAGCACTGCCAGCGACCATTCCACGGCCAGCGTGGCGTAGGTGAAGCCGCGCAGCAGCCAGAACGGTGCATGTTCCCGCGCGAAGATACCGAACCAGGTCACGATCCGGTTCTGATAGAGGAACCAGTGAATCGCCGATCCGTTGTGCCAGCCCTCCCCGCTCTTGTGCACGGCATTGAAGAAGTAGATGGCGCTCCACTGGAACAAGAGCGCGAAGATGGCGAGGGAGTAGAACCTTTGCGCCGCCTCGGACCTTCGCGGCCGCCGGTTGAGATCGGCGCTGCCGTGCTCGTTGCGGCCACGCAGCGAGGCGATCAGCGCGTCCAGCGAGAGCCGCCGCCCGAGCGGCAAGAACAGCGTCCAGAACGTCAGCAGGTTGATGACGACGGTGCCCCCGTTCTCGACCATCAAATTGCGTGCATCGAGGCTCGTGATGCAGATGAACGAGAGCACGTGGAACAGCCGCGTGCGGTAGCCGAGCGTGAAGGTGAGAAATATCGCCAGCGTGATCGCAAACGCGACGTTGACCTCGGGCAAGGTCGAGAACGCGTGGTAGAGGGAGACGACGTTTCTCCCCAGCGGACGGAAGAGCGAGAAATGGTTGGGGAGGATCCCGTCGTTCGTATAGAAGTCGCGAGCGACGCCCCAGCAGTTCAGCAGCTGCCCGATCAGGACGGAGCCGAGAACGATGCGAAAGAAGCCGAGCCAACGCAGATCAGCGCGGCAGTAGTGTTCCTCGAACCAGGCCACCACCGGGGGTAGCCGGCCAACCGGACCGTGCTTTGTCGTTTCTGCCACGGGCGGGCGGGACTCTAGTTGTCCAGATCCCTCAACGCGATGGGAATTTGACGTGGCGGCGAACGGAAGCAGTGCCTCTGCTCTTTGGGTTTTTTTCGTTCAATGTTTTAGGCTGCACGACAAGACTCGGATCGCCATGCGGTTAGCTCCGCGTCGAAGCGAGCCGACGAGATTCACATGAAAGTACAGTGCGGACAGTGCCCAGCCAAATACGCCGTCGCTGACGAGCGCCTCCGCGACAAGAAGGTCAGGATCCATTGCCGTCGCTGCAATGCTTCGATCGTTGTCGACGGTAAGGTGAATCCTCCGCTGGTCACCTCCACTCCTGCGCACCGCTCGGTCCGTCCGCTCTCCAGCGTGCCGGCCCCGGAAAGCGCACCTCCCCCGTCGAGCCCCGATCCAGACGGGCTTGGGTCACCTCGCCCGGTGGCGCACACCATCATGGGCGGGCTCGAGGCTCCGGTGGTGCGGCAGCTCGTCGCCGAACAGCTGCAGCGACAGGAGACACTGCCACTGCCCACGCGCAACGAGGGTTGGACCGCATTCCGTCCGGGCATGCCCGAAGCCGACCGCGGCTTCACCGAGCCGCCCGCCCGGGGCGACGCCGAGCGCTGGCGGGTGGCCTTGACTCAACAAGACCTGCGCTGGATGAGCACGGAGGAGATCGTCGAGGCGTTCCGCGACGGCGCGGTCAAGTCGGAGACCTTCGTGTTTCGCGCCGGTATGCCCACGTGGGTGACCCTGCTGGAAGTGACAGAGATCGCCCAGGCGCTCGCGGACGCGCGCCTGGTGTCTTCGCCGCTGCAAGCTCCTGGTGCTCTGCAACTCGCCGGCGAGCTTGCAGCGGAAGAAGAAGGCGATGCCTCCTCGCATCCGCAGCGGGTGTCTTCCTTGCCACCGCCGCGCAAGGCTGCTCGTCAGCGCGGTGCTGCGAGCTCGGATGGGGAAGCGGCAGGCGATGCCGCGAACGACGCGGAAGAGTCGCTACCCTTTGCCCTGGTGAACGAGCGAGCCAACGGTTCGAAGAAACCAGATGCCTTGGCCGACGAGAGCGGGGATCATCCGATGGCCGCACTCGACGCAGCGCTGAAGCAGCTCGAAGAGCGCGAGGCAGGCGGGCGTGCCGCCGGCTCGAAGGAGACGAGCAACGGCGCTCCTGTTCGGGAGCGTACTGCGCCGTTGCCTGCAGCCCCGTTGCCTGCAGCCCCGTTGCCTGCAGCCCCGTTGCCTGCAGCCCCGT
>JAICTU010000101.1 GCA_025936205.1 Polyangiaceae bacterium | reverse complement strand
CGGCGTTGCTGGAGCTGGCGGCGAGCGATCCGCACGTGGCGCGCATCTTCGTCAATGCGCTGGTCAAGCGCGAGCTGTGCAAGGCCAACCCGGCGCCCGCGGCAGGCGCAGAGCCCGGCGCGGCACCGAAAGATCGTGCCTGGCTGGGCAAGCTGCGGCCGTGGTGGGGGCACAATGAGCACTTTCATGTGCGCCTCTCCTGCCCCGCGGATAGCCCGGAGTGCCAGGCACAACCGGCGCTGCCGCCGGGCGACGGTTGCGAAGAGCTGGAGTGGTGGCTCAGCCCCGAGAGCGCGAAGGATCGCAGCAAGGGCGTCGACTCGTACCAGAAGCGCGTGGGGGCACAGCCCAAGCTCCCCGACAGCTGCAAGAAGGTCGCCGCAGCCAAGCCGAGCAAGCCGAGCCTCACCGCCGCGCGCTGATGCCTGGACGGCTCAGCTCACTGGACGGCTCAGCTCACTGGAACCTCTGCTCATTCAAACTCATTCAGCCTCATTCAACAGAGCGAACGCAGCGGAACCCGCCATCCCCGAAGCGATAGTGCGCCTCGAAACTGGTGCGGCTGTAAGTACGCAATGAGCCCGGACCGTACATGTACGAGCCACCGCGCATGACCAGGCGCGACTTGGGCCCGCCCCGCGTGTTGCGCGGGTTGTTGGGGGGTCCATCGCTGTAGAAGCTCGGGTCGTCATAGTCGGAGCACCACTCCCAGACGTTGCCCGCCAGATCCTGGATGCCATACGGCGACGCCCCATCCGGCAGCGAGCCGACCGGGATCGTGTCACCGTGCATCTTGCCGTAGTTGGCGGTCAAGGCGCTCGGCTCCAACCGGCCCCATGGGTACTTGCGCCCGTCGGTTCCGCGCGCGGCCTTTTCCCACTCGGCCTCGGTGGGCAAGCGCTTGCCCGCCCACGCAGCGTAGGCGCTGGCATCCCGGTACGAGATGAAGACCACGGGATGCAACTCCTTGCCCTTCGGGATCTTGCGCGCGTGCATGTGGCTCAGAAATCGCCCGGAGCCCTCGTCCGTGGGGCGATAGCCGGTGATCTCCACAAACGTGATGTAGTCCTTGTTCGTGACGGGAGTCGCATCCATGTAAAAGGCGTCGAGGTACACGCTGCGACGCTCGCGCCCCATCTGAAAGCTGCCGCCGGGCACCAGGATCATCTCCACGCCGGCCTCGCCCTTGACGACCGGAGGCAACGCGGCTGCCTGTGCGCGCGATGGCCCCTTCGGGATGGCCTGTAGCGCTTTCTCCAGTCGTTCCTGGAACTGCTCGCAGGTCGCTGGACGCTGTGTGGGATCCTTGGCCAGCGCGTCCAGGATCAGCCGCTCCAGTTCCTCCGGCAAATCCGGGCGGAGCTCGCGCGGTGGCCGTGGTGCCTGTTGCACATGGGCCATCATCACGGAGAAGTGGTTGCCTTCGAAGGGCACGCGCCCCGTGCACAGCTGATACAGCGTCACGCCCAGAGAGTAGATGTCGGAACGCCGATCGGCGGCGGCAGGATGTTGGACCTGCTCCGGCGACATGTAGCAGCACGTTCCGAGAAACGCTCCGCTCATGGTGTAGGTCGTGCCTTCCAGGATCTTGGCGATGCCGAAGTCGACGACCTTGGGATGTCGCGCATCGCCCTCGCCGCCGACCAGGATATTGTCCGGCTTCAGATCGCGATGCACGATGCCCTGGTTGTGCCCCTCTCCGATCGCCTGGAGCACGCCGGAAAAGATCTCGCGTACCTCGCCCAGCGGCATGCGCCCCCGCCACTTGTTGAGGTACTGCACCAGGGTCGGCCCGTCGACGACCTCCATCACGATCCCGAGCAGGTAGTCGAACTCGACGAAGTCGTAGACCTGGATCACGTTGGGATGCGCGTAGGAGCGCAGCACGCGCGCCTCGCGCGCGAAGCGCCGCCGGATATCGGGATCTCCCGCGAGGTTCGTGTGCAAGCACTTGAGCGCGACCGGGCGCCCCACGGCCTCGTCCCAGGCGCGATACACCACCCCCATGCCGCCTTCGCCCAGCACGGATTCGATCCGATAGACCGAGACGCGCGTCCCCCTGCCGAGCCTCATCGGCGGCAGGCCGCTGCGCGTCGAGCTGGCCTCTAGCTCCGGCTCCGAAGCGGCGCTCCCGCTCGCTGGGCTGCGGCTCGCAGGGCCGCCGCTCGCTGGGCTGCCACCTGAAGGGTTGCTCGCGGGGGCATTGCTGGCGGAACTGCTGCTGGCAGCGGCGGTCGGGAGCGTGCCCGGATCACACGCCGGACAGGTACCGTCCGGCGGCAGAGATGCGTTACAGGCGGGACATTTCCGCCCGGTGCGCTGCTGCCAGGTATCGCGCTCGCTGGCCATCGGCAGGATCTAGGATACCCCAGATTCGGGTCAAAGAAACCACCAGGCCGAAATCCTGGCCCCAGACACAGCGAATCTGCCCTGATTCGCGGAGAAATGACCTAAGACTCTGCGACCAATGAGCCAGCGCGCAACGGTCACCAACCCGATCCTCCCCGGATTCAACCCCGACCCCTCGATCCTTCGGGTGGGCGAGGACTACTACATCGCCACCTCTACCTTCGAGTGGTACCCCGGGGTCCAGATCCATCACTCGCGCGACCTCGCGCACTGGCAGCTGCTGACGCGTCCGCTCCGTCGCGCGAGCCAGCTGAACATGCTGGGCGAGCCGGACTCGTGCGGCATCTGGGCGCCGTGTCTGAGCTACGACAAGGGATTGTTCTACCTCGTCTACACGGATCTCAAGCGCTACGGCCGCGCCGCGGACGGCAACATCTCGCTGCGGGACATGCACAACTATGTCGTGACCAGCCCGCGCATCGATGGCGAGTGGTCGGAACCCGTGTTCCTGAACAGCAGCGGCTTCGACCCCTCGTTGTTCCACGACGATGACGGGCGCAAGTACGTCGTGAACATGCTCTGGGACTACCGCCCTGCGCGCAATCCATTCGCCGGCATCGCGTTGCAGGAGTACTCCGAGCGCGAACGCCGCTTGATCGGCGAACGGCGCATCATCTTCCAGGGTACCGAGATCGGTCTGACCGAAGCTCCGCACCTGTATCGCCGCAACGGCTACTATTATCTGATCACGGCAGAGGGCGGCACGGGCTTCGGCCACGCCGTGACGATGGCGCGTTCGCGCAACATCGCTGGGCCCTACGAGCTGCATCCGGACAAGTACATCCTGACGGCGCGCAACCGCCCCGACGCGGCGCTGCAGCGCGCCGGGCACGCAGACCTGGTGGAAACGCCGAGCGGCGAAGTCTACATGGCGTACCTGTGCGGCCGCCCCATCGCCAACCGGGGCCGCTGCACCCTCGGCCGCGAGACGGCGATCCAGCCGATGCGCTGGTGTGACGATGGCTGGCTGCGCACCCTCGATGGCCAGGCCATGCCCATGCGCGAGTTCCCGGCGCCGCAACTGGAGCCGCATCCTTTCCCGGCGGAGCCGGTGCGCGAGCACTTCGATGGCTCCGAGCTGCCTCCGGCCTTCCAGTGGCTGCGCTCGCCGTGGCCCGAGGAGCTGTTCAGCCTGAGCGAGAAGCCGGGCCATCTGCGCCTCTTCGGGCGCGAAGGCATGGGCAGTCTCTATCGCCAATCCCTCGTGGCGCGGCGCCAGGATAGCCACTGCTACAGCGCCGCGACGCTGATGCAGTTCGAACCGCGTCATTTTCAGCAACTGGCGGGGCTCACGTGCTTCTACAACAGCACGAAGTTTCACTTTCTCTATGTCTCGCACGACGAGCAACTCGGAAAGCATCTGCGCGTGATGACGCGCGTGCCGGACCAGGTGGTGAACTACCATCTCTCGGCTCCGATTCCGATCGCAGCGGGCGCTCCCGTGGAGCTGCGAGCGGAAGTGGACTTCGAGCGCCTGCGCTTTGGTTACCGCGTGGGGGATGGTCCCCTCACCTGGCTGTCACAGCAATTCGACGCCAGCATTCTCGCGGACGAATGCACGGCCCCCGGCGCGCCGAACTTCACGGGCGCGTTTGTGGGCATGGCCTGCCAGGACCTCGCGGGTACCGCTCTGCCTGCCGACTTCGACTACTTCGACTATCGTCCGCGAGACTTCGAAGTGAACGCGGGCCGCACCTTCTCCGGGGACAACCCGCACCCCGCAGGCTGATCGCAATTGTGGCACCCGTGTTGCGTGCGGCACGCAACACGGCACAGGGGGGCATCCTGCGAACGAGAGCGTGGCAGGAAGAAACAGCGTGGTGAAACCATGTGGGGCAGGCGCCGGAGCCCTGGCGTTGGCCCGCCCCGCGAGGCCATGCTATGCGTTCTCCTCAGTGAGGGGGACGGCTCCTGTTACCTCCGTCAGCGTTGACGCAGGTAGAGCCGGACCGACAGTAGCGACAGTACGTCGAGGAGCGGAGCGATATCATGAACGAGATGTCCCTGAATCTCCCTGCCAGCGGCGCTCAGACGGGACCTTCCACGCGCAGCATTGTCGCCGCGTGGCCCTACGTGAAGCGCTCCTTCCTCAAACTCCCGGTCAACGTGAACGTGCCGGCCCTGCTGGAGGACTATCGCACCGTACCGGCGGACGCCTGGTCCAGCACACACTGGGGCGCGCACTTCTCGTCCAACATGCTGCTGCTGCGAGGCGGCAAGAAGGGCACCGCAGAAGACTTCACGACCACCCAGGTGTCGGACCACGCCTGCCTGCAGCAGATGCCCTATATCAGCTCGCTGCTGGCTCCGGACGGGCCCTTCGGCGAGATCACCTACGCGTTCATTTTTCGCATGCGCCCGATGGGGGTCGCGCGACCGCACACCGACGACGATCCGGCGTGGAAGACGCCCTTCCGCGTCCACATTCCGATCACCACGAACGCCGGGTCGCTGCTCCTGTCGGAGAAGCGCGCGATCCACTTCGACGTGGGTGAGGTCTGGACCTTCGACAATCAAGCCCCCCATGCCGTGGTCAACGGCGCGGAGGTCCGCACCCATCTGATCATGGACGTGCAGCCCAACCCGAGCATGGCGGTGCTGCTCGACCGGGCCGAGCATGTGCCCGGCGTGGTCAATGACGAGGCCTGGCAGCGCGCGAGCCTCGATAACCCCTCGCACTCGTTCTCCTACGCGCATGCCGAGCCCCTGTCGCTGGTCGAGAAGAAGCAGCTGGGGTTCAAGCCCGAAGGCTTCGCCTCGCGAGTCGAGGTGCGGCATCCCTTTGCCCGGCTGATGCGCGCGCCGATCTATGTCGGCGACATCATCTATTCCGTGAACGGTGTGGAGGTTTGCGAGGTGGCTCGCACCGCGCTGGACTACATTCACTTGCGGCACCGCGCCGGTGAGCTGGTGCGCTTGGGCGTGATGCGCGACGGCCAACGAATACTGGAGAGCGTGCGCTTGTATCGCAACATCGTCCCCGACCGAGTGCGCAGCGGACTGCGCTGGCTACTCGACAATGTCAGCTGAGACGGTGTCAGCTGAGACGGTGTCAGCTGAGACGGTGTTAGCTGAGACGGTGTTAGCTGAGACGGTGTCAGCTGAGACGGTGTTAGCTGAGACGGTGTTAGTTGAGACGGTGTGCTGAAGATCGGAGTCGAGAGTGTCCGTCTCCTTCACCGAACGCTATACCCAGGGCGCCTATCTGGAGCACGCTCCGGACTGGCATACCGGGGACGCCGAGTGGAAGGCAGGCAAGGTGCTCGAAATGATCGAGCGCCACCGCCTGCAGCCCGCGACGGTATGTGACGTGGGTTGCGGCGCGGGGGAAGTACTGGCTCAACTGCGCTCCCGTCTGAACCGGGCGACGCGGTTCTCGGGCTTCGACATCTCGCCTCAGGCCATCGACCTCGCCCGATCCAAGGAGGCCACCAACCTGAAGTTCTTCAAGCTCGACTTCTCGCGCGACACGAGCGAGGTCTTCGATTTGGTGCTGCTGCTCGACGTGTTCGAGCATGTACCCGACTATCTGAGCTTTCTCAGCAAGTTGCGGCCCCGCGGGCGCCACTTCATCTTTCACATCCCGCTCGATCTGCACGCGCAGAGCGTGCTCCGCCAATCGCGCTACATGCTGGCGATGCGCAGGGAGTTCGGACACCTGCACTACTTCACGCTGGAAACCGCGCTGGCCACGCTGACCGACAGCGGGTTCGCTGTGCTCGATCACTTCTACACCTGGGACCACGAGACGCTCCCCCTGTCCTCCCACGACCTGTGGGCACACCCCTGGCGCTGGGGAGTCCAGGCGCTGGATCGCGTGTTGTTCAACAGGGCTCCCGCGCTCGGCGCGCGCCTGCGACCACACTTCAATTCGTTGGTCCTGGCCCGGTCCTGAGCGCAAGAGTTCGCCGCGCGGGGGAGGACCCCAGCCACTCCGTCGTGGCCCCACTGCTGCTGAAGTGAGGCCGGCAGTGGGCCTATCCTGGCGACGCGCGGGGAGCTGTGGGGCCGAGCCCCTGCCTGCTCTCACCGGCGGCAGTCCCTTTTTGTGAAAATGTCATGTTCCATGAGGAACTTCACTTCGCGCAAATGAGGACCATCTCGCGTTGCTTCGTCGAACGCCTATGCGCGCAGCGCGGATGCGCTCTCTCAGGGCGCGGCCCGACCAGCGGAGCTGACCGCTGTCTGCGGGGACACCCCGCACCCCGAGGCACCCGCGCGCGCCGCTGCGATCTGGCGCACCGTCGTGCTCGCTTCCTCGAGCAGCGACTCGTTGAACTGAGCCGAGCGCGTCAGCCCCAGCGCCAGCGTCTTGCGGTACTCCTCGAGCGGCACTTCCTTGGCGCCGAAACGCAGCATGTGCTCCGACCAATACTGGGCATCGACGCAGGCGAAGCCGCGCTCACGCAGATGCGAAGCCAAGAAGGCAAACGAGGACTTGCCGGCGTCCGGAACTCGATGAAACATCGTTTCACCCGTGAACACTCGGCCGATCGCGAGACCAAAGCTCCCTCCAACGAGCACGCCGTCGCGCCAGGTCTCGATGGTGTGCATCACACCGATCTCGTGCAACTCCAGATACAACCGCTTCAGCCGCTCGCTGAGCCAGGTGTCAGCCCTGCCCTCGGCGCAGCCGTCGAGCACGGCGCGCGGCTCGTGATCAAACGTGTGGCTGAAGTTGCTCTTGCGGATGTCTCGGCGCATGTTCGGCGAGAGCCGCAGCTCATCCAGGTACAGCACGAAGCGCGGCTCCGGGCAGTGCCAGCGCAGCTTGCCGTCCCGGTCCATCGGGAACAGGCCCTGGCTGTAACCGAAGATCATCTGCTCGGCGCTGAGCGGTAAGCGATCATTGACACCGCACAAGCCGATCAGCGGATTGTCGCTCAACGCCGCGCTCGCGGAGCCCAGAAGCCGCTGCGCCTTGCTCGGTCCCCGCGTATACAGCCGACCCAGCAGCCCCCGGCTCTTCTCGAGCCGAGTCTGCAAATGAGCCCGTGCCTTCTCGGTGTACGTCGGCATGTTCCTCTAGCCGCGCCGCCACGGTTCCCGTCCGCTGACGGCATTTGCCCCTTTACGTCATCGCTGCTGGACGCTCGCGCAACGCGATCGTTCGCGCTACTCCAAGCATACACCCGAGACGGCTCCCACGACGCAGGTCGCGCGTCAGCGCCGACAAATGGGCCTGACACCGTTCAGGGGCGTTCCGCTGCGCTCAGTTGTCAGACAACCAGCTAGCGCTGAACGACGGATGAAACACTGAACAGTGACTCGAGGAGAGGTGCTTCCAGAAGGCGGCGGCCGCGGGAGATTAGTGCGCCTTGTCCAGCCAGTATGTGACCGAGCTGGGCCACAGGATCACAACCGCCACGAGCACCAGTTGTAAAACCACCCAGGGCACCGCACCCCAGTAAAGCTCCGAGCTCTTGATCGAAGGAGGCGCAATGCGCCGCAGGTAAAACAACGCGAAGCCGAAGGGCGGGTGCATGAAGCTCGTCTGCACGTTGCAGCAGATCAGCACCCCAAACCACACGAGATCGATGCCCAACTTCTCCGCCGCCGGCGTCAGCAGCGGAATCACGATGAAGGCGATTTCGAAGAAGTCGAGGAAGAACGCCAGAATGAAGATGAAGAAGTTGACGAACAGCAGGAAGCCCACGCGCTCGCCCGGCAACGTCGCCAGCAGATTGGCGATCCACTCCCTGCCGCCGACCCCCTGAAACACCAAGCTGAAGGTGCGCGCGCCGATCAAGATGTACACGACCATCGCGGTGATGCGCATGGTGGTGGCCATGGCCTGGTAGACCAGCTTGCCGCTCAGCGTCTTGTTCAGCGCTGCCAGCCCGATCGCGCCCAGGGCCCCCAGCGCACCGGCCTCCGTCGGCGTCGCCCAGCCCATGAAGATCGTGCCCAGGACCAGAAAGATCAGGCCCAGCGAAGGCACGATGCCGCGCGCGCACTTGATCCAGAGCGCGCGCCCGCGCAGCGTGCGGGCCTCGGGCGGCAGCGCCGGCACCTCGTGCGGGCGAAAGATGCTGAGGAACAGCACCCAGCCCATGAACAGTGCGATCTGGATCAGGCTCGGCCCAATCGCCCCCGCGTACATATCGCCGACGGATTTGCCCAGCTGGTCCGCGAGCACCACCAGCACGAGTGACGGCGGGATGACCTGCGTGATGGTCCCCGAAGCGGCGATCACGCCCAGCGTATGGCGCGTGGAATAGCCGTACTTGAGCATGGTCGGTAGCGCGATCACGCCCATGGCGATCACGGACGCAGCCACAGTCCCGGTGATCGCGCCCAGCACCGCGCCGACGAAGATCACCGCATAAGAGAGCCCGCCGCGCACCGGGCCAAAGAGCTGCCCAATGGAATCGAGCAGATCCTCGGCGAGCCCGCACGTCTCGAGGATCGCACCCATGAAGGTGAAGAAGGGAATCGAAAGCAGCAGATCGTTCGAGACGATGCCGAACAGCTGATACGTGAGGTTACCGAGAAAGTCGGGATGCAACATCCCGAGCTCGATCCCCAGGAAGCCGAAGAACAGCCCGGCTGCGGCCAGCGAAAACGCCGCCGGGAAGCCCACCAGCATGCACACGATCATGCCCCCGAACATCAGGGGCGCCATGTTGTCTTGGATGAAGCTCATTGCAGCGGCTTCTCGTAGTGAAACTCGGCAGTGATCACGCCGAGCAGCGACGCGACGCGCTTGATCAGCTCCGACAGGCCTTGCACTGCCATCCAGAAGAAGCCCACCGGCAGCAGCAGCTTCACGGGCCAGCGAATCAGCCCGCCGGCGTTGGGCGAGATCTCACCGATCTCCCAGGAGCCGACGAACCAGGGCCAGGTGAAGTAGACCAGGATGACGCAAATCGGCAGCAGGAAGAACAGGATACCGAACACATCGATCCACAAGCGCTGCCGGGGGGACGCCAGCGAAAACAGCAGATCGACGCGCACGTGCTCGTTCATGAGCAGCGTATAGGGCGCACCCAGCAGCACCATGCCAGCGAACATGTACCACTGGATCTCCAGCCAGCCGCTGGAGCCAACGTGGAAGAGATAACGCAGTGTTGCATTGCCGCCGCTGATCACGCACGAGAGCAGTACGAGCCAGTTCGCGATCAGCCCCAGCTGGGTGCTGATCCAGTCGATCCTGCGAGAGAGCCCGAGCAGCGGTTTCACGCGCGGGGGACGCTGTCACGACCCGGACCCCAGCGTCAAGTCCGGGCGCTGGCGCGCTGAGCGCGGCTCCTCGATGCTTTCAGCCTGCGAGGAGCCGCACCGCAACTGCCGCGGTCAGCCGTCCTTCAGGGCGCGCTGGATCACCCTGTCAAACACGGCATAGGGCTGCGCGCCACTGACGAAGTAGCCATTGATGACGAAGCCGGGCGTGCCTCCCAGCGCGGCGCCCTGACCCACTCCGGCGTCGCGCTCGACACGTGCCTTGTGTGACCGCTGATCGAGGACCCGCCGAAACCGCTCGAGATCCAGGCCGATCTCCTGGGCATAGCGCTCCAGATCCTCGCGCCCGAGGGCAGACTGATTCGCAAACAGCCGATCGTGATAGCTCCAGAACCCCGCATTGCCTTTCTGCTCGAAGGCCTCTTGGGCAGCCTCCGCGGCCAGCGCTGCCTGGGCGTGGAACGACAGCGGCATGTGGCGCCACACCAGTTTTACGTCCTTGGGATATTCTTTCAGGATCCGCTCCACGGTGGGGGTCACCCGACTGCAGAACGGGCACTGAAAATCCGAGAACTCCTGGATCACCACCTTGGCTTTCGCTGCGCCCTTGAACGGACTGTCCGGGCCTGCTGCCGGCACCTGCTTCTTTTCGGGCTCGGGCGCGCCCGTGCCGCTCTTCATCAGCTCCCGAAACACTTTGTCGCGGCTCACGCCCTGGCCGAGCAAGCGCCGGGCATTCTCCAACCCCACGTCGACCAGCTGCTTGAACTTCTCGTACGGCTGTGCGCCGACCAGGTGCCGCCCATTGATGAAGAAGTGCGGCGTGCCATCCGCTCCGAAGTCCATGGCCAGGTCGGCGCTCTCGTCGATGCGTGCGCGGTACGCGCCGGACTCGGCCGACTTCTTCGCTCGCTCCCAGCTCAATCCGAGTTGCTTGGCGATCGGCTCGAGCCCGGCGTCTTCCAGGTTCGCCTGGGCAGCGAACAGCGCGTCGTGGGCTGCCCAGAAGCCACGGTTGCCTGATTGCTCGTAGGCAAAGCGAGCCAGATACGCGGCGGGGCGCGCGCGTGGATGATACGACATGGGATTGTCTTTCCAGACGATGCGCAGATCGTCTTTGTATTCGCCGAGCAGCTGACTCAGCGTCGGCTCCGCGCGAGCGCAATACGGGCACTGGAAGTCGGAGAACTCGACGATGGTGACGAGTGCGCTCTCCGGACCGCGGCTGGGGTCGTCAGCACGGATCGGAACGTTCCACACCGTCGAGTCCTCGGGCTCGACGGGCGGCTCCTTTGGCGGTTGGGTCGGCGCTGCAGCCTTGAAGTTATCGCGCGTCAGCTGGAGTGAAAGGCGCTCTCGCGGCACGCCCGACTTGGCCAGGGCGTCCGCGGCCGCCAGCTGTTCGTCGATCAGCTGCGCGAACTTCTCATACGGCTGGGCGCCGCTCAGCACCTTGCCGTTAACGCGAAAGTGCGGCGCGCTATTGACTCCGAGCTGGCGTACGAGCGCCAGATCCTGGTCGACCTTCGCCGTGTATTGCTTGGCGGCGAGCGCGGTTTGAAAGCGCTGCGGGTCCACGCCCGCGGCTGCCGCCCAGCTCGCGAAATGCTCGGACGTGAGCTGCTTCTGGTTGGCAAACGCGAGCTCGCTGAACTTCCAGAAATCTCCAGCAAGGCCCTGCACGGTCGCCGCTGCGTCCGCCGCTGGTCGAGCATTGCGGTGGCCCGGCAGTGGGTTGTGCTTCCAGACCAGGCGCACCTTTTCCGGCCCGTATTCTTTCCGCACGCGAGTCATGGTGGTCGCGGCCCGTGCACAGAAGGGGCACTCCAGATCGCTGAGCTCGACGATCGTGACGGGTGCTGCCGGCTTGCCCCAGCTCGGGTCGTTCGCGGCGATGGGGATGGGCGAGCTCGGCGCACTCTCCGGCGCCGGACGGGCGAACTCGCCCGAGTTGCTCGAGCTGCGGGCAACGCCCCAGACCAGCCCCGAGCCTGCCAGAAAGCTCAGCAAGAAGCCGACACACGCGGTTCCTTTGTTCATGATGAAATCTCCGATTTTGGACAAAGCCCGACGCCTCAGCGCGGGCTGATGGGTTTCGCGCTCCGCAACCAAGCGGAGGGCGCAGGACGGACGGATGCCGCCCGGCGGACGCAGCAGCGCCGCCGGCAGGGCAGGATGGGAGCCCGCAACTCGACCCAAAGACGCAGCTCTGCCTCCCCGAGGCACGCCGCGGGCTCACCTGTAGAAGGTGTGGAACTGCAGCCGCACCGCGACTCGTTCCGCGGACGCAATGAGCTCAGCCCAACAGAGAACGATACAGCGGAGAACGATACAGCGGAGGACGATACGGAGGACGCAGATGACCCGGGCAGGCGCCCAGGCCTATCCGCAACGGATCGAGCAGCAAATGCGGCTCGGTTCGCTCCGGCATCAGCAGCGCAAGTGCCAGCGCGGCATCGGCGCGCACGAGCATGAGCTCGGTCGGTTCAGCCGGCGGTCGATGGCTTCCCCAGCGCGCGGAAGCACGCGGAAAGTCCGGCTTTTTACCGCCAAACAGCGCCAGCACCAGCTCGCACGGCAACGCATCGAGACGGCCGCGATCGACTTCCGGAATCACGATCCGGGCGGCCACGGAGGCACCCGTCTCGTCGCACATCGGCGCTTCCGTCGCGTCCGGCGGAGCCACGGGCGGAGGTGGAGGCGGGCGATCGCACTGGAGCTGGCTGCCGGGAAGCTGGCTGCCGGGAAGCTGGCTGCCGGGAAGCTGGCTGCCGGGAAGCTGGCTGCCGGGAAGCTGGCTGCCGGGAAGCTGGCTGCCGGGAAGCTGGCTGCCGGAGGCGACTGCCTCTGGGTCGCAGAGTGGTGCATCCGGGTCTTCGAGCGCGAGGGCACTCCGCGCCGAAGCGATCAGGGCGACCGCCAGCAGGCACTGCAGGCCGCGCCGAATCCCGGCGTGCCATCCGTACCACCACTGAAACGCCCCGCGCTCGTACATGGCTAGCTGCCGCAGTCTAGCGCAGTCCCGGACTGGATTCAAAGCAGCACGGAGGCTCTAACGCAGCAACGCCAGCGTGGTCCCCAGGTGCAACGGGACCAGCACCAGCAACGCAAATGCTGCATAGCGCAGGAAATCCGGCATCGGTTGCCCGGAGCGCACCGCGATGGCGCGCACCATCAGGTTCGGGCCGTTGCCGATGTACGTCGTCGCCCCCATGACGACCGAGCCGACGCTGATCGCGGTGAGCAACAGCGGCGCGATCCCCGCCACGAGCTCGGGCTCCGCGGGACTCAGTCCGCGCGCCAGCGCGGTGAACGCAGCATAGGTGGGAGCGTTGTCGAGCAGCGAGGAGAGCGCGCCCGACGACCAAAACAGTTGCCACGGCTCCGTCAGCGGCAGCTGCGGCGCGGCTGCCGCGAGGTTCACCTCGATCGGAATCAGGCACACGAACAGTCCGCCAAAGAGCACGGCCACCTCGCGCATCGGCGCGAAGGAGAAGTCATTCTGCTGATGCAGAGCCCGGGGTGTGCACAGGTAAGAGGCCAGCGTGAGCACGAGCAGCAACGCCTCGCGCCAGCCCGCGGGCAAGGTCACCGCGGCCACCACCAGCACGAGCAGACCGAGATTGTACGCGCCGCGCAGCGAGAGCGGCTCGCGCGCCGCCCGATCCGCGCGCAACGCGCTCAGCAGCTCGCGCGCGTGAGCTCGGCGATCCATCCAGTATGCGGCCGCACAGATGCCTCCCACATACCAGAGCCAATACGGCCAGAGCGAGAGCGTCCAGAAAAACGGCACACCCTGGAGATAGCCGATCAGCAGCGGCGGATCGCCGAGCGGCGTGAGCAGCCCGCCCGCGTTGCTCACCGCGAGAATGAAGAAGGGCACGATGTGATCGCGATGCTCGCGCTGCCGGTTCGAGCGCAGCAGCGGCCGCAGCAGGAGGATGCTGGCTCCCGTCGTACCGATCACGCTCGCCAGCAGTGAGCCGCCCGCGATGAAGAGCAGGTTGTTGCGCGGCGTGCCCTCGATGTCTCCCGCCACGAACACGCCGCTCGCGACGACAAACAGCGCGCACAGCGTGAGCACGAACGACACGTACGAATGCGCAGCCTCGAGCAGGCCATGCAGTAGGCCCGTCGCGAGACAGTGGACCACCAGCGGCGCGGCGCAGGCGGCGCTGAACGCGGCCTGCACCAGGGTCCGCTCCCAGAGCTGCGGGCGCAGCAGCGGCAGCACCGCGATGCCGAGCACCAGCAGCGCAAAGGGCAACAGCGTCCAGGCGGGAAATAGCTCGGGCACGGCCTGCGGAGCGGTATAGGGTTTCTGGCCTTCGGAAACCAAACGGAAAGAGTCGGCAACCTACTCGCCAGGCACTAGTGTCGCCGACCGGAGAAAGACCAGAATGAGAAAAGTCCTCGCCATCCTGGCGGCGTCGTGCGCGCTGCTACTGTCGCTGCCGAGTCTCGCTGCGGTAACAGAGAGCCCAGCGAACAGCGAGCTTCAGCTCGTCGCCGACACGATCTGGGTGCTGTTCACGGCCTTCCTGGTGTTCTGGATGAACGCGGGCTTCGCGCTGCTGGAATCCGGCTTCTGTCGCAAGAAGAACGCCGTGAATCTACTCGCCAAGAATTTCGTCGTGTTCGCGATCACGACCCTGCTCTACTACGCCGTCGGCTTCGGTCTGATGTACGGCAACGGCACCGACGTGGTCGGCATGACCGGCTGGTTCGTACCGAACGACGCGGAGCTCTTTCGCGCGCTGCATTGGACGGGCGTGCCGGTCTACGCCAAGTTCTTCTTTCAGCTCGGCTTCGCCGGCGTGGCCACCACGATCGTCTCCGGTGCGGTGGCGGAGCGCATCCACTACGCTGCCTTTCTGATCTTCAGTGTGTTGATGAGCGCGCTCATTTATCCCGTCGTCGGGCACTGGATCTGGGGCGGTGGGTTCCTGGCCGCGAGCGGCATGCTCGACTTCGCCGGCTCCAGCGTGGTGCACTCCGTGGGCGGCTGGGCCGCGCTGTCGGGAGTGATGATCTTGCGGCCGCGCATCGGCAAGTACGGCAAAGACGGCGCTCCCAAGGCCATTCCCGGTCACAACATGACCAGCGCCACGCTCGGCACGTTCATTCTCTGGCTCGGCTGGTTCGGTTTCAACCCCGGCTCGGTCATGGCCGCGCGCCCCGAAGCCATCTCTCACGTGGTGCTGACCACCAACCTCGCCGCAGCCGCCGGCGCGGTGGTGGGCACTCTGTACACCTGGTTGCGCCTCGGCAAGCCCGACCTCGGCCTGTCCTGCAACGGCTGCCTCGCGGGGCTGGTGGCGATCACCGCCCCGTGCGCCTTCGTGTCCGGGCCCAGCGCCTTGCTGATCGGTGGCCTGGGCGGCGTGATCGTGGTGGAGGGCGTGTTGCTCTTCGATCGCCTACGCCTCGACGATCCGGTGGGCGCCACCAGCGTGCATCTGCTCAACGGCATCTTCGGCACGCTCTGCGTCGGCCTGTTCGGCAACGTGGAGATCGCCAAGAGCGTCGCCGGCGCCAAGCTCGAGTCCAACGGGCTGTTGCTGGGCGGAGGAGCCGCCCAGCTGGGTATTCAGGCCCAAGGCGTGCTGGTGGTAGCGCTGTTCGCTTTCGGTGCATCGAGCGCCGTGTGGTGGTTCTTGCGCGCCACCATGGGCATCCGCGTCCCGCCGGAGGCCGAGGAAATTGGCCTCGATCAGTTCGAGATGGGGATGGAAGCCTATCCGGACGACATGCCGCGCGCCGCGCTGCTCAGCTCCGAGCCCTGAATTTTCCGGGATTTGGACAGCGGGCTTTGCGATGCATTGCGCGGCACAAAGCCCGCTTGCCATCCTTCAACAAATACGCCTGAGCGATGAAACGCAGCGTTAAAACGGCGGTTCGCGCGATGCCCGTCGACGCGGCGGGGACCTCGAGGTACCGTGAGGCTGATTTGCCGCCAGATCCCATGAAAGCCCCACGCGAACGACTCCGAGTGCGCCCATTGCTCGAGCGAGACGCCGTCGTGCTCTCGCAAGCGTTCAGGAACGTTGGCATGCACAAGTCCGTGCACCTGTTCGAGCAGTATCTGGAAGAGCAGCAGCAATCGATCCGCCAGTGCTGGGTCGCGCACGTGGATGGCCGTTTCGCGGGCTACGTCACCCTACACTGGAACCCGCTCTATTCGGGCATCGCCGGCAAGGGGGTGCCGGAGATCCAGGATCTGAATGTGCTGCCGAGCTACCGGCGGCAGGGCATCGCCACCCGTCTGCTCGACCGCGCGGAGCAGAGCTCGGCGGCGCGCGCAGCGTCGGTCGCCGTGGGCGTGGGGCTGCACCCCGGCTACAACGCGGCTCAGCGCATGTACGCGCAGCGCGGCTACATTCCGGACGGCCTCGGCGTCACCTACGAGGATCGCTTCGTGGAAGCGGGCGAGCTGGTGCGCTTCGACGATGAGCTGGTGTTGCACCTGATCAAACCTCTGCGCCAGCAGAGCGCCAGCCTCAGCCCGCCGGCGCGGCTGGGCGCCGCCGGTGCGGCAGCCAGCGTGCTGCGTTCGCTGGAGCGGCGCGGTAACGTCGATTGAGTCTCAGCGGGCCGCCGGCTTCGCGTAGGTGAGCCCGAAGCCATACGGATAGAGCGGATCGTACTGTGCGTCGCCGACGTTGATCGGCACTTGCTCCAGCGTGCGGGGCCAGCTGTGCGGCAGCTGACCGGTGAAGTCATAGTCACCGAGCAGCACGTCGGTGATGCCCTGGGCTTCCGTGCCGGGCAGCCAGGCTTCGACCAGCGCGTCCGCCTGGGCTGGCAAGTCTCCGAGCAGCAGCGGACGCCCCGTCATCAGCACCACGACCACCGGTACGCCGCTGGCCTTCAGGCGCGCGACCAGCTGCAACCCCGCAGGATCGAGCTGCAGCCGGGCGTCGTCGCCGTGGCCCTCGGCGTACGGCTTCTCGCCGATGGCGGCGATGGCGACGTCCGCCCCCGCCGCGCCGCTGCCATCCAGCGAGAAGCTCAGCTCGGTGCCCCGCCCCAGCGCGCCCGCGAGCGCCTGGCGCAGTGTGGTGCCGGGCGTGATGTCACCCTTGCCACCTTGCCAGGTGATGGTCCAGCCGCCGCACTGATTGCCCATGTCGTCCGCATGAGTCCCGGACAGGTGGATGCGGCGCAGCGACTTCTTCAAGGGCAGGACCGCGCCATGATTTTCGAGCAGCACCAGCGAGCGGCGCACCGCCTCGCGCGCCACCGCGCGGTGCTCTGCCGAGCCCACCGTGTCGACTCCGCTGGGCAGCGCCAGCGCGCCGTTGGGCTCGCGTCGCGCGCGGCTGCCGTCGAGCTTGCCCAGCGCGCACTTGACGCTGAGAATGCGGGCAACGGCGTCGTCGATGCGCTCCAGTGGAATTCGCGCGGGCACCAGCGCGCGCATGCGGGCGAAGAAGCCCGCGTATTCGCTCGGCGCCATCACCATGTCGATGCCCGCCTGAATGGCGCTCACGAGCTGATCATCGGTACTGCCCGGCAGTTGCTCGATACCGCGCCAGTCGGTGACCAGAAATCCGGCGAAGCCGAGCTGCCCTTTGAGCACGTCGTTCAAGAGTGGGCCGTGGCAATGCATCTTCACGCTCTCGTTGCTGCTGAACGAGACCATGATCGAGCCCACCCCGGCGGCGATCGCCTTGCGATAGACGGGCAGCAGATCGCGTTCGATCTGTTCCATCGAGAGCCGGCTGTTGCCCTGGTCGCGACCGCGCTCGGTGGCTCCGTCGCCGAGGAAGTGCTTGGCGCAGGCGAGCACACCGTCCGGGCGCGCACCCAGGTGAGCGCCTTGCAGGCCGCGGATCAGCGCGGGCCCGAGCAACTCCGCCAGCTCGGGTGATTCGCCGAACGACTCGTAGGTGCGCCCCCAGCGCTCATCGCGCGCCGCGGCCAGCACCGGCGCGAAGGTCCAGTCGGCGCCGGTGGCGGCCACTTCGAGCGCCGTCGCGCGCCCGACGCGCTCCACCAGATCGGGATCGCGCGTGGCGCCGAGGCCGATGTTGTGCGGAAAGATCACCGCGCCGCGCACGTTGTTGTGGCCGTGCACCGCGTCCACCCCGTAGAGCAGCGGGATGCCCAGCCGCGTTTGCAGCGACTGATCGTGGAACGCCGTAACCATACGCGCCCATTCGAGCGGCGTGTTCTGCGCGGGGTTGGAGCCGCCGCCCGAGAGCACCGATCCGAAAGCGTAGCGCGCGATGTCTCCGTCGCGCACCGTGCCGCGTTCGGCCTGGAACATCTGCCCGAGCTTCTCCTCCAGCGACATTTGCGCCAGCAGCGAGCGCGCTCTCTCCACGCAGCGAGCGCTCGGAAAACCATCGGGATCATCCACGGCCTTCAGCAACGCAGCGGGCTGCTCGGGCGGCAAGCAGCGCAGCGGCGCCGCCGGTGCGCTGGGAGAGACCGCCGGCAGGGCCTCCGCCGCAGCACTCCGTACGCGGCGCGTTGCGCAACCGGTGGAACAGAGCAGTGCTGCCCACAACGCGACCAGCGGCCAGTGTGGAGCTCGTCGATTCATCTCCGTCCGGTCCATCGCCTGTCGGTGATCACTAGCCGACGCGGACGAAGGGCTCGATGGAAATCGTCACTGAAGCGGCCGCGACTGCGCTACGCTTCCGCATCATGAATCCATTTTCAGGCATCGGAGTTGGAATCGCGCTGGGAGTGGCCATGGCGTTTGCTGGCGAACGGCGGCGGCGTCAGCGCGAGTGCGAAGTGTTCGAACGGCTGCTGGCGGAGGGTGACTTTCGGCTGTTGCAGCGCGACGGGCAAGCAGCACGCGCCTCCGATTTGCTAGAGACCTTGCAAGCCGGAGCGCGCGGAAACATCACCAGCGCACAGCGCAATCGGATGATGCTGACCGGGTTCGTCGTGGCATTGCTCGCCGGCATCTTCGCATGGGTGGCCTTTCGCGGCCGCGGCTGAGCCGCTCGGCAGAGGTTCAGAACACGCCGGTGAACGCCTGCTCGCCGGTCAGCCCGCGCACGATGCGCTGCCCGGTGGACGGCAAGCTGCGGTAGGTGTTGATCACGCAGTCCATCAGCGGGTCGAACTCGAGATGCACGAAGGGATGGATGTGGCTCACGAACACCACGGGTGTACCGAGACGCATCCAGCCTTCCATCAGATTGCGACAGATCGGTCCGTGCAGACGCGCGACACTGACGCCCCAGCTGGTCGCGGCTCCGATCGAGCAAATCACCAGATCGAATTGGTCGACGCGTTCGAACAGCACGTGTGGCCCCGGGTCGTTCAGCTCTTCCACCTGGCAGCGCTCCGCCAGCGCCGCCGTGAGCGCACTGTAGGCGGCGCGCTGGTCCTCATACTGAGGGTAGCTGGGGCTGGAGAGCACGACGTGCAGCACGCGCGTCGTGGGCTGCAGTGACACGGGCAACAGTCGCTGGCGGTCGCGCACCAGCGTCACCGCGCCGTCCCCCACACGCTGCGCCAGGGCCGCGTGAGCGGTCGCATTAAACGCGGGCGGTGCTTGCGCCGGAATATCGGCAGCGAGCAGATCGAACAGCCCCAGGTCGTGCTTGAACTGGATCATGCGAGCCGCGCGATCGTACAGCGTGCGCTCACTCAGTAGCTTCTCGCGCAGCGCGCGCTCGAACTCGGGATAGAAGCGCCGCTCGGTCACGCGCGCGAACAACACGCAATCGCCGCCAGCCTCCAGAAAACGCGCGTACGCCTCGAAGGGGTGCACGAACCCGGAGACACCGCCCATGCCCATGGCGTCGGACACCAGCAGGCCCTCGAAGCCAAGCTCGTCGCGCAGCAGATCCACTTGTAAGCGCCGTGAGAGCGTCGCCGGTGGGTAGAGCCCGCGCTCATCGGCTCGATCGAAGGCGGGCAGCGCGATGTGCCCGGTCATGATGGTCCGCGCGCCGGCGTCGATCAGCTCGCGGTACACGCGCCCGGGCCCTCGCCACCAGTCGAGCCGCGAGAGCGGGTTTTGCGGCGTGGTCAGGTGCTGGTCGTACGTCGCGTGCCCGTCGCCGGGGAAATGCTTCAGGGTAGCGGCCACGCCCTGATCCTGCAGCCCGCGCAGGTAACCGCGCGCGACGCGGACCACCTGCTCCACGCGACGCCCCGCGCTGCGCGTGGAGACCACTGGGCTGTCGGCGAGCTCCGCCAGGTCCACACAGGGCGAGAACGTCCAGTTGATACCGACCGAGCGCCCTTCGAGCGCCGTGGCCTGGCCCACCTCGTACGCCAGCTGTTCCGAATCGTTCGCCCCGAGTCCCATCAGGTCGGGAAACTCGCTGGTGCCGAGCACCGCCCGGCCCGGCCCGCACTCGAGGTCGGCCGTGCACAGCGGCGGAATGTGCGGTTCGGCGCCCGCGCAGGCCGCGCGCAATGCCTCGGTCTGGCCGGCGATCTTTTCGCGCGTGCCGCGCGGGATGTGCGCGCCGCCCAGGCTCTCGGTCGGCTCGAAGTTGAGCAGTGGGCAACAGACCTGATTCATGGCCTGGCGGAGCGACAAGCGCTCCGCCAGCGCGCGTGCCTGGGACGACGGCTGCAGCGTGTATTTCATGGGCACTCGGGCTGCGGGGTGTCCCCGCAGAAGCGATGGCCCACTGTCGTCAGCCGGGCGCCCGCCGTCAACCGAACGAGCAGATATACTCGGCGATCCCGCCCGCGACCTGGATGGTGAAACCGCTGTTTGCGGGCACGTCGAAGTGGGTGCCCGCCGCGTACTGGGCGTTGTTGCCCTGCCCGTCCAAGCGCACGCTGCAACTGCCGGCGATGATCTCCATGCGCTCCGCCGCCTGCGTCGAGAAGTGATATTCCCCGGGATAGATCAGCCCGATGGTCTTTTTCGAGCCATCGGCGAAACGCACGGCATGGCTGACCACCTTGCCGTCGAAGTAGACGTTGGCCTTGGTGGTGACGGTGACGTTGGAGAATTCAGTCTTCGACATGGCCGGCGCATATAGCAAACCCGGCCTCCGGCGTCAGGCGAAGAAGCGCCGGACGCGGTCCAGGAGCTGGATGCTGTGGCGCTCTTCGTCGAAGTCTTCGCCGTGCTCGCTCAGGGCCTGATTCAACTCGCCGAGGCGCGTGGCGAAGCGCGCGCTGAGCTTGTCGGCGACGGTACGGTCGAGCTCGACCGCAGAGCGCAGCGCGGCCGCGCTGATCACGAGCAGCTGGCACTCGCTGGTCGCGCGCACGTTGGCCGAGCGCAGCTCGTCGGCCAGGAGCGCCGCCTCGCCGAAGAACTGCCCCGGGCCGAGCGACGCGATGCGCGCCTCCGGCCCCTCCTTGCGGCGCGCGAGCACTTCGACCGTGCCGCGCTCGACCACGTACAGCTCGCTGCCGACTTCCCCTGCCCGGATGATCACCTCACCCGGCGCGTACTGCACCGCGCCGGTTCCGAGCAGCAAGCGCTCCAGCACTTCGGACTTGGCGCCGGCGAGAAAATCTACGCGCGCCAAGCGCTCGGAGAGCGGCGGCTCCTTTGGCGCACCGCTCAGCACCTCGCGTGATGACACCATCAGCTCGCCGAGCGGCATCGCCTCCACCCGGCTGCGCGGGATCGGCAGCTCCAGCCCCGCGCGCCGCAGCTCGTACCAGAGACGCTTGCGGAACTCGCCCTCACTCGGCTCGATGCGCGCGAAGTCATCAACGAAGTAGCGAATGTTGTAGGTCGCGCCGCGCTCGATGAAGTGCCCGAGCTGCACCAGCGGTTGTGGCGTTGCCAGCACTCCGGGCAAGTCGCCCAGGATGCGCAACATCAGCGCCTGAACCCGCTGCGGGGAGATCGAGTCGGCGAGCACCACGCTGGTGCTGTGCCGCACCAGCGTGGTCGGGCGCGAGAAGTTCTTGAGCGCCGCTTTCGCGATCTCGCCGTTGGGCACGATCACCTCGATCTCATTCAGAGTGACCAGATGCGTCGCGCGCCAGTTGATCTCGAGCACGCGACCGATACCGTCCG
>JAICTU010000285.1 GCA_025936205.1 Polyangiaceae bacterium | reverse complement strand
GAGGGGCGGCAAATTTGCGCGCGGCGAGTGCGCTCGGCGCGCTGTGCGTCGCACCAGCTTCGGCGTTGCGCTGGGCGCTCTGGCGCTCGCCTGCGCTGCCCCGGAGCAGAAGGCCGAGCCCGTGCAAGTCGGCGTGGCGGTGCCGTTCGCGGGCACCGAGCTGATGATCGAAGCGCGCCAGGGTTGGGAGTTGGTGCTCGACTCCATCAACGAGTCGGGTGGCGTCAACGGTCGGCCGCTGGAGGTGGTGGAACGCAACACGCCGCTGTCCAATGCCAATGATCTGAGCCCGATCGCCGACGGCTTCGTCGATCTGACGAGCGAGGGCTATCGTTACATCATCTCGCTGGTATCGGGCAGCGCGCTGGAGCCGATGATGCGCGCGGCGACCGAACGAGGCGTGCTCGCCATGAGCATCACCTCGGAAGAGCCCTCCGTCGAGGTCGAGAGCTATGCCGGGTTGCTCTTGCGCGGGATCTTGCCGACGGATCGCCTGATCGAGAAACAAGCGCGCTCGCTGCAAGGCGCCGGGCTCGAGCGGATGGTGATCGTCGGCCCGACGCGCGCCGGTGTGCCCGATGCGCGCGAGGCAGCGATGAGCGCGGCGTATGTGGCCTGCGGCGCCTGCACCGTGAACGACGTCAACTACCCGGGCGAGTCCGATGGGTACCTGTACGACTGGCTCGGACTCGGGCAGCGCGTCCAAGCCGCGCAGCCCGAGGTGGTGTTCCTCACCAGCTCGGACAGCGCCGACCTGGTCGACACCGTGCGCGCGATCCATGTCGCGGGATATGAGGGGCTCTACTACTTCGCGTACGGTGGCTACCTGGCCTCCGTGATCCCGGCGTTCGCTCCGGAGGTCTCTCAGCGCTTCCGCTCCTACGACCTCGCGCTGCCGCCCGGCGCGCAGAGCGACCAGTTCCTGGCCCGCTACGAGGCCACCTATGGCGACTCCTTCGTACCCGAGCCGCGGCTCGTCGCCTTCGCCGATTATCTCGCGTTGCTGGCGCTGGCCATGACGCGGGTCGGCAGCGAAGATCCCGCGCTGGTCGCCCGGACCATGACGGAGCTCGCGAGCCCTCCGGGAGATGCCTACGGGCCGCTCGATTTCCCAGCCGCCAGCGCCGCAGTGCGCGCAGGAGACGACATCGATTTCCAGGGTCTCTCGGGCCCGCTCGACTTCGATGCGCGCGGGGAGATCGCCGACGGCTTCGCGCGCGAGTACGGCGTGGAGCTGAACGGCTCGATCGTCGAGTTGCCATAGTCTCCCGGGCGGCGCCCTGGCTGCCGAGGCGAACTGGCTCGACGGGGCGTTTTTTGGCGCCGCGCGTGCCGCGCAGTCATACTCCCGGCATGGAGCGCAGCAGATTCTTTGATGCCCTGTGGGAGGACTTTGCGGACATCGCCCCGCAGGCGGCGGCCATCCGTGAGCAACTCGAGGGGCATGGCGAGCGCGTGGTGAACGACCACGTCGCGTTCCGTACCTTCAACCTCTCGCCGCTGAATCTCGCCGAGCTCGAGCCGCACGTGCTGAGCCTCGGCTATCGCCTGCTCGACGAGTATCGCTTCACCGACAAGCACCTGCGCGCGCGCGCCTACGTGTGCGCGGGCTCTCCGCGCATCTTCCTGAGCGAGCTCCTGTGTGAGGAACTGAGCGACGGGGCGCGCGCAACCATCGAGGGCCTGGTGCACCAGATCCCCGCGGGCTTCGCCGAAGGTCCCGAGGTGTTCTGGGCGGGGCTGCCATGGGCTCCGGTGCCGTTCGCCGACTACGAGCGCCTGAGCGACGAGAGCGAATACGCGGGCTGGCTGGCGGCGCTCGGATTACGGCCGAACCACTTCACGGTCTCGATCAACCATCTGAGCAAACTGAAGACCGTCAGCGACGTGCTCGCGTTCGTCGAAGCTCAGGGATATCGCATCAACGAGTCGGGGGGGCGCGTGAAGGGCACCCGCGCCGACCTGCTCGAGCAAGGCTCCACGCTCGCCGATCGCGTGAGCATCACCTTTGCCGATGACGCTCATGTCATCCCGACTTGCTACTATGAGTTCGCTCTGCGTTATCCAGATCGCGAGGGGCGCCTCTACGAAGGCTTTGTGCCTGCCAGCGCGGACCGGATTTTCGAGAGCACCCACAGAGGGGTCTAGGGATCTAGGCGTCCAGGGAAGCCCGGAGCAGATTCGCGAATTGGGCCCATTCTGACGACGCTCGGCGCACCCGGCGCCGAGCCCTCCCGCTTTCTTTCCCTCGAACCCGCGACCCCTGCTCCCGCTCACTGGTATTTCACGCTGCAACCGTAGGGCTTGGTCTCGGCGGGTTCCACCTTGCCGCCGGTGCGCACGGCCTGTAGCGCGGAGGCAACGTAGTTCACGAGCTTGCCGCCTTCCGGCGACTGGCCCTCGCCGTCGGGCGAGTTGTCGATCGCGCCTCGGTACACGAGCACGCCCTCGGCATTGATCACGTACATGTGCGGGGTGCGCTCCGCGCCGTACAAGTGCCCTACGCTCCCGCTCTCGTCGAGCAGGACCGGGTGTTGCATCCCGTATTCGGTCTGGCCCTTGCGCGTGGCCTCCACGCCATTGCCCTGCTTGCCCGCTCCACCGGAGTTGATGGCGAGCCACGTCACGCCTTGCGCCGCCTGCTCGGCGGCGAGGCCCTTCAGCGAACCCGTGGTGTGCGAGTTGCGCACGAAGGGGCAGCCAGGATTGAACCACTCCAGCACCACCGGCTTGCCCTTGAACTGCGCCAGACTCACTTGCTTGCCATCCAGATCCGGCAGCGTGAAGTCGGGCGCCGGTTGACCGATCGCCACGGTCGTCGCGGCGGGGGCCTCCGCCGCGGCCCCTGGAGGAGTGGGCGCTTGCGCAGCCGGCTCCTGCGCCCGCTCCTGGGAGACCGCGGACGGCTTGCTGCAAGCCGAGAGCGCACTCAACGCTCCGATCAGCAGCGCTCCCGCGCCACGCCAACCACTGCCCACCGACCCGATGCCTACGCTTGCCGAGTTCTTCATGGGCGGCATCTTGGCGTGCAAGGAGCCCTGCGTCTAGCCAGCTCGGGCGGGCGCTGCGGGAGCTGGACGGACGTTTTGTAACGCCGGCACGACATCATCGGCCTCCACGATCGGCGACTGGCAGGCAAAATTGCTGCACAGATACAGCGCGGGTGATCCGTTCACCAAACCCTTACCGCGCGTCATCGGCAGCTGATCCGCTTCGGCCTGCTCGGGCTGCGCGTGGGCCCAGGCCGCATGGGGCAGGTAGACGCTGGCAGCGCGAGCCAGGAGCACGCGCAGCTTCGTATCTCCCGGCTGCCCCGCGGTCACGATCTCCGTCGGGCGCTCGCGCGTGCGTTCCAGCACATTGAGGCTCGTGGCGAAAGCGCGCGGGGCGCGCTCGATCGTCGCGGCGTGTGCCTCCAGGGCGCCCACGCCCAGCTCCGTCCAGTCGCTGCGCCCGAAGTGTTGCCCCAGGCGCGTGAGCGCCCGCGCCGCGACGGCGTTGGCGCTGGGCAGCGCGCCGTCGTGACCATCGCGGCGCCGCAGCAAGAGCTCCTCATGCTGGCGCGCCGTGGCGTGAAACGCCCCGTCTTCGCCGCCGAAGTCGAGGGTCAAGCGCTCCACCAGCACCCGCGCGGCGTACAGGAACTCGGCCGCGTCCCGGCTGTGCTCGAACTGGCCAGAGGCCTCGTACAGGCTGATCAAGCCATCCGCGAGGAAGGCGTAGTCCTCCAGCACCCCGTCGAGTTGCACCTTGCCGGCACGAGCCACGCGATAGAGCCCCCCGTCGGGACGGCGCAGGGTGGTGAGCACGTGGCGCGCCGCGCGCGCGGCGGAGATGAAGTAGCGGTCGTGGCCCAGGATGCGCGCCCCTTCCGCCATGGCGCCGATCATGAGCCCATTCCAGCTGGTGAGCACCTTGTCGTCGAGCCCCGGCTGCACACGCTCCCGACGCAGCTGATGGATGCGCTTGCGCGCGAGCTCGAGCAGCGCGCGTGCATCCTCCGCCGGCATACCCATGCTGGCGGCCACCTCGTCCAGGCTGCGCGGTGTGTTCAACACGCTCTGGCCATGCTCCCAGTTCCCCATCGGGGTCACGTCGTAGTAGCTGCAGAAGAGCTGCGCGATGCGCGGCTCGAGCGCGCGACGGATCTGATCGGGCGTGAAGACCGCAAACTTGCCCTCCTCCCCTTCGCTATCCGCGTCCAGCGACGAGTAGTAACCGCCTTCCGGCGACTGCAACTCGCGCAGCACGAAGTCGAGCGTCTCGCGCGCCACCCGTGCGTACTCGCCGGAACCCGTTGCCTGGAACGCCTCCAGGTACACGCTGGCGAGCTGCGCGTTGTCGTAAAGCATCTTCTCGAAGTGCGGAACCAACCAGCGCTCGTCCGTGGAGTAGCGGGCGAAGCCGCCCGCCAGGTGGTCGTAGATGCCGCCGTTCTTCATGCCGTCCAGCGTGACCTGGACCATGTGCAGCAGCTGAGGGTCAGGCGCGCGCCAGTGGGCTCGCAGCAGGAGCGAGAGCGCGGCGCAGGGCGGAAACTTGGGTGCGCCACCGAAGCCACCGAACTCGTGGTCAAACTCCTCGCTGAGCTCGGCCACCGCAGCGGCGAACAGCTCGTCCCCGATGCGCCGTGGCACCTGCGCAGCCACCTGGCCGCGCAAATAGCCGGTCAGCTCCGCGGCCCGCCGCAGCAGCTTTTCTCGGTCGTCGTGCCAGGCGTCGCGCAGGCGGGTGAGCAGCAGGGGGAAACCGATCAGGCCATGGCGGCTCTCGGGCGGGAAATAAGTGCCGGCGAAGAACGGCTGCTGAGCGGGCGTCAAGAACACGGTCATGGGCCAGCCCCCGCCCCCGTTCAGCGCCACGGTAGCGGACATGTAGATGTCGTCGAGGTCAGGCCGTTCCTCGCGGTCCACCTTCACACAGACGAAATGCGCGTTCATCAGCGCCGCGATCTCGGGGTTCTCGAAGCACTCCCGCTCCATCACGTGGCACCAGTGGCAGGCCGCATAACCAATGCTCAGCAGGATCGGTTTGTCCTCCCGCCGAGCACGCTCCAGCGCCTCCGGTCCCCACGGATACCAGTCCACCGGGTTCCGGGCATGTTGCAGCAGGTAGGGGCTCGTCTCCGCCGCCAGGCGATTTTGGGTCTCGAGCATGGGGGGCCTCGTACTGCCTCGGGGCCTGCGAAGCGACCGGAATTCGACGCGGGTAGTCCAAGGTGGACGGGCGGCATACGGCTCCACCTGGCGGCGACGCCCTGCACCCGAGGACGGCGGCCCCATCCCGCGCCACCCGGAGCGAAGGGGTTGCAGCAAGAATCCCCAGCCTCGACTATACTCGAGGCGCCCCGCGAGGGGCTGACGACGGGCGATGAGGCGGCCCGGCCCATTTGCTCGTGCTGACCAACTCTGGGGGTAAAATACCGCATGGCATCACGTGGATCGTCAAGCAAGGAGCCACTCAACATCCTCGTCATCGATGACGACGCGGATCTGCGCCAGATGTTCGAACGCCTGTTCAACGGCGAGCAACACCAGGTCGTGCTCGCAGCGTCCGCCGAAGAGGGCTTGCAACTGCTCCCGCACTGGACGTTTCACATCGCGTTCGTCGACCACCGCCTGCCCGGCATGGAGGGGCTGGTGCTGGGCGAGTACTTGCGGCGCAACAACCCCGACATGAGCATCGTGATGATGACGGGCTCCGGGGATCCGCGCATCGAGCGGCGCAGCCGGGATCTGGCGCTCAAGTTCATGCCCAAGCCGTTCAACATCACCGACGCCCTGGCCGTCGTGGACGAGTACGTGGCCTCGGCGCGAGAGCGCGAGACACGCCGCCGGCACAGCGCGGACCCGTCCTTCGACCCACCGCTCGGCGCCTTCACGGAGGAGATCGCGCAGAGCTTCGCACTGCCCAAGGTCTCCGATCGCATCGAGGATGGGCTGGCGCAGACCATCAAGCGCTGCCTGAACAACCTGACCACCGCGGCGCGCTACAACGAGCGCGATCGCGTGATGGCGCTCTCGGGTTTGCTCACCGCGCGCGTGCTCGGTGTCGCGCTGCCGCGCGCCAAGAGCGGCATCACGCTGTTTGAAGAGTACGATCGGCTGATGCTGGAGCGCGGGCGCCGCCCCGAGTTTCACGCCAGTTGATCATCAGGGGGGTCCGGAGCAAACCCCCGCCTCCGCCCGTGCGGCAAGTGTTCGCTATTCGTATTCGTTGACGGCGGGCGCGGGGTTGAGGTCGCCGTAGGCGAACCAACCCTTGCGCACCAGCACGCTGGTCTTGCCCGAGAGCCGTGCGGAGCCCGCTTCTTGCCCCTGGAGCACGACCAGCCCCGGCGGCACGTTCACGAATCCCCCGATGCCATCGCCGTTGCTGACGACGTAACCGATCACCGGCAGGCCATCGACGAACGCGAACGGCACGCCGCCCTTGTCGTTCGAGAACTCGACGCCGCCGCTGAGCTCACCGGTGCAGTCCATGGTGCGCACGGCGATCATTCCCATTTCCGGGTCCAGCTCGACGTTGCCGGTGCCGGCGAAGGCACGTGCCGTATCGGGGCCCGCGACGATGAACTGATCCCGCCGATCGGATTCCAGCGGCGGGTTGAAGAAATAGAGCGCCGGCACGATCGCCGGGCTCGTCATCTCCAGGAAGCCCGCGAAGCCCTGCGGCAACTCGAGATGGATGAATCCGTCCTGCGCGGGCAGCGCGGGTCCGTCGACGGGGGCGGCGCAATCGAGGTCAAAACGATTGCAGGCGCGCACGCTGCACCCGGGCGGCGTGGCCTGGGTGGTGGGATCATACAGGCGCAAGCTCAAGCTCACCGTCGGCCGCAGAGCGACCGCGCGCGGCGTCGCCATAGCATCGAGGCAACCCCACTTCGGGTCTGGGCTGCTCGCTGACATGGCTCCGGCGCCGGCGTTCTCCAGCGGGCTCGGGGCTGCTTCCAGCGTGTCCGATCCGGGAGCGAGCGCCGTGCACCCGGTAGCCCACCAGACCAACGCGAGCCCAGCTCCCGCTCTCCCGATCGCGTCAGAATGCGCCAAAACAGCTCGCTCCTGCGGGGCCCAGCGCACAGCCCTGAAGCCCCGCCTGTGAAGCCCGCGAGGGCTCCGTGAACACGAACGCATTGAGCATCGCTCCCGCGGCGAACAGCCCGGCCGCGATGCCGCTCGTGATCGCGACAGCGTCCCCCGTCTCGACTTTGTCCCGTTCGTCGCCGCACAGTTGCTCGCGGGTCTGTCCGACGCCCACGCAGCTGTCGTCGTTCCAGTGCCGCGCGTGCGTCTCGCGATATACGATGGCGCCGGCGGCCGTCAGCCCCGCGGCAGCGCCCAGTCCCGCCAGCGTCCAGGTGAGCCACGGCCGCCTCGAGTTGTGGTCCAGTACCTCGTCGGAGCTCGGGGCCGGGCCGGCGCTCAGCGGCGCCACGCTGCTCGGAAAGCTCCGGGAGCCGAGCACATCGCTGGGCATGCGCTCCAGGCGCACGGACTCGCGGACGAATCCGTGCCCGGCGATCACGATCGGCCGGCGCACGGGGTAATGCCCGTCCATCTGCACTTCCAGCGTATACGTGCCGACCGTGACCGGCACGGGTGCGGCGAGAGGCAACGTGCCGATCGGACGCCCGTTGAGCCTCACCCCGGCGCCCGCGGGCTCACCCTCCACGTCCAGCGTACCGAGGTTGTCCTCGATCACGCTGCGCGCATCGTCCAGCTCCTGGCGATGGCGTTGCACGTAGGGGTGGTCGGGCTGCGCCAGCGCCATGCGCAAATACTGATCCGCCGGCAGCCACTGCCCGAGTGCCTGGTACACGTTCGAGAGGTGCACCTGCACCCGCAGCGACTTCGGATCGAGCTCGGCCGCTTTCTTCAGGTCTTCGAGCGCCGCGAGGTCCTTGCCTTGCTCGCGCAACGCGATCGCTTCCGCGATCAGCTTTTCGACCTCGGGGCTCTCGACGTGAGCTGTCGCGCTCTGGGCCGCGACGGGCGCCACCGAGAGCTCCACACACAGCGCCCCCGAGAGCAGCAGCGCCCCGCGGGCCATCCAACGCGCCTGAATGATCATCGACTTGCCTCTAGTCCAGGATCGGAGCTCGATTGGGTCCCAGCGCCGCCGTTCCTCGTGGCGGTCGATCCGTACGCGGCGGAGGAGCTTCTTCCGATCGCGCCGCGCTCGCCGGCTCCGGGTGGGCGCCAGCAGCCCGGCGCCGAGTCTCTCGTGGCGCCGTTCGCTCCGGGCCCGCACGCTCGACACTGGCGGCCGTCTTGGCGACCTTCGTGGCGGAGGCGGGGGCCGCGGCGCGCGCGGCCGGGGACGGACTTGGCTCGGGCAGTGCGTGTGGCTCCCGTGCTGCGCTCGGCTGCGCCACTGGCTGCGCAGGCGGCAATGCCGGCAGCGTTGCGACACTTGCCGCGGCCGGTGGCTGCAGTGCTTGCACGCTCGGTTCCACCACTGCTGGCGGCGCCACGGGCCGCTCGCGCATGCCGAAATAGGCGAGCGCCCCGAGTCCCAGGACTCCCAGCGCCAGCCAGGGCAGCCGCGAGCCCGCACGCCCCGGGGTGGAAGCCGGCAGATGCACGGGAGCGGCGGTCCGCAGCGAAGCCGAGCCGATCACCGCCAGCGTGGGCGACTCGACCCGCTCGGTGAGACCGAACGACGGCATCCAGAGCAGACGGGTGCGCTGGTCCGCGGCATGGCACAGGGCCCGGCCGATCTCGCGCACGCTGTCGAAGCGCGCCTCCGGCACCGGGCTCATCGCTCGCAGGATCGTTCGTTCCAGCTCGGGCGAGAGGTCGGGACGGTGCACGCGCGGCGGATCGAAGGTGCCGTTCGCGACTGCGTCCAGCACCGAGAGCAGCGAGTCACCACGGAACGGAGGACGGCCCGTGACACACTCGTACAGCACCACGCCGAGCGAGTACTGATCCGACTGCGGCGTCTGCTCGCGCGCGCCGCGCACCCCCTCCGGCGACATGTACATCGGGCTGCCCATCAACTCCCCGATCGGCGTGGACGCCGGGTCCAGATCCGCGAGGCGGCTGGTCAGCTTGGAGATGCCGAAGTCCAGCAGCTTGGGCACGATCTCCCCGTCCGGACCTCGCGCGAGAAACACGTTGCTGGGCTTGAGGTCGCGGTGCACTACCCCGCTCGCGTGGGCCGCAGCCAGCCCGGCGATGACCGGGATCATGAGGCGCGCCAGCTCCGACTCGGAGAGCGCCCCGTGCCGTGCCAGGTATTGTTCCAGGTCCTCCCCCTGCAGCAGCTCCATGACCAGATACGGGCGGCCTTGCCACACACCTACATCGGTGATGTCGACCACGTTCGGGTGCTTCACGGCTGCGGCGGCTTGCCCCTCGCGCAGGAAGCGATGCCGCCAGTCGGGGCGCTGGAGCAGAGCGCCGGCCACGACCTTGAGCGCCACAGGCTTGCGCAACGCGCGATGCTCTGCGCGATAGACGCGCGCCATTCCGCCCTTGCCCACGCAAGGTCCGATCACGTAGGCACCGAACTCAAAGCCCGGCGGCAGGGTTCCGCTGGCCTCGTCCATCTCCTCCACGACCGCCCTCACATTCTCCGGTAAGGTGGATTTGCCACCCATCCGACCCGCGCGCTCTGACACGACGACTGGAGCCGAGGACAACGTAAGCCTCGCCTACACATGCCCGGCCGAGGGTGCGCGGGCTGCGTGATCAGACGCAGGATTGCAGATTTCGTCGCACCGCGAGCGGTGATTGCTAACGAAGCGGCAGGAGGCAACAAACGGGGACTCCTGCGACCCCCGACCCCACGGTCGGCGCCCCGCCCTGATAGGGCCAAGAGGCCGAGGCCAGAAAACCGCCGCGATTCTGGCAGGAGCCCGGCCGAGCACGAACGTGCACCTCGCTTGACGAAGCGCAACGCCGACACAAGTTGCATTCAACGTCGATGCCGGGCCGCGCACCTCCGCGCGTCCCCTGGGTTCGACGCCTTCGTGAGACTTGCCCGCGTTCGCCCGTGTCGCCACGTGCGCGGTGCGCTGGCGGTGTCTCGAGCGAGAGCCCGATCGTCGTCAACTGCGAGAGGTCATGTCCGAACACGTCAAATTGCCCGTCCTGCCCATGCGCGGAGCCGTGATCTATCCCGGCCCCGCAGTGTCTGTTGCGGTGAGTCGCGCGGGTACGTCCCGCGCCGTAGATGAGGCGCTGGCCGGAGACCGGCGGGTCTTCGTGGTGGCCCAGCGCGAAAACGAGGAGCACGTCAGCAAAGACGGGCTCTACACGATGGGAGTGATCGCGCGCGTCGGGGCCGTCCAGCGCGGGATCGGAGGCATGCAACTGCTGATCTCCGGCGAAGTGCGGGCCGTCGCGCTCGACTTTGAAGCCGAGGGCGAGATGCTGCGGGCGCGCGTGCGGCCCGTGCAGTCGCTGGCGCCCGTGCGCGCCGACGATCCCTCGTTCGTCGCCCTGTATCAAGAGTTGCGCCAGCGCGCGCTGGAGTTTGGCAAGCAGCGCGGCCTGAGCGAAGAAGTATTGAACAAGCTGCTGGAAGCGGTGCAGGACCCGGGACAGTTCTCGGACCTGGTCGCCAGCCAGCTGGAGCTGCCGGTGGCGGATCACCAGCTGATCCTGGAAACCTCCAGCGTCGAAGAGCGCATGCGCAAGGTCCTGGTGCGCCTGCAGCGACAGATCGACGTGGTGCACTCTCAGCAGCGCATCCAGCAGCAGGTCAACGATGAGCTGCAGGGGCGCCAGAAAGAGATGTATCTGCGCGAGCAGATGAAGGCGATCCAGCGCGAGCTCGGCGATGACGGCGAGGATCGCGACTTGCAAGAGCTGCGCGAGAAGATCCGCGCGCTCGAGCTGCCCAAGGAAGCTCGCGAAGAGGCCGACCGCGAGCTCGGTCGCCTGGAGCGCGCCGGCGCCCAGTCCACAGAGGCTCAGGTCATCCGCACCTACCTGGAGTGGTTGGTCGAGCTGCCCTGGAACAAGCGCTCGACGGAGAAGCTGGATCTCGGCTTTGCGGAACAGGTGCTGGACGAAGATCATTTCGGCCTGGCTGACGTGAAGGACCGCGTGCTCGAGTTCCTGAGCGTGCGTCAGCTGCAAGCGCAGGCCAATGCCGTGCCGGAAGGCAGCGCTCCGGCGGAAGGTCCCGCCCAGGGCAAGGCATCCGCTGCGCCCGAAAAGTCGAAAGGCCCCATCCTGCTCTTCAGTGGGCCTCCCGGCGTGGGCAAGACCAGCATCGCCAAGGGCATCGCCCGCGCGCTGGGCCGCGAATACGTGCGCATCGCGCTGGGCGGCGCGCGCGACGAAGCGGACATCCGTGGCCACCGGCGTACCTACGTCGGCGCGATGCCCGGCCGCATCATCCAGGGCCTGAAGCGAGCCGGCACCAAGAACCCGGTCGTGCTCCTGGACGAGGTCGACAAGCTGGGTGTGTCGATGCAGGGCGACCCCGCGAGCGCGCTGCTGGAGGTGCTCGACCCCGCGCAGAACCACGAGTTCACCGATCACTACCTGAACGTCCCGTTCGACTTGAGCGAAGTGCTGTTCATTGCGACCGCGAACGTGCTGCACACGATCCCGGCCCCGCTCCTGGACCGCATGGAGGTGGTGGAGTTCTCCGGGTACACCGAGCGTGAAAAGCTCGAGATCGCGCGCCGCTACCTGGTGCCGCGCCAGCTGGCGGAGACGGGCCTGCAACGCCAGACGCCGCCCCCCAGCTTCGAGCCAGAGGCGCTGCAGCTGTTGATCAGCGGCTACACGCGCGAGAGCGGTGTGCGCAAGCTGGAGAGCCAGATCTCGGCCATCTCGCGCAAGCTCGCCCGCGCCTACGCGAGCGAGCAGCAGCCGAACCCGGT
>JAICTU010000755.1 GCA_025936205.1 Polyangiaceae bacterium | reverse complement strand
TGGGCTTGCGCGAGTTGGCTGCCGCGTCGGCGAGCATGGCTGTCTTGGGCTCGGTGCCGAGCGGGCTCGGCGCGTCACCAGGAGTTCCCCCTGGAGCCAAGGCTTTCCTGATTCCGTTGCTTTCTCGGGGGTGGGAATTTATTAGCGGTCTGCGATGATGCGGGCCGAGGGTGTGCGCTGGCCGCTGCTGCTCGCGAATGCGGGGCTGGCGGGCGTGCTGGCGTGGGCTGGTGAGGTGCTGCCATCGCGCCCGGGCACTCTGCTCGGCGGGTTGGCCTTGCTGCTGGCGGCCACGCACGCCGCGACGTTCGTGGTTGCCGGGCTGTGGCCGGAGCAGCTGCTGAGGCCGTGGCGAGTCCTGAGCTGGCTTTCGCTCGGGGCCGGTGCGATCTTCACGGCGGCTCTGACCTGGACCAGCGTCGACATGGTGCGACGATTCGGCAGCCTCGGCTGGGGAGTGACGGTCTTGCTGGCGGCGATCGGTGTGCTGTTGTTGCTCGCCACCTGGCCCTTCGCATTCTGGGGCCTGCGCGCGACTCGAAAGCAGCATGGCGCGGACTGAGGCGGGACAGCGGCTCCGCGCGTACTTGCTCGGGCTGGGCATGCCTGCCGCCGTGCTCGCGCCGCTGCTCACCGGGGCGGGTGACTCATTCCCGCTTTCGACCTATCCGATGTTCGCGCAGTCGCGTGGCGAGCTCACGCTGTACAGCATGATCGCGCTCAGCGGTGACGGTCGTGAGGAGCGCCTTTCGCCAGCGCTGCTCGGCACCAAGGAAGTGCTGCAAGCGAAGGTACTGATCCAGCGCAGCGTCGACGGCGGGGCGGACACCATGGCGCAGCTGTGCTCGGACGCGGCGGCCCGCGTGGCCGCCGCGCCCGATTTTCGCACGGCGCGCGCCCTGGCGATCGTACAGCGCCGCTACGATCCGATCGCCTATTTCGTGGGCAGCCCGGCTCCGCTGGCCGAGCAGCGCATCTTTGAATGCCCGCTGCCGGCGCGCGGCGCTCGAACGGACGGCCCTCGATGAGCGCGCTCGCCCGCTTCGACGCCTGGCTGCTCGCGCCCGTCCCGCGTGAACGTCTGGCTCTGCTGCGCATCTGCATCGGCGCCTACGCCTGGATCTATCTACTGGCCCGCGCTCGCGACGTGCTCGCGCCGGCGCACTATCCAGACGGCGCCTTCGCACCACTCGGTGTAGTGCGTTTGCTCGATGCACCTCTGCCCGCCGGGGCGCTTTATGCTCTATATGCGCTGTGCCTGATCTCCGGAGCGCTGTTTGTCCTCGGCACCGCGTACCGCTGGGTGGCACCGCTGTTCGCGCTCTCGCTGCTCGGGGTGCTCAGTTATCGGCACTCGTGGGGCATGATCTTCCACACCGATAATCTGCTCGTGTTGCACGTAGTACTGCTGGCGGCCGCTCCTGCGGCAGAGGCGCTAGCCTGGCCGCGGCGCCCACGGCAGTCCGCGCCCACCGGCGGCTGGGTGGTGCGTGCGCTGTGCCTGGTGACGTGTGCGGCCTATCTGGTGGCGGGCCTGGCCAAGCTGGAGCTGAGCGGCATCGGCTGGGCCGGTGGTGGTGCGCTGCGCGAGCAGATCGCGTACGATGCGCTCCGCAAGATCGAGCTCGGCAGCGTGCACTCCCCGCTCGGACCTTGGCTGCTGCCCCACGCCTGGGTGTTTGCGCCGCTCTCGATGTTTTCTCTCGCCGCCGAGTTGCTCGCGCCGCTGGCACTGCTGGGCGGGCGCTGGGCCGTGGTCTGGTGTTCCTGCGCTTGGCTGTTCCACCTAGGGGTGCTGGGAACGATGGCGATCGTGTTCCCCTACCCCCTGAGCGGCGTGGCGTTTCTGGCGTTTTTCCCGGTTGAACGCTGGTTTGCGCGAGCCACTCGCCGTAGATCCGACTAGAGTCGGTGGCCCATGGCCTCCCTGTACGACGCGAACGAAGCACAGCGCTACCGCACCGACTACGCAGCCTTCGGCTCGGACCTGGCAGATCGGGTCTACACGTCGCGCCTGCTCGGTCGCGACCCGGCGCTGGTGCTGCATGGTGGCGGCAATACCTCCGTCAAGAGTCGTTCGCGCGAGGTCGACGGCAAGTTGATCGACGTGCTGTGGGTCAAGGGCAGCGGTTGGGATCTGGGGAGCATCGAACCGCGCGGTTTCTCCCATTGTCGATTGGAGCCCCTCCGCGGCTACTGTCGTCTGCCTTCCCTGACGGATGAAGCCATGGTTGCCGCGCTGCGCTCGCAGATGCTCGACCCGGGTGGCCCCACTCCGTCCGTCGAAGCTCTGCTGCACGCACATTTGCCCGGGAAGTTCATCGATCACACGCATGCTGACGCCGTGCTGGCGGTCGTGGATCAAGCCGATGGAGCACAGCGGGCCCGCGAGCTCTGGGGGGAACGCGCAGCTTTCCTTTCCTATGTCGCGCCGGGCTTCGTGCTCGCGCAGCGCGTCGCGGAGCTGGGCCTCGATGAGGCCTCGCCGCCGCTGTTGATCCTGGAGAAGCACGGCATCTTCAGCTGGGGGCAAACGGCCGAAGAAAGCTACGCGCGCATGATCGCGGCCGTCGCCGAGGCGGAGGAGTACCTGCGGAGAGAGCGCCGACGACCGCACGTCTCGATCCCGGCGGGATCGGCCGAGTCGCGCCGGGGCCGTCGCCTCGAGCTCGAGCCGGCGCTGCGCGGAGCGCTGGCGCGGCGCGATGCAGGGAAGCGCCTGATCCTGGACTGGAGGGACAGCCCCGCGGTGCTGGATTTTCTGGGCAGTCCGAACGCCGCGGCGGTGGTCGCGCGCGGCTGCATCACGCCGGACCACAGCATCCGTACCAAGCCCTTCCCGGCCTGGCTCGACGGGGTGAGCCCCGAGGCAGCGCTCGGTGGCGAAACGCTGCGCGAGCGGGTCGAAGCGTCGCTCGAGCGCTTTGCTCGCGATTACTCCGAGTACTTCGCGAGC
>JAICTU010000034.1 GCA_025936205.1 Polyangiaceae bacterium | reverse complement strand
TTGCTGCGCGCCGAAGAAAGGCTTCGCTACAGCTCGCCGGTTCGGTTCCGTTCCGGCATGGAGTGAAAAGCAACACTGCAGAGAAGCTCGGGGGCGAGCGCCTCAACCTGTACGCTGCTCCAACCGACGCTGGCGCGCCCGTCGCGCAGAACGACGTGCAAGTGGAGCTGGCGACGCCCTGGATGCGGCTGGCGGCCCAGCTCGTGGATGCCGTGCTCTTCGTCGCGGCGGCTGCGTTCGGCGGGTTCGTGGTCGGGTTCGTACAAGGGTTCCTGGGCGGGCTCTCGCACCAGCCCGGCCACGCCGCCGACAGCGTGGCCGCCCTGGCGAGTGCGGCGGCAGGGATCAGCGCGCTGAGCTTCTACAGCTACCAGTGCTGGCTGATTGCCGGCACGGGCCAGTCACTCGGCAAGCGCTGGTGTCACGTGCGGATCGTAGGCGAAAATGGCGCTGCCCCGGGGTTCTGGAAGGGTGTGGTGATCCGCAGCTGGGCGCTGGCGCTCCCGAGTGCGATCCCCTTCTTCGGATTCGTGGTGGCGCTGGTCGACGGTTTGATGGTGTTCAGCGAGGGTCAGCGCTGCCTGCACGATCGCATGGCGGGCACCCGCGTGCTGAAGGCCTGAGCCTCACTGCAACTCGAGAAAGCACTGACGGTGGCACACCCCTGGACTGGCGTGCCACCGTCTATGTAAGCACTACTTCTCCGTGAGCTCGCTGATCAGCGCATCGAGCTCATATCGATGACTTCGACGCCACGCTGGCCGAGAGCGCAGTACGCGCTGTCCGCGGCGACCTCGAGCGAGCCGCAGCCGTAGCCGGGGATCTCGTGGGTCAGAGTGGCCGGCGTCATGCCGTCGGTGGTGTCGATCACGGTCACACGATTGTCATAGATGTCGAACACCCGCTGGTCGCGTGCGAACAGCTGCCCGCCGTAGTAGCCGTAGTTCGGCACCTCGCGCAGGTCGGTCGAGGGCAGGCGCTGGAGTTGACCGTTCTCGAGCCGCAGCGTCTCCAGCGTGACGGGGCTGAGGGGCGTCGGGGTGGGCTCGCTGCTCACGGTGTCCGAACTGCTGGAACCCACGGTCACGCCGCCCGACACACCGTAAGCGTTCATGATCGGCGGGAAGTCGGTGGTGGTGAAGAACACGCGCGAGTCGCTGACCGCGATGCTGCCGAGGCGGCGCGTCTGGTCGAGCGAGAGCTGGCTGGTGCGTACGGCGCGGTCGTCCTGGACGACCAGGGCATTTAGGGTACGGCGCGTGACGCGGCAAGCGTCGATCGTGTCGTCAAAGTAGGCGTAGGCGCCGCGCACGGTGCACTCGTTCCAGTCTTTGCCCGGCTCGATGCTGTTGTTGTAGTCGAGCGTGATCAGCTCACCGGTCTCCGCGTTGAAGTGGATGGGCGTTCCCGGGATATTGATCTTCGGGAGCACGCGCGGCGCGTCGGGATTGCTGACGTCGAGGCGGTCGAGGTAGTAACGGGCCCGCCCGCTGCCGTCGTTCAGCGGTTCGAGGTGCTGGCTCACGACGAGATCACCGTCGCTGAGCGCGAGCGAGCTGCCGTAGTAACCGCCGTAATAGCCGCCTCCGTACCAGCCCCAGCCCATGTCGATGGAGCAACCCGCCATCGGGAAGTAGCCCCAGCCGCCACCCGCGATCAGCGAAGGCACAGTGAAGCGCGTTGCCAGGCGCGGCGCCCCCGGATCGCGCAGGTCAATCACGTCGTAGGAGAAGCTGGGCTTGCTGGCGATCTGGCCGTCATTGTACGACCAGTAGCCCGTGCTGCGTCCGATCAGCAGTGAGTTTTCCGTCTGCACGATGCCCGCGAACCAGGAGTCCCGGTTCAGCGAATCGAGCGCAACGCTGCCCACCGCCTTCGGACCGCCCGCGCCCGTCATGTCCACGATGTAGAGCGTGACCTGCTGCTCGTAGCTGCCGCCGTAGTTGTTGCTGTACGTGTAGCTGTAGCGCGGCACGTAGGCGTAGTGGCCCTTGGTGAAGACCTCGCCACCCCAGGACGCGGAGCCGCCGCACGAGTACGTGTCGCTGCCGAACAGCGCGCTCAGGTCGATCTCGCTCTTGGGCTGGGCGTTCCCCGCCTGCGCCAGGGGCGTCATGTCGAGGATGGTCTGCTGCGTGAACCAGTCGTTGCCGAAGCGCATCAGCTGGTCGCCGACCACGCGCACCGTGCTCACGTTGCGCGCCACGTCCAGCCTCCCACTGGCGACGGGCTGGTCGCGGTTCGAGATGTCAAAGGTCTGCACGGCATTGTCACCGATGCCGAACAACTGGTCCCGGTGCAGCAGCGCGCGCCGCGCGTTGCCGACCTGCGGCGCCACTCCGCGCTTGGCCAGCGTGTTCGCGCTGAAGTCGATCAGCTGGATGCCGCTGCCCCAATCGTAGCTGCACTGGTCCTTGCCGTAGCTGCCGCCGCTGAACGGCACCAGGATCAGGCCCGCATCGTCCATGATGGAGAAAGCCTTCTGGATGCGGTTCTGGTCTTCCGCGAAGCTGCCCCAGTCGCCGCCGAAGTTCACGCGCTGGATCAACTGCGGCTGGTCCAGATTGCTCACGTCGAACAGGCTGACGTTGAGCGACCCGGCGGGGTTGCCCTGATCATAGCCCAGCGCGTACATGCGATCGCCGCGCGGCTCCATGTGGTAGACCCAGCCCGGCATCTCCAGCTGGCCGCGTTGCCGGGGGTGAGCGGGGTCGCTCAAGTCGAAGGTGAACAGCGGGTCGCGCTGCTCGGAGGTGATGGCGAAGGCGCGCGTGCCGTCGAAGCGAACGCTCTGCAGCACCTCGTTGGGCTGCGGCAGCTGAATGGTCAGGCTGCCCGAGCGCTGCACGTCGTTCGAGCTGTTCACCTGGAAGGTCTCGACCACGGGCGGCGTGCCGCTGCCCCAGCCGTTGGGTTGGCTGATCACGCGCAGCACGTTGTCGTACTCGTCCATCTGCCAGCGGCTCTGGACCTGCCCGGCGATTGCGAACTTGGCGCCCTGCTTCAGCTTGCCCTGCGGGTCGGAGATGTCGACGACCTGGATCGAGCTGGCGTTCTGGTTGTTGTAGCCCGAGGAGTAGTTCCACTCCCAACCCGAGACGTAGATGCGCTGATCGGTGACAGTGATGCTGCGCTGGCCGAGGTACGTGTCCGACGCAGCGGGCAACCGCAGCTGGTCCACTTTCACGAACTGGCTCGGATCGGCCACGTTGAACGAGGTGATGGCAGTCACCGGCTGCGTGCCGCAGCCCCAGCAGCTGCCCCATTCGTGCGTCGCCAGGTAGAGCACGTCGCCCACGCGCCGTGAGTCGTCGATCGCGCCCGGGACCTCATAGTCCGCGAGCAGCTCGATGTTCGCCGGGTCGCGCGCGTCGATGGCTTGCATGCGGCTGGTCTGTTGCCAGCCGCAAATCTGACGCTCGTCGCAGTGGTAGGCGTACCAGCCATTGAACATGGCGAACACCATGCCATCCTGGACGTACATCTCGAAGGGCTCCGCCGCCGAGCGGTACACGCCTTCGAGCTTCAGCGCCGCGGGGTTCGAGACGTCGACGATCGACAGGCCGCTGTAGCGCGAGAGCGCATACAGCCGATCACCGTCGAGCTGCAGGACGTCGGCTTCGCTGATCGCGCGCTGGGCAGCGCCGTCGCCGCTCGCGGCGGGTGCAGCGGCGGGCGCAGGGCCCGAGCTCGAGCCTGCACTGCCGTCTCCGTTGCTGGAACTGTCGGTGGCGAGCTCCTTGCCGCCACCATTCTGGCCGCTCACATCGGAGATGAAGTCGCTCTGGCCGTCACCGGGCACCATCGTCTCGGTGTCGACTCGCTCATCCCCCCCGGAGACGCCGCCACCAGGTGCGACCACGTGCTCGTCGTCCTTACATGCGGCGCTGGTGACGAGCGCGACGAGAAGCGTTCCAAGGCCCAGATGAAGCGATCGTAGCTGCATACTCGGCACAGAGAGCAACCGCCGTGCCACGCCTGGCTCAACCGCGCTTTGTGACGCGGAATCAGCTGGGTTTGTGCCGTTCCGCTGATCGCGCGGTCGCTCGCCGTGCCCTTTCCGAACGGCACTTGGCACAGCTGGCACACGAGCAGCCTCGGGCGCCGAGGTTGCTCCGGAGGCGCCCATGAGAGATGCTTCGGTTCGGGGCGCGGCGGCGGTTGGGAAGATGAGGCGGGCGATGCGAGCATGACGGCGAAGGACCCGGTATCTCTGGGCATTGCCACGCTGGAGTCGACCACTCGCGCGCTCCAGCAAAGTGAGGAGTCGCTGCGCCTCAGCGAGGAGCGACTGCGCCTGGCACAACAGGCGGCCCGGGTCGGCAGCTTCGAGTGGAACATTCAGACGGGGGTCAACGTCTGGACGCCCGAGCTGGAGGCCATGTACGGCCTCGACGCGGGTGAATTCGGCAAGACGCAGCACGGCTGGGAGCAGCTGGTACATCCCGAGGATCGGCAGGAGGCGCTGGCCGCGGTCGAGCGCGCGCTCGACGGCTCCGAGCCGGAGGAAGCCGAGTGGCGCGTGGTCTGGCCCGATGGCAGCGTGCACTGGCTGCTCGGGCGCTTTCGCATGCTGCGCGACGCTGCCGGTCGCGCGCATCGCCTGCTCGGCGTGAACCTCGACATCACCGAGCGCAAGCAAAGGGAGGCAACGCTGCAGGAGCTCAACGGCAGGCTGGAGCGGCTGGTGCGCGAGCGCACGATGCAGCTGAGCATGGCCCATCGCGAGCTCGAGGCCTTCACGTACTCGGTGGCGCACAGCCTGCGCGCGCCGTTGCGCGGGATGAACGGCTTCGCCAAGATCCTGCTCGACGAGTACAGCGCCGGCCTCGGCCAAGACGCCCTCGATTGTCTGCACCGCATTCAGGGCAACGCGGTGCTCATGGGCCAGTTGATCGATGGCCTGCTCGCGCTGGCCAGGGTGGCGCGCGGCACGCTGGAGCCGGAGACGGTCGATCTGTCGAGCGTGGCGCGTGCCGCCGCGGCCGAGCTCGCCGCGCTGGAGCCGGACCGGGCGGTGCAACTGCTGGTGTGTGACGGCTTGCGAGCGCAGGTGGACCGCACGCTGGCGCGCATGTTGTTCAATAGCCTGTTGGGCAATGCCTGGAAGTTCACCAGCAAGGTCGCCGGCGCGCGCGTGGAGGTCGGCTGCACGCAGGTGTATGGCGAGAGCGTGTACTTCGTGCGCGACAACGGCGTGGGCTTCAACATGGCCTACGCGAACAAGCTATTCGTGCCGTTCCAGCGTCTGCATGGTCCGCGGGAGTTCCCGGGGGTGGGCATCGGGCTCGCCGCCTGCCAGCGCATCGTGGCACGGCACGGCGGGCGCATGTGGGCGGAGAGCAGGGAAGGCCAGGGCGCGGCGTTCTTCTTCACCCTGCCGCCCATGCCCTGGGAGCAGTGACAGAACGGGTTGAGAAATGCACACCATGAAATTGATCCTGCTGATCGAGGACAACGAGAGCGACGAGGTGCTCACCGTCCGGGCCCTGGAGAAGGCCAAGGTGGCCAACGAGATCCAGGTCGTGCGAGACGGCGAGGAGGCGCTCGCCTATCTGTTCGGTACGGGTGTGCACGCCGGGCGTGATCTGACGCAGCTGCCGACCGTCGTGCTCTTGGATCTCAACCTGCCCAAGATCGGCGGCCTCGACGTGCTGCGCCGCATCCGTGCCGACGATCGCACGCGGCGCTTGCCCGTCGTGGTGCTGACCTCGTCTGGCGAGGAAAAGGACATCGTGCAAAGCTATGACCTGGGCGCGAACGCCTACGTGCGCAAGCCGGTCGACTTCAACGAGTTCGCCCAGGCAGCCAAGACGCTGGGGCTGTTCTGGTTGCTCGTCAACGAAGCGCCACCGAAACGCGGAGTGCTCTAGCCAGCCGACGCAGCTCCGCGCCGGCCAGCATCTCGTATGCCGGGGCGCCCCCCGGGCGGGGGGCTTCACGACATCGAGTCGAGGTTTCCATGGAAACCTCAACTTCGACTCGATGCACCCGCCCGGGGTATCCCCCGGGTCGGCTCTACGCCTGCAATTCGGCGCACCATCGCTGCACGCCAGACCGGCTCGCACAGTTTGTGCTGGCGCCGCCCTTCGCCAAGCAGAGTGCGCTCGCTGTTCCGATCTGCGCCTGTATCGTTGGCCCGGCTCCGCCGTAGAGTGAGGGTGCCTTTGTCGGGCGAGCCCAGTTGGAGATTTGGCGATGCGTAATTTAGCTGCTTCTGTCCTTTCTCTCCTGATCTGTGTTTCGCCGGGTTTGGCGTGCAACTCCGACAAGGGGGCCGCGGCTTCCGCGAGCGCGGAGATCAGCGCGAAGGCCGGGGTGTCGGTCTCGCCGACGTTGGGCGGTTCGGTGCTGATGGTCGGGGAGCATCCGGTGGAGCTGGCCGTCGCGGAGAATGGTTTTGTGCAGGGGCTGGTGTACGACGCGCAGGGCAAGGCGCTCGCGAGCGCCGAGCCACAGCTTTCAGTGTCATTGCGGACGAAGGGTGGGGGGCAGCCGAAGGCGTCGTTGGTCTGGAATGGGCCGCACGCGCGGCTGGAGGGGCGCGCTCAGCTGGACGCGGGGCTTTCGGCAGAGCCGATCGAGGTGTCGCTCGATCTCGCCGGTCAGCACGCGAGTGCGCTGCTCAGCGACTATGCAATCCTGCCTTTTGCGCGTTTCGGGGGCAGCGTGCTGGCGGCGGGGCCGTACGCGGTGGAGGTCTTGGCGAAAGGCGATGGCGTCTCCGCGTACGTTCTGGACGCCTCGGGCAAGGCTCAGGGGGGCGCTGATTTCTCGGTGAAGCTGCAGTTCGGTGCGGGCGCGGAGCACGCCCTGGAGCTGAAGTGGGATGCGGCTCGCGCTTGCTACACGGCGTCGTTCGCGGGGGATCTGTCGGCGCAACCGCTGCGCTTGTCGCTGATCGCGTTCGGCAAGGCGTATTCGGGCGCCGCCGCGTCGCTGAAGGCGGTGGCCGCGGCGCGGATGGACGCTCGCGCTCAGCTGAACGTGGGCGCGAGCGCGCAGCTGGGCGTTCCGGAACCAAACGTCGACGCCGCTGCCGGCGCGGGAGCAAGGGCGGCCGCCGATGCCAAAGCGCAGCTGAACGCCAGCGTGAAAGCTGGAGCAAAGGCCGCTGCCGACGTCAAGGCAAGCGTCAAGGCGCCCAGCGTGAAGGCCCCGAGCGCGAAACTGCAGAAGTCGGCGAGCGCCACCACGAGCAGCAAGGCTTCGGGCGGCAAGGTGAAGGCCAGCGCGGGCGTGAAGGCTGGCGTGCACCTCGGCTTCTGACGGCGCGATGCCCGGCAGTGCCGGGCAGTGGGCATATTCTGGCGTCGCCTGGGACGTGGGGCGCCGAGCCCTCTCGCAAGGGCGCCTCTTCAGCGATACCTCTTTCAGCGATCGAGCACGCGGTGCTTGATGCGCTCTGCGATGCGCAGCGGCCAGGAGCTGAAGCGGCGGCCGTGCACCACGGAAGCAAAGATACACACCGCGTCTCCGACGCGGAAGGAGTGCTCCGTCTCGCTGGGCCACTCGCGCAGCTCGCCCGCGCGGTGCAGCACGCCATGGCTGTCTTCGTAGCTGCCCTCCAGCACCAGCACTCGCTCGATGCCGGTGTGCCGATGGAGCGGGAAGCGCACGCCAGGGTTGAAGCGCACCAGCAGTGTCTCGGCGTCGTGCAGCGCGGGCCCCGCTTCGACGCGCAATTGCGCGACGCCGGGCAGGCCCGCGAACGCCCAGCTGTTCGGGTCGCGCAGGCGCGCGAGCTGCGCGATCAGCGCCTCTTCCGGCAGCTCGAAGAGCTGTGCCGCCTGGCTGAAAAAGGGCGCATAGCGCTGCGGCGCTTCGCTCAGCGTGAGCTCGAGCCGATCGAGCAAGTTGGAGCTCGGGGCGCGGGGTATCCCCGCAGAACTGGGCGGGGCCGACGAGGTGCTCTCGGGAGCGAGCGTGCCCTCGAGCGAGAGCAGGGTGCGGAGCGCCGCCGGCTCTTCCGCTGGCTCGGCCTCCAGGGCCTCGCGGATGAATTGCGGCAGGAGCGCGCGATCAGTCATGACCCTTGCTCAGCATCTCGCGCAGCGTTTCGAGCGCAGCGCGTGTTCTAGATTTCACAGTTCCGACAGGAATTTGCAAATGTGCGCTGATCTCCGCGCTGCTCGCGCCTGCGAAGTAGCCGAGCATCAGCACCTCGCGTTGCCCCTCCGGCATGCCTTGCAGCAACTGGCGCAGCCGGCCCTGATCAACGCCTTCATCCGCCGGCTGGGCGCACTCTTGCGGCACGCCCTCGGCTCGCTCCGCCGGGCGTCTGACGGCCGATTTGAGCCGATCCAGCGCGCGGCTGCGCGTGCGCAGCATCAGCCAGGCGCGCACGCTGCCTCGCTCGGACGAGTAGTCGGCGGAGTGCCGCCACGCCTCCAGGAAGACGTCGTGCAACAAGTCTTCCGCCTCCGCGGCGCTGCGCAACATGCCGCGCGCCCGCGCAAACAGTGGCAGCTTGTGGCGTTCGTAGAGCAGGGCCACGGCCGAGCGATCGCCCCGCGCCATGCGCGACACGAGCTCCGCATCAGTCAGCGAAACGGAAACGTTTCCGGAAGGCGGGCTGCCCGGCGTGCTGCGTTCCGAATTCGCGGGAGCCGGCTCTGGAGCGGCTGGCTTGGAGGCGGACACGGGGCTGCGATACTGCTCGTGCCACTCGGCGTGGGCAAGGTTCACGGTGTTCGTTTCAGGGATACGCCGGAGCGGCGGGAGCGGATCACGCGCCGATGATGTTTCCGTGACTTTCGGAAAAGCGCTTGAAGGCTCCCGGTCAGGCGCTTAAGCTGAAACTCAGGTGCCAGGGGCGCCTCCACGTCCGCGGGAAGGGCCAAGCCCACCAAACGCCTGACTGACAGATCACCTCACTTCCTGCCTGCGCCGCACGGCTTCCTGCAAGAAGCCGGCGGCAATCAGCGGACAAACAGGCAACATGGGAAGGAAAGGTGTGTTCATGGTCACGTTTTCTGCGGGGGCACCCCGCACCCCGAGCAGCAGCCCTGTTTCGGGCAGCCCTGCTTCGGGCAGCCCTGCTTCGGGCAGCCGTGAGTTGCCCGAGCGTGCTTCGCTCGAAAACCTCCGCAACCAGGCAAAAACACTGCAGAAGCAGCATCGCGAAGGAACTGCCGAAGCGATTGCGCGCGTAGCAGTTTGGCTCGGCGCTGGCGCACAACCTTCGACTCTAGAAGGGCCCACTGCTCGCCCCTCATCGGCCGTCGTCACCCCACTGCGCTTGCACGACGCGCAGTTCGTGCTGGCACGCGAATACGGGTTTGCCAGCTGGCCTCGCCTGGTCGAGCACCTGGAGGCGCACCCGTCACGCGAGCGCGTACGGCGTGAAAACGGGCGTGTCTGGATCGATGGCGTGCCCCGCCTGCGCTGGGGCTCGAGCCCCGAACCGACCTTTATCGGTGCATTCGAAGCAGCCTTTCGCTCCAGCGACCGTCCGCTCGACATCACGACCTTGATGGGCGATTCGGGTCTGGCGTTTCGCTTGCGCTGGGCGACGCGCGACGCGGGCAACGCCTGGTGCGGCTCGGGGCCGTGCGGCGAATGGCCCGAAGAGGTGGCGGCGCTGAGCGCGGCCACCGGTTATGTGTTCGAGTTCGAGCCGCCAGAAAAGCGCCGGCCGCTGCCGCCGGAATTCCTGGCGCGCGTCACCGGCAACATCGATCGCGGCCGGCCCATGCTCGGATTCGGAAAGCGGATGGATGTAGCGGTGATCTTCGGTTACGAGGACGCCGGCAGCAAGCTGTTGCTCTCCGACTACTGGGCATCGGAAGAGCCGTCGGTGATGGCCGCGGAAGAGGTCCTGGAGACCTCGGGCTTCTTGCAGCGCATCGATGAGCCGGCGCCTCGCCCGGTGGCCGTACGCGCCGGGCTGGAGCTGGCTTTGCAGCGCTGGCAGCAGGGCATTGTCGATCCGGACCGGATCACCGGCGCCACGTACTACTACGGTTCGGCCGGCTACGAACGTTGGCTGGCGGATCTGGAGCGGGCGCCCGAGCTCTCACCCGCACAGCTGGCGAACCTGTGGTTTCTCAATGGCTGGACCTACAGCTCGCTGCACAAGAATCGCAGTGGCTACGCGGCGAGCTACCTGCGCGCGAACGCAGAGCATTTGCCGGTGTCGGCGCACGCGCCGCTCGAAGCCGCAGCTCGAGTTTACGACGAGCTGCGCGCGCGCCTGGGCAGCTGGGATCCGGCCGACCCCAGCTTCGGCATGGTGAAACAAAAGACGCTCGAGAGCTGGACGCCGGAGGTGCGGGAGCGCGAGATCTCCTTGTTGCGTGACGTGTATGTGCTCGAGACGCGCGCGATGAGTGAGATCGGAGTTGCCCTGGCAGCGACATGAGCGGAATCTTCCGTTCGATACGACGGGCCCGGACCGTGCCGAGGTCATGCAGGGACCGCCTGCGCTGATGGCATCCGGCTCGGGCCTGTGCCGTACCAACGGAAGAACCGACGCGAGTAAGAACGCATGCGCCGGGCGCTCTCGAGCTGCCGAAACAGTAGCTCGCGATAAAATGATTCAGTGAAAATCAGTGAAAAACAGTGGCCAGAAAAACAGTGCTGCGCGAGACGCGGGCAATGTTGCAGGCTAGATTGCAGGTTTTTTCGAGGGTCTCTCGCGCATGCCTTCCCCATCTGTATTGCCCCCCGCTTCCGAGCTGCCGCTGCAGCCCGAGTTTCCCGATCCCTTGGTGATGCTGGACGGTACTCGCATCGAGGCCGCTCAGGATTGGCTGACGCGCCGCCGGCCCGAGCTGCAGCGGCTGTTTCGTCACTACATGTACGGGCAAGCGCCGCCACCGCCGCCGCTGGAGTTTCGCCTGGAGAGCTCGTCGAGCGCGCTCGGCGGTAAGGCGACGCTGAAGCTGGTGACGATCGAGTTCACCGCTCCGTATGGTGTGCCGCCGATCGAGCTGCTGCTGGTGGTGCCCAGGCGGCGGAGCGGTCCGGCCCCGGCGTTCTTGGGTATCAACTTCGCAGGCAACCATACGTTGCTCGCTGACCCGGCAGTGCCGGAGGCGCGCTGCCATCAGCTGCAGGTGCATCCGCGCGCCGCGCGCGGCTCGGCCGCCCATTCCTGGAACGTGGAGCAGATCATCGATCGCGGCTATGCGCTCGCGAGCTTTCACACCTGCGACGTGAAACCCGATCGTCCGCACCCCAACGAAGGACTGCAGCGCTACTTCGTGGCCCTCACCGATGCGCCGTACGACTGGGCGGCGATCCGTGTCTGGGCCTGGGCGTGCTCTCGCGTGCTGGATTATCTGCAGATCGACCCGGATGTCGATGCGCGGCGCGTCTCGGTGGTGGGCCACTCTCGGCTGGGCAAGGCCGCGCTGCTGGCGGGGGCTTTCGACGAGCGCTTCGCGCTCACCATCGCGCTGCAGTCCGGCTGCGGCGGCGCCGCGCCCAGTCGCAGCAGCGTGGGCGAGAGCGTGCGGCAAATCAATCAGGCCTTCCCCCACTGGTTCAACGGCGAGTTCAAGAACTTCAGCGATCAGCCCGCACGACTACCCTTTGATCAACACTGTCTGGTGGCGTTGATCGCGCCGCGTCCGCTGTTACTGGCCAACGCAGCGGAAGACAGCTGGGCCAACCCGGTGGGGCAGTTCGAGGTCCTGCGCGCGGCTGACCCGGTATATCGGCTGGTCCGCGCGGGGGGGCTCGAGAGCGAGCGCATGCCCGCGCCCGGGGAGCTCAGCGCCGGTTCGCTCGGCTACTTTCTGCGGGGCGGCACGCATTCGATGACGGCCGAAGACTGGGCAGCGTTCCTCGCCTATGCCGACCGCAACTGCGTGCCGAGAAGCTGGCACTAGTAACTAGTGAGCAACCACTAGTTGACAGGCGCGGCGTGCGCCGGAAGATTCCGGCCGATGCTGCGTGAAAGCTATCCGTACTACCTGGCCAATCGGGCGGAGTCTCCAAACCGCGACCTGCCCGTGATCGACAAGTACACGGGGCGAGAGGCGACGCGTGTGGCGCTCGCCGATGAGGCCGCCATCGATCGCGCGATCGCCGCGGCAGTTGCCGCAGCCCGCCCTCTGCGCGAGCTCAAGGCATACCAGCGCCAGGCGGTGTTGCAGCACTGTGTGCGCCGCTTCAGCGAGCGCGCGGACGAGCTGGCGGAGAGCCTGTGCATCGAAGCCGGCAAGCCGATCCGCGATAGCCGCGGAGAGGTGAGCCGCCTGATCGACACCTTCCGCATCGCGGCGGAAGAGTCGGTGCGGCTCACCGGCGAGGTGCTGCCGCTCGACATCTCGGAGCGCGCGCGCGACTACACCGGGATGTGGAAGCGCGTGCCGCTCGGCCCCTGCTCGTTCATCTCGCCCTTCAACTTCCCGCTCAACCTGGCCGCGCACAAGATCGCGCCGGCTTTGGCCGTGGGCTGCCCGTTCGTGCTCAAGCCCGCCAGCCTCACGCCGATCGGGGCGCTGACCATCGGCGAGGTGCTGGCCGAGTGTGATCTGCCGCCCGGCACGTTTTCGATCCTGCCTTGCCGGCGCGACGGAGCACGGCTGTTCACGACCGATCCGCGGCTGCGGCTGCTCAGCTTCACAGGTTCGCCGGCGGTGGGCTGGGAGCTCAAGGCCCAGGCGGGTCAGAAGAAGGTCGTGCTGGAGCTGGGGGGCAACGCGGCGTGCATCGTGGATGCCAGCGCCGACGTGGACGATGCCGTGGCGCGCATCATCATCGGAGCGTTCTATCAGTCGGGGCAGAGCTGCATCAGCGTGCAGCGCATCCTGGTGCACGAGTCGCTGTACGAGGCCGTCGAGGCCAAGCTGGTGGCCGCCACCCGCGCGCTGCGCGCGGGCGACCCGAAAGACCCCGCGACCTTCATCGGCCCCATGATCTCGGAGGCCGAAGCCGAGCGCCTGGCGGGCTGGATCGAGGACGCGAAGCGCGCCGGCGCGCGCTTGCTCTGCGGAGGCGGGCGGAAGGGCGCGATGCTCGAGCCGACGCTGCTCGCCGACGTGCCGCACGGGCTCGCCCTGCGCGAGGAAGAAGCCTTTGGTCCCGTGGCGCTGCTCAGCCGCTTCAGCGACTTCTCCGCTGCGCTGGAGGAGGTGAACGACAGCCAGTTCGGCTTGCAAGCGGGCGTGTTCACGCGCGATCTGTACCACGCCCAGCGCGCCTGGGACGCGCTGGAGGTGGGCGGGGTGGTGATCGGCGACGTGCCGTCCTGGCGTGTGGATCACATGCCGTACGGCGGGGTCAAGAACTCCGGCCTCGGCCGGGAAGGCGTGCGCTGGGCCATGGAGGATATGACGGAGATCCGCTTGATGGTGCTGCGCACGCCGCCCGGGGCGTGAGCTCAGTTGGGGGTGCTGCGCGCTCGAAGCGTGGCGGTGCCGAGCACGGCGTTTGAGCCGGCGATGGCATTCTCCACGGCATCGGGATTGGTGCTGCCGGGATCGAAGGTCGCCGTGTCCAGCGCGAACAGGACGAATTCGTAGACGTTGCCTGGTGCGCCGGAGCCCGCAAACGCCTGGTTGCCTCTGAAGCTCACCTGCCGCGCGTTCGCATCGGGCACGCCCGGGTTGGTGCCTTCGGGCAGCTCTGCAGGTAACCCCGTGGCAGAGCCGGGGATGTTCCACATCACCCAGTGAGTGAAGGGATCCGAGCCCATCACGTTACTCAGATCATGCAGCGCGATGGCGAAGCTCTGCGTCCCCGCGGGCACGCCCGTCCAGGCGAATTGCGGGGAGACATTTGCAGCTCCGTTCAGGCCGGTGTTTTCTGCCGGAAACAGATCGCACAAATCCCTGGCGCCTACCTCCGGTCCGCAACCCGCGACATCGTCGACGGCGCTGGACGTGAGCGTGAACAATCCAGCGCTCGCATCGGCACCGCCACCGGCATCCGGCTCTGCACCGGCATCGCCGCCGCCCGAGCCGCCGCTGCCGGCTGCGCTCGCGCCGGCCGAGCCGCTCGAGCCTCCCGAACCAGCGCTGCTGCCGCCGGAGCCAGCGGCGCCCGCGGCACCCGCCGAGCCCGCGGAGCCAGCAGCCGCACCTGCGCTGCCGCCCTGGCCGCCCGAGCCAGCGCTGCTGCCGGCGTCGGGCGTGGCGTCATCGCCGCAGGCCACGGTGCTCAGCCAGGGCAGCGCGGCTGCGAGAAGGGCGCAGCGAGCCGCTGCGACGAAAGCAGAAGTGGTGCGAAGCATAGGCCCCTTCCATTAGTCAGTTGCCCGCGGAATTCAATCTGGCGTTCCAGATCAAATCAACCCGGCACACTCGTCCACACCCGTGTGGCCAAACGCAGCTGAAGGCCGCCGCGCCGAAGTCACCCCGGGGGCGCTCCGCGGCGCGTTTGTTCCCTCGGCGAAACACTCTTACTTTGGCTCGCGACCAGCCGATCTCTCGATCGGGGCTGGCGCGGCGCGCTTGGAAAAGGCGCAGCGCGAAGTCGATCGAGCAGCCGGGCCCACGGCTGGTGAGGGAGCAGCGCATGCAGTGGTACGTGAACCAGAATGGAAGGACGACGGGGCCGTTCAGCGAGCAGCGCGTCGCCATGCTGGTGAACTGGGGCAAGCTCGCGGACGACGCCTACCTCTGCGACGATCAGTGGGCTTGCTGGGTCGCGCTCCGGCGCTCGCAGTTTGCGCCGCTGCTGCCCAACTACGATCCCGAGCAGGCGCGCGAGAGCCGCCAGCCTCGCGCGCTGAGCGAGCCGCCGGCGCAGGGCAAGCTGGGGCACCGGCTGGCGCTGGCACTGTTGCTCATGCTCACCGCGGCTGCGTTCTTGCTCGCGCTCTGGCTTTCGCCCGGCAGCGTCTCCGGGCCTCCGCTGGGCAGCGTGGACGGCGTACCTCGGCCCGCGCAGGCGCGCGCGGCTGACGTGTGCACACATCCGGGTGCCGGGCGCCTGCAGGCGACCACACGAGCGGACGAACGCGCGTAATTCACACGCCGGGCGCGAGCGGCGCGGATGCTCACGCATTCGTGCAACAGAGGTGGAACACGAAACGCGCAGCTTCGCGCTGCCCTGGCCCATGCCGTGCGGGTTGTGAAACACAGGCGCTCCAGATGCGCCGCGATTCACCGATGATATATATGAGACAATGCCTCGGTTCGGCTTGCATGTGCGCCGACGGCAGCGGCGGGCAGACTCCCGCGCGCTGGCTGCTACCTGTGCGTTTGGCGCGCTGCTGATCGGCGCCGCTTGTGGGCGCTTCGGCTTCGAAACGCTTCCCGACAGTGTGGTGATCGGGCCGAAACCGCCCACGGGCGGCGATACGCTCTTGTGCAGCGTGGGCACCCTCGCGAACTGTTCGGCCTGCGGCGACAACTGCAGTACGCGCAGCTTGCCTCCGGGCGTGTCGGAGCTCTCCTGCGTCAGCGCCGTGTGCACCTTCGACAGCTGCGCGCCTGGCTTCGAGGACTGCAACGAGGATCGGACCGACGGCTGCGAGACCTCGCTGAGCACACTGCAGAGCTGTGGAGCCTGCAATCAGCCCTGCGGCTTTCCCAACACCGAGGCCAGCTGTACGAGCGGCGCCTGCCGGTTCGTGCAGTGCGCACCCGGCTTCGGCGATTGCGACGCGGACATCGCCACGAATGGTTGCGAGCGGCAGCTGAATACCCTGACCAACTGCGGCGCCTGCGGTACGCCCTGCAACCCGCCCAACGCCACGTCCTCTTGCGACAGCGGCGTGTGCCTGCTGACCAGTTGTGCGAACGGCTTCGATGACTGCGACGGCGACCCCAGCAACGGCTGCGAGACGCCGCTCAACACGCTGACCGATTGCGGCAGCTGTGGCACGCCCTGCTTCATTTCGGGCGCGCAGAGCCTGAACTGCGCCGGCGGGGTGTGCAGCGCAGCGAGTTGCTCGTCCGGGTTCGCCGACTGCGACGGCGATAGCCTCAGCTGCGAGACGGATCTGCGCACCCTGAACAACTGTGTGAGCTGTAACGTGCCGTGCGGGGACGGCAGCGGGCGGCTTCCCAATGCCAGCGCCAGCTGCGCCACCGGCAGCTGTGACGTCGGCGCTTGCGACCCCGGCTTTGGCAACTGCGACGCGAGCCCCGGCAACGGCTGCGAAGCGCCGCTCGATACGCTCGTCGACTGCGGCGGCTGCAACGTGCCCTGCAGCCGCGCCAACGCCAGCGAGAGCTGCGCCTCGGGCTTCTGTCAGACGGTGAGCTGCAACCCCGGCTTCGACGACTGCGACGGCGACGACAGCACGGGCTGCGAAGCCCAGCTGGGAACTGATGCGCACTGCAGCAGCTGCACCGACGCCTGCGGTGCGAATCAGGTGTGCTCCAGCGGCAACTGCGTCGGCCGCTTCATCACCTTCCAGCCGTCCAACGTGAACGCGGGCGCGCTGAACTCCGGCTCGGCGCCGGACGTGCAGATCGACTGCGGCACGATCAACCTGGACACGGGCTCGCTGAGCGGCAACGGCTGGTGTGGTCGGCCAGCGCCCTCGCTAGTGGTGCAGAAGCAAACGGGCGGCCCCGACCTGGTGGTGCTGCCGATGAAGTCGCTCACCATCGCGGCAGGCAGCACGCTCCGTGTGCTCGGCAGTCGCCCGGTGGCGCTGGTGGTGTTCGGCGACGTGAACGTGGCGGGCACGATCGATGTGAGCGCAAACGGCACCGTGGGCGGTGCCGGCAATCACTGGAACTGTGCTCCCAACAGCGTGGGCTCGAATGGCGGTGACACGCGCAGCGACGGTGGCGAGAATGGCGGCGGTGGTGGTGGCGCGTTCGCTGCGACCGGTGGCCGCGGTGGCAATGGTGGAAGCCAGCAGGGTGCCAATGGCGGTCAGGCGCGCGGCTCGGCGCTGCTCACGCCGCTGATCCCCGGCTGCAACGGCGGCTGGGGTGGCGGGTGCGGTGGAGCGCCCGGCGGTGGTGGCGGCGCGGTCGAGCTCGCGGCGAGCGGCAGCATCGACATTACGGGCAGCGTGCGCGCGCGTGGCAACGATGGCTTCACCGGCTGTGACGCGTCCGGCGGAGCCACGGGCGGTGGGAGCGGTGGCGCCATCTTGATCCAGGGAAACCTCGTTTCACTGAGCGGATCGCTGATCGCGGAAGGCGGAACCGGCGGTCACGGTGCCGGAGGCGCCAGCGGTGGTGCGGGCGGTCCCGGTGGTACGAGCGGCGTGGGGCAGGCGGGGGCTTTTGGCTCCAAAGCCGGAGGCGGCGGCGGCGGTTCCGCGGGACGCATCCGGGTGTCGGGCGCGCAGGGCTGCAGCCTGAATGGCGCGATCTCGCCGCCTGCGAGCCAGAGCTGCCCCTGACGCGGAAGGAGGGCTCAGGGAGAGCGGCGCTGGGGGCGTGGGAACGTCCACGTGCCGTTCTTCGCAGTGCCGCGGCGATGCCAGCGGCTTCGCTTCTTTGCGTGCTTGGCGGCGGGCTTTGCGTCGGCGTCGTGCACGAGCGGCTCGGGCGCTGACGGTTCGGGCGTCGCGACGACACTCGGCGCTGGAACGGGCGCGACGGTCGCCGCCGGCAAGGGGGCGATGTTCGGGCTCACCGCCGGGACCGCGAGCGCGGCGGCTGGTCGCGCCGCTGCCGGCAGCTCGTTGCGTTGCCAGCCAAAGACCCCGGCGCCCACGAAGACGATGCTGAGCCCTATCGCTGCACCGACGCTCACGCTGAGCGCGCCGCGCTGCCAGGGGGTTCGATCGCTGAACCAATACAGCGCGTCGATCAGCCGACGCTCGAACGTGGGAAACCAAGCCGAAAGCTGCCGCTCGAGCCGCGTGCTCAGCGTGGGGTGCGCCTGCACCGGCATGCTCTCGCGCAAGACGTCGTTGGAGACTGCGAGCTCGGACATCTTGGGCTCGAACGCGATGCAGCGAGCACCAAACTGCTCCGGGTCGCATTCGTTCGTCGCGGGTCGATGCTCTGCGCGCTGCCGGCGCCCGGTGGACGCGCGACTCGCCGGCGGCGTCGTCCAGGCAGACAGCTCCCGAAGGGACTCGGGCCGGCGCTTGCGAGGCGGCGGCTGGCTGCGCCGCGCCGTCGAAAACTTCCCGGCAGGAGGGCGGCTCTCGGACGGCGGCAGCGGCGGTGGAATGCACGGGTTTCGCGTGGCATTCAGCTGGAATCCGGAGCGCCCCTCCGCCTTCATCGGGGAGGGCCTGGGAGGCAGGCTCCCGGAACGGGCCGTGGAGGGCGGCGCGCTGTCGCCGTCCCTGCTGTGCGAAAAACCGACCATATCGATGGGTGTGGCGAGCGAGTTCTCTTTATGGCTCTCCGCACCTCCGGAGCATCGATTTCTCGCGGAGCTGCTGCCTCGGTGCGCCGCTCTGAATCACTGCACCGGGCGACTGCACCGCCGTGGGCCGCTCATGTTGCGGCCACCTTTTCCAGCGCGGTGTGCAGCTGGGGAAGATCAGTACGGCGCGCAGCCCTCCGAGTCTGGCTCCGCTCAATGGGCTCGCAGGAAGCTGGCGATGTCGCGCCCCACCTCCACCGAACGCTCCGTCTGCGGGCGATGGCCCGTCTGCGGATAAACGATCAGGCGAGAGTCCGGGATCCCTGAGTCCAGCTTCTGCTGATCGGCCAGAGAGAAGACGATGTCCTTGTCGCCGTAGAGGATCAGCGTCGGGGCCTGGATGCGCCCCAGCTCACCGGTCCGGTTCTCCGACAGCTGGCTGGCGAGCATGGCCTGCAGGATCCCCGCGGGGACCTTCAAGGTGTCGGTCACGGAAGTATTCAAGACCGTATCAGGGACGTCGCGAAACAGCAGCAATTGCTGAAACTGCAGGGCGACCGCCGTGGGAATCGGATCGACCAAGCTATCGACGAGCGGCTTGAAACTGAGAGCGAACGGATTGCCAGCCACGGTGGGAGCCGTGGCGATCAGCACCAGACTTCGGACTCGCTCGGGAAAGTCCATCGCCACGCTCTGCGCGATCACGCCACCCATGGAATGCCCCACCAGGTGGGCCTGCTGAATGCCCTGCGAGTCCATGAACGCAACCACATCGCGCGCGAAGTCATTGCGGAGCCCGTAGCAACAGTCCGGCTTGGACGAGTCACCTTGACCGCGTTGGTCCAGGAGAAACACGTGAAAGTTGCGCGGAAATGTCTTCGCGAACTGACTGAACTCGCGATGCGAGTCCGCGTAGCCGTGCAGGAGAATCACCGCGTCACCCGGCTTGGCGCCTTGTTGCGCAAATTCCAGGTCGACGCCCGTGGAGAGCTGGCCGGTGCGGAGCGCGCTGCTGGTTGAACCCAGCTCGAGCTCGGTGCCGGTCCTGCTCTCCGCTGAAGTCGCGTCGGGTGATGGCATCTCACCGCTACAGGACAACGCCAACATGCAGAGCGTGGTGCGCAGAAGAAGCTTTCTCATGTTTTCTCCGTGGTGAAGCTCGCACTCGAGCGAGAACCCTCGCGGGACCCGCTGCCCGGAGCGTGGCTTTTGGCGTCTGAATTCGCAAGGCGCAATCTTGCTGGGGCGGTTTTGCGGGGTGGGGGCGTGGACGGGCCCGGCAAAGGCCGTTAGTCTCCCGCCACTTTGACGAACCCGAAGCGACTTTTCTCCCCGATCTGGCTGCTCGCCGGCGCTTTGTGCTTTTCCGCGTGCGGTGGCGTCGGGCCGCTGCCTGCGACGCCGCACGCCGGCGCCACGCCGGAGGCGGCGGCAGCCGTTGCGTCGCCCGCGTTGCCCCTCGACCCGCGCATCACGAGCGGCACGCTCGATAACGGCTTGACCTACTACCTGCAGCAGCATCGCACCAAGGACAAGCGGGCCGTGCTGGCGCTGGTGGTGAAGGCCGGGTCCGTCTACGAAGAGGACGACCAGCGCGGGCTCGCACACTTCATCGAGCACATGGCCTTCAACGGCACCGAGCGCTTCAAGAAGCAGACGCTGATCGACTTCTTCGAGCAGAGCGGGATGCGCTTCGGGTCGCATGCCAACGCGGTCACGTCCTACGATCGTACGCAATATCAGCTCAATGTGCCGACCGATGATCCGCAGCTGCTCGCCAGCGCGCTGAACGTACTGGAAGACTGGGCCGGCGCGCTCAGCTTCGATCCGGACGAGGTGCAAAGCGAGCGTTCCGTGTTGCTGTCCGAATGGACCAGCTCCAAGGGGGCGGCGCGGCGGCTCGGCGAGCAGCAGCGCCAGTTGTTGCTGGCTGGGTCGAAGTTTGCCGAGCGCGAGGTGATCGGGGATCAGGCCGTGCTGGAGCACGCGCCGCGCGAGCGCCTGATCGACTTCTACCGGCGCTGGTACCGGCCTGATCGCATGGCAGTGATCATCGTGGGCGACATCGACCCGAGCGCGCTGCAGAGCGAGATCCACGGTCACTTCGCGCACCTGCCGCGCGATCCTTCAGGCGCCGCAGCGCCAGCCTCAGCCGAGCCGAGCTTCCAGATCCCGGTGCGCTCCGGCGCGAGCGCAGCCGTGCTCACGGATCCAGAGACGCGGGCCTCGATGGTGGATGTGGTGTTCAAGGCCGACTCGCGACCCGTGCGCACCGAAGCGGACTTCCGCGCGCACCTGCTCACGGTCATGGGCACCTTGATGCTGAGCCGCCGGCTCGACGAGCTGACGCAAAACCCGCTGGCGCCGTTCACCAACGCCGCCTGCGATTTTTCGCCCAGCGTGATCGGGCGTCTGGATTTGCTGCAGGTCTCGGCGCAGGCCAAGGAGCGCCAGGTGCAGAAGAGCCTGGAGGTGCTGCTCGATGAGATCGAGCGCGTGCGCCGGCACGGCTTCGTGAGGAGCGAGCTGCAGCGCACCAAGGAGACCTACATGCGCTTCCTCGATCATGCCCTCGCCGCGCAGGAGACGGTCGAGCGCGAGGCGATCGCCAATAGCCTGGCCAACAGTTTCGTCACGGGCAATGTGGTCACCTCGGCCGACTTCCAGAAGAAGCTCGGCTTGCGCCTGCTCAAGGGGATGCCGCTGACCGAGGTGAACTCCGACTTCAGCTCGTGGTTCACCCAGCGCGAAGAGTTGCTGCTCGCCAGCGGAGCTACCCGCGATCAGATGCCGGATCAGGCCAGCATGCTGGCGGCTCGCGACGCGGCGAGCAAGCACGAGCTCCAGCCCTACCAGGATCAGGCCGCGCCGGCGGCGCTGCTCTCCGCCGCGCCGACGCCGGGCAGCGTCGTCAAGGAGGAGCACATCGACGAGCTGGACGTCACGGTCTGGACGCTGTCCAACGGCGCGCGCGTCGTGCTCAAGCCCACCGACTTCAAGCAGGACCAGATCATCGAGCAGTCGGTCAGCTTTGGGGGCCATGCACAGGTCAGCGCCGTGGACTTTCCTTCTGACCGCGTCGCGCACGAGATCGTCGCGGCGAGCGGGCTGGCCGAGCTGGATCGCCAGGCCCTGGGCAAAGTGCTCTCGGGCAAGGTGGTGAGCGCCTACTCGTGGATCGGCGAGCAGGATGAAGGCATCCAGGCCAGCGCTGCGCCCAGGGATGCGGAGACGATGTTTCAGCTGATCTACCTGTTCGCAACGGCCCCCCGGCGCGATGAGGCAGGGTTCGAAGCATACCGCGCCTCGTTGCGCGAGCAGTTGCGCAATCGGGACTCGAGCCCGCCCGATGTGTTCTCCGACGCGGTGCTGAAGAAGCTGTACGGCGACCAGCCGCGGCGGTTGCCGCCCACGTTGGCCTCCGTCGACCAGATGAAGCTCGATACGGCGCTCGACTTCTACAAGCAGCGCTTCGCCGACGTGAGCGACTTTACCTTCGTGTTCGTCGGCAAGATCGATCTGGTGAGCTTCCGGGCGCTGGTCGAGCGCTATCTCGCGAGCCTGCCGGGCGGCGGCCGCAAGGAGACCTTCCACGACCTCGGGCTGCATCGCCGCAAGGGTGTCAGCATGGTGCGCGTTCAGAAGGGCAAGGAAGACAAGGCGAGCGTGACGCTGCTCTACCACGGCGAGTCCAAGTGGTCGGAGAACGCTCACACCGACCTGGTCTCACTGGAGAACTACCTGACCATCCGTCTGCGCGAGGTGCTGCGCGAGCAGATGGGCAGTGTGTACACGCCGTACGTCAACAGCGCCTTCGAGCGCGTGCCCTTCGATGCCTACACGTTCGCCATTTCCTTCGACTGCAAACCGGCAGACGTGCAGAAGCTGCTGCAAGCGACCCGTGGCATCATCGGCGAGACCAAGAAGTCTGGTATCGCCCAGAGCTACGTGGAGAAGCTGAAGAGCGAACGCGCGCGCAACCTCGAGGAGCTGTACCGGGACAACGACTTCTGGCTCGGCCGGCTCGTGAGCGCCTACAAGATGGGCGATGACCCGCGCGACATTTTGATCCTGCCGCGGCTCACCCAGCGAGTCACCAGCGAGAACGTGCGGGCTGCGGCTCGCCAGTTTCTGCGCGACGACCAGTACGTGGAGGCGGTGCTCACTCCGGAGTCGGTAGCTTCGCCGCCGGCCAAGGCGGTGCTCGGGGTGCGGGGTGCCCCCGCAGAAGTGGCGCCGGAGCCGCCCCAGGCGCCGGCTCCTCCCGCACCGGCGCATTGAGGCACTCGTTCAGCTGGAGCCGACGGCCGAGCGCTTCATGTAGGCGGCGGCCGCGGCCGCCAGCGCGATCTGCGTGCGCGAGGCCGGAGGAGCCTTGGGCGTGACCTCGTTCCCCAGGCGCGCCGTGCGGGCGCTCGGCGAGCGCTTCAGCGTTGGGCGCGGCGGGCGCAGGCGTGGGGCCACCAGGCTCGCAGGCAGCGTCACCGGGGCGCGGGCAGCAGAGGGAGCCGGGGGGCGCAGCACGGGCGCCGGGGGGCGGGGTGTCTCGCGGGTGAGCTGGTCGGCGAGCTCTAGCTCGGCCTCGAACCAGTCCTGCTCGGCTGTTCCCTCTGGACAACCGCGCTCTTGCCAGCGCGCATAGGCTCGATCACGGATTCGGCTGGGGTCGACGACGGACTTCATGGTTCACCTCACCTCTGTTCGCGCCTAACTCGAGCCGGGGCAGAAGTGAAAAAAACGGCGGACCTCGCATCAGGGGCGCAAAACGCGCCAGGGTGATGTCGGCGGCCCCATTGCGAGCGTGCAGGTCGCCGCCGAGCCCCTAGAATTGCGCCGGGCTCGGGAACACCATCAGGGGAAGGCAACATGGCGCAGCTGGGAGTGGGGGGACTGCCGGAGGCTACGGAGGTCTTGATCGTGGGGGCGGGCCCCACGGGGCTGGCGGCAGCGTGCCAGCTGGCGCAGGCGGGGGTCGATCACGTGATCGTCGATTGCGCGTCCGCCGGCAGCAACAGCTCGCGCGCGCCCGTCTTGCACGCGCGAACGCTGGAGATGCTGGATGCGATCGGAGCCGCGGACCTGCTGCGGAGCGAGGGCCTCGAGGTGTCCGACTTCGTGCTGCGGGATCGCGACCAGACGCTGCTGCGGCTCGACTTCTCGGACCTGCCCTCCGCCTATCCGTACTCGTTGCTGCTGCCTCAGAGTCGCACTGAGGCGATCCTCACCGAGTTGCATGCGCGCTCCAGCCGCCGTCCTCTGCAGCGGCCTTGGCGCGCCCTTTCGCTCGAACAGGACCGGGAGGGCGTGAGCGTGCGGCTGGCTCGCGAGTCCGCAACCCAGCCCGGCGAGCAGGCAGGTGAGGCGGTGATCCGCGCCCGCTACGTGCTCGGCTGCGACGGCATGTACAGCCGGGTGCGCGAGGAAGCCGAAATTTCGTTCGAGGGTGAGGCACATCCGGAGTCGTTCCTGCTCGCGGACGTGCGCTTGAGCTGGGCATTGCCTCCGAAGCAAGTGCAGGTGTTTGTGTCCGCGGGAGGCGTGATGGTGGTGGCGCCGATGCCGGAGGGGCGGCACCGCGTGGTCGCCACGCTCGATCCCGCGCCCGAGCGCCCCTCCGTCGGGGATATCGAAGCCCTGTTGCATCAGCGCGGCCCGAGCGCGGGCGCACGGGTTCACGAGCTCGGCTGGAGCGGGCGCTTTCGCGTGCATCGGCGCATCGCCGAGCGCTATCGGTTGGGACGTGTGCTGCTCGCGGGAGACGCCGCGCACGTGCACAGCCCCGCGGGCGGTCAGGGCATGAACATCGGCATCCAGGACGGGCTGGCGCTCGCCGACCACCTGGTCCACATCTCGCGCAACGGTGGCCATCCCGCGGACCTCGATGCGTACGAGCGCGAGCGGCGGCCGGTAGCCGAAGCCGTGCTGCGCCTCACCGACGGGCTGACACGGCTCGCGCTGATGCAGTCTCCCGTCTTCCGCCTGGTCCGCAACCGGGCCGTGCGTGCGCTCGGGCGCAGCGCGCGCTTCCGGCGCCGGCTCTCGCTGCAACTGTCCGAGCTGGTCGACTGAAGCCTTTTTGTTTTCAAATTCGAGCTCGAGGCTCATCGGACCTACCCCGCCGCCGTATACCCGACTGGCAATCGGGTGAAGGGTGCGCCCTGTGCGCAGAAGGGGGCAGAGGTGGTTTGCCTCAGACGGACAATCGGGGCTGCGCTGACGATCGGGGGCTCGCTCGCGGCAGGCACCGCTCGAGCAGACGCTGAGCCCGCGCTCTCCTTGTCGAAGCTCGAGACGCACGGCTTCGTGAGCCAGGGCTACATCCGCACCACCGATAACAACTACCTCGCGCGATCGGCTTCGAGCCGGGGCAGCTTCGAGTTCTCCGAGGTGGGCATCAACTTCACCCAACCGCTCGGGGAGCACCTGCGCGCCGGCGTCCAGCTGTTCGCGCGCGACCTGGGGCCGCTCGGCAACTACGACATCAAGGCCGATTGGTTTTACCTGGACTACCGCTGGACGGATGCGCTGGGTCTGCGCGCGGGGCGGATCAAGCTACCATTTGGTCTGTACAACGAGATCAATGATATCGATTCTGCTCGCGTGCCGATCCTGCTCCCGCAGTCGACATATCCGGCGGGCGCGCGTGACTTCTTGCTCGCACAGACCGGCATCGAGCTCTACGGGCGGCTGCTGGCGGGCAGCGCGGGGGCGCTCGACTATCGCGCATACGGCGGCACGATTTTCGCGGAGGTCACGTCTCCTCCCGGCGGCGCGCTGCAAGTCCTGGAGCTGCGCGTGCCCTATCTGTTCGGGGGCCGCTTGCTCTGGGAGACGCCGATCGAGGGGCTGCGCGTCGGGGGCAGCGTGCAGAAGCTGCGCCTGGACACCACCTTCCTGCAGGACGGCACACCGGCGCTCGCCAAGATCCCGGCCGTGCTCTGGATCGCTTCGCTGGAGTATGCGACCGGCGATCTGTCTCTGGCTAGCGAATATGGCCGCTGGCACGTCAGCTCGACCAGCAGCTCGCCCGGAGATCCACAGCTCAACACGTCCGTGGACAGCGAGCGAGGTTACCTGATGGCAGCGCTGCGCCTGAACGATTGGTTCGTGCCCGGTGCCTACTACTCGCTCTTGTTTCCCAACGTGCGACAGCGGAAGGGCACGGCGGCTCAGCAGCACGACGTCGCACTGACCCTGCGCTTCGACCTCGATGTGCACTGGCTGCTCAAGCTGGAAGGGCACTACCTGGTGGGCACGGCGGACGTTGATCCAGCGCTCAACGGAGGAGTCCCACGCGCCGATTTGACGCGCAGCTGGGGCGCATTCCTGGCCAAGACCACGGCCTATTTTTGAGGGTGGATGCGGGCGCAGCGCTTTTTGGTCCGCCTTCTGGGCGTGGGCCTGCTCGCGGCGGGCGGGCGCGCAGCCGCGCCACGCGCGCCCGAGTTTGTGGTGATCGTCAATGCTGCCAATCCCGCGAGCAGCGCCGAGCGCAAGTTCCTGAGCGATGCCTTTTTGAAGAAGACGACACGCTGGAGGGGCGGAGAGACGATTCGACCTGTGGATCAGAGCGCCGATTCCGGGGTGCGGCGGCGCTTCTCCGAGGACGTGCTGGAGCGTTCGGTCACCGCCGTGCGCAGCTACTGGCAGCAAGTGATCTTTTCGGGGCGCGACGTGCCGCCGCCCGAGCTCTCGGGCGACGGCAGCGTGCTGGAGTACGTCAAGAATCACGCCGGAGCCGTGGGTTACGTCTCGGGTAGCGCCGGCACCGACGGCGCGAAAGTCCTCTTGGTGCGTTAGGACCGGCATGTTTTCGACCTTTCGTGCCAAGCTGATCGCGATCGTGGGAGTCGCCACGGTCGCCTTTTCAATCACGATCGGGGTGAGCGCCATCATCAACCAGCGTGTGGGTGAGCAGCTCGGCGCGATCCAGCAGCGGTTCGTGCCCAAGATGGAGATCGGCCCGCAGCTGGAGGCTCAATTCGAACAGCTGCGGCGCACCCTGCAAGACGCGGTGGCCGCGCGCGATGGCGACGCGCTGGATGGCACCCGCGATCAATACGACGGCCTGATGCAGCGCCTGGCGGCCGCGCACGACGTGCTCGACGCTGCCGACGCGGCGCTGCTCCGCTCGGCGATCCAGGAGTACTACGAGAATGCCTACGACGTCTCGCGGCGGATGATCGACGGCGAGACGGGTGAGGCCCTGGTCAGCGCGATGAGCGCGATGCAGGCCCGGCAGAGCCGCAGCGTGCTGCTCTTGAAGAAGGTGGCCGCGGTCGATCGCGGCGAGCTGGAGCGCGTGTTCCAGGCCGCGAACCGGGCGCTGGAGACGGGCGGGCGCCTGCGCCTGGTGGTCGGCTCGTCCTGCCTGGCCTTCGTGATCCTGCTCTCGCTCTGGTTGAGCCGTGGGGTGCTGCAGTCGCTGGCCCAGCTGAGGTTCGGGCTGGAGCGCTTCGGCAAAGGACAGTTCGAGCAGCCCATCTCGGTGTCGAGCACCGACGAGCTAGCCGGGGTTGCGCGCAGCGCCAACCTGATGGCGCAGAACCTGCTGCGCCTGGAGGGCGAGCGCAATCACGAGGACTGGCTGAAGACGGCGCTGGTCGGCTTTGCTCAGGAGCTGCGCGGCGAGCTCTCGCCGGAGGAGATCGGCGCGCGCGCGGTGCGTTTCATCGCTCGCTACATCGAGGCGCCGGTGGCGGCGCTGTACTACGCCGACGCGCGGCGCGTGCTGCGCCTGTTGGGCGAATACGGCCTGGCGCCGATGGACCCGGAGCTGGCTGCGGCGCTGAGCTTCCGCATCGGCGAAGGCCTGGTGGGGCAAGCCTGCTTGCAGGACGAGATCACGCTGATCCATGAGCCGCCGCCCAACTACTTGCGGATCCGCACCGGCGTGGGCGAGGGCACGCCGACCGCGCTGGTCTTTTTGCCGGTCCTGCACCTGGGCGCGGTCGCGGGCGTGCTGGAGCTGGGGCTGTTCAAGCCCTGGTCGGAGCGCACCGGCGAGCTCTTGCTGGCCATGCGCGAGACGCTCGCCATCACGATCGAGGTGGCGCGCACGCGCGTCAGTTTGAACGAGATGCTGGAGGAGTCGCAGCGCCAGGCCGAGGCGCTCGAAGCCCAGGAAGAGGAGCTGAAGTCGACCAACGAGGAGCTGCACACACAGCAGGAGGAGCTGCGCCAGACCAACGAGGAGTTGACGCAGCAGACCGAGCAGCTCGACGCGCAACGGCGCGCGCTGCAGGACAAGAATCGGGAGCTCGACGAGGCAGGCAAGCACCTGACGCGGCAAGCGGAGGAGCTGAAGAAGATCAGCGCCTACAAGAGCCAGTTTCTGGCCAACATGTCGCACGAGCTGCGCACGCCGCTGAACAGCATGTTGCTGCTCTCCAGCTTGCTGGGCGACAATGAGGGCAAGAACCTGACGGCCAAGCAGGTGGAGTTCGCCCGCACCATCCACTCGGCGGGCAAGGACCTGCTGGCGCTGATCAATCAGGTGCTCGACCTGGCCAAGGTGGAGGCAGGCAAGCAGGAGCTGCGCATCGAGACGCTGTCGCTCGCGCAGCTGGCCGAGCACGCACAGCGCGTGTTTGGGCCGCTCGCCAATGACAAGAAGCTGCAGTTCCGGGTGCGGCTCGGCGATGGCTTACCCGCGAGCATCGAGACGGACGCGCAGCGCGTGCAGCAGATCCTCAACAATCTGCTCGCCAACGCCATCAAGTTTACCCAGCGCGGGCAAGTCAGCCTGGAGCTCCGCCCCGTGGCGGCGGGCGAATGGCTACGGCGAGCGGAGCTGGTGCCCGAGCAGACCGTGGTGCTCTCCGTTTCGGACACCGGGATGGGCATTGCGCCGGAGCATCAGGAGCGCATCTTTGCGCCTTTCGAACAGGTCGAGGCCGCCTCCGACCGCCGCTATGGGGGCACCGGCCTGGGGCTGACCATCGCCCGCGAGCTGGCTCAGCTGCTCGGCGGTAGCCTGGAGCTGGTGAGCAGCCCGGGGCGGGGCAGCACCTTCAGCTGCTACCTCCCGCGCCAGGCACCGCCCACCGGAGCGAAGCGGCGACCCTCGTCGAAGCCACTTGGCGTCCCCGCGAGCTCGCAGGCAGTGCTGCCGCCGGCGCCCGATCCCTACCTGCTGGTGGTGGAGGACGATGCCGTATTCGCGGAGACGGTGGGCGAGGTGATCTCGCGCCAGGGGTTACGGTGGCAGCTCGCCTCGGACGGCAAGTCCGCGCTCGAGCTGTGTCAGCGCACACCGCCCAGCGGCATCATTCTCGATCTGAAGCTGCCGGACCTCGACGGCTGGCAGGTCATGGAGCAACTGCGACAGAGCCCGCTCACCGCCAGTATCCCGGTCCACTTCGTCTCGGCAGCGGACGCGTCCGAACGCGCGCTGGCGATGGGGGCCGTGGGCTACCTCACCAAGCCGGCCACGCGCAACGAATTGACCGAGGTCGTGAACGCGCTCGCGCCCCGCGCCCCACGCCAGGCGCAGCGTGTGCTCGTGGTCGAGCCGGATGCGGAGCAGGGCCATTCGCTGGTGCGGGAGCTCTCCGCAGAGAAGCTGCAGGTGCGCCACGTCGTGGACGCACGGAGCGCGCTCTCGGCGCTGGAGCAGGAGCGCTTTGCGTGCATGATCCTCGACCTCTCGCTGCGCGACATGGACGGGCTCGAGTTCCTGCAGTCGATCCGCCAGCGCTGCGGAGCCGACGCGCCCTCTATCATCATCTACACCGCGCGGCCTCTCAGCAAAGAGGAGGCCCGGCACCTCGACGCTTACGCCGAGGCCGTGGTCCTGAAAGAAGGCTCCTCGAGCGAGCGCCTGCTGGACGAGGTGCGGCTGTTCGTGCGCCGCCTGAAGGGCGGCCTCTCCCCGAAGCGCAGCGGGGAGATGCGCGGATTGCCGCGCAGCGTGCAGCTGACCGGCAAGCGCGTGCTGGTCGTAGATGACGACATGCGCACCGTGTACGCGCTCTCCGCGACCCTGCGGGCCAAGGGCGCGGACGTGCTCGTGGCGGACACGGGCAAGGCGGCGCTGGGCGTGCTCGGGCGTGAGCGCGAGGTCGACGCGGTGTTGATGGATATCATGATGCCGGAGATGGACGGCTACGAGACCATGCGCCGCATCCGCCAGGAGCTGCAGCTCACGGAGCTTCCCGTGATCGCGCTCACCGCCAAGGCCATGAAGGGCGACCGCGACCGCTGCCTCGAGGTCGGCGCCAGCGACTACCTGCCCAAGCCGATCGACCCCGAGCGCCTGCTCGCGATGTTGCACGCGCGCCTGAATGGCCCGCCGGCGCCTGGCGAGAGTAGCTCGGCGCCTGCCGTCGAAAGCGAGAGGCCCGATGACGGCTGAGCCCGACCCGGAGGGCATCGAGGTGCGCCTGCTGCTCGAGGCGATCCACGCGCGTTACGGGTTCGATCTGCGCGAGTACGCGCTGAGCTCGATGCGCCGGCGGGCGCGCGCCGCGCTGGCGCGCTCCGGCTTGCGCCACCTGGGAGAGCTGCAGCACCGCATCCTGCGCGACCCTACCAGCTTCCCGGCGGTGCTGGACGACCTCACCGTGCGCGTCACGGAGATGTTCCGGGACCCCGGCTTCTATCGTGTCTTTCTGCAGCGCGTGCTCCCGATCTTGCGCACCTATCCACTGCTCAAGATCTGGCACGGGGGCTGCTCTTCCGGCGAGGAGGCGTACACCAGTGCCATTTTGCTGGAGGAGGCGGGCCTGTATGAGCGCGCGCAGATCTACGCAACAGATCTCAACCCAGCCGTGCTGGAGCAGGCGCGCCAGGGCGTCTACGATGCGAAGCGCTTCGAGCGCTTCGCGGAGAACTACGCCCTCTCCGGCGGCAGCTCGGCGCTGACGGCCTAGTGCACCCTGGCCTACGAGCAGCTGGCGCTGCGCGATGCACTGAAGCGCAACATCCTGTTCTTCCAGCACGACCTGGTCTCCGACCACGTGTTCGGCGAGATGAACGTGATCTT
>JAICTU010000016.1 GCA_025936205.1 Polyangiaceae bacterium | reverse complement strand
GAAGGCGGCAGCCACAGCGCGGACAACCTCGTCACGCTGTGCGCCGCCCATCACCGCGCGCTGCACCGGGGCGAGCTGCGCGGCGCAGGCGCTGCCAGCGACTTTCGCGTGCTGCCGGGCGAACTCGCGGCGCCTCCGCCCGCGCCGCTGTCAGCCGCGAGCTCGCTCGATGTCCCGGCAAAGGTGGCGTCTGGATTGTGCCAGCTGGGCTTTCGCGCTGCCGATGTGCACGCCGTGATCGCGGAGCTCCGGCAGCAGGCCGAACTCGCTGCCGCCGCGCCGCAACAATGGCTCCGCGAAGCGTTGCAGCGCCTGCATCGAGCTCCTGCGCGCCCTCACTGAGACCAGCGGCGCCCGGCGCCCGGCACCTCCTCGGCTCCACCCCGGTGCACGTGATGCGAGCGCCCGAGGGCGCGATCCGAAACCGCCCGCGGCGCCCCGAAGCGGCCCGCATCGACCCCCGGCGGCCCGCCACGGCCCCGCGCGGCTTCGTGCAATGCTGGCGCCCGGCGCCCCGGCTTCGGGCATCGCCGTACAGGTGAGCAGCGCTGTCCGCATCGAGATGTGGCGAATCCTCAGTGGCGCGGGGTGGGCACCCCTTTGAAAAGTCCTCAGCGCGAGCGCTCGCTGACTTCCAGGCCCGGTTTGCCCGCAGCGCGCCGCGCGCAGGAAGCAAGCCGGGCTCGAGCGGGCGTTCTACGCGTAAGGGGGGAGCGCACCCCGCCCCGCGTTTCCGCGCCCGAAGCGCGCATCGGTCGCGGGGCCGATGCGACTTTGGCGGGGCTGGAGGGGTGCGCGGAGAAAAAAGGTGAGCTCGGCGAGCACGCCGATGCCCGGCGCAATGTGCCGGGTGAGGTAAAAAGGGCAGAGCGAGACGAGCGTTCGCGCTACTTCTTTTCTCTCCATGGTCGCGCAGCAGAACCAGAACGAGCCAGCCGGCAGCGGCCTGGGCTTGGTGCACCGGGTGGCCCAGAGCCCCTTGGGCGATCTCTGGCTCGCGCTCGACCAGCGCAATGGGCCGCCGGGTGAGCCTTTGCTGTTGCGCTACGTCACGCTCGCCAGCGGAGCGACACCGGACATGCTCGAGCGCGTGGCCGCCGCCGCCCATGCCGCGACGAGCCTGCGCAGTGAGCTGCTCCTGCCTGCAGTCGAGGTGCTCTATCCGCCGCTCGCCGTGGCCTATGAGTACGTCGAGGCGCAGCCGCTCAGCATGCTGCAGTCCGGCGCCCGCGCGCGCGAGCTGCTGTTCCCGGTGGGCGTCAGCTTACGCCTGACCATCGACCTGTTGCGGGCGCTGCAGGCCGTGCACGAGAGCTGGCTCGGCTGGCCCACGGAGGTTCCCTATGGTGGCCTCCTACCGGCGAGCGTGCTGGTATCACGCGACGGGCGCACGCGCCTGTGCGACGCGCTGGTGGCCAGCTCGGCGCTCTTGCAACGAGGCTTCGAGCTCAGCGCTGCCGAGCTCGCCTACCGAGCTCCGGAGCAGGTCTACGCCAGCACCGCTCCCGATCCCTCGACCGACGTCTTCATCTCGGCAGTCCTGCTCTGGGAGATGCTGTCCGGGCGCCGCTTGCTGTCGGGGCCCCGAGAGGTCATCGAACGCAAGCTGCTCGAGCACGATCTGCCGCGCGTGACCGCGGATCTGCGCCCGGATTGTCAGCTGTCGCGCGGCCTGGTCGAGCTGCTCGACAGCAGCCTCTCCCTCAATCCCAACCAGCGCCCGCCGACACCGGGTGCGCTGGCGACGGCGCTCGAGCGCTGCCACCACCCGGTGGCGTCCCACGCGGAAGTGGCCGAGTTCGTCAACGAGGTCGCCGGAGCGCAGCTGGAACGGACCGCCACGATCGTGCGCATCGCGCTGGGCTATGCAGCGGGGCCTGATGAAGCGCCGCAGGGCGCTGTCGAAGCGCCGGGGCTCGCTGCCGAACCGCCGCGCGCTGCTGTTGCACCGCCGGCAGGCGCAGCCCCGGCAGCAGCCGCCCCGAGCGCGGCAAAGCAGCCGGTCGCTGCGCAGCCGGTCGCTGCGCAGCCGAGCGCCAGCGCGTCCTCGCCGCTCGCGGCCGCTCTGGCGCTCGCGCTGGAGCGGCGCCGCGCCACCGGCGAGTTCCCTGCGTTTGTTCCCGAACCGGCGGAGCCCGCGCCGCGCGAAGCGCTACCGCTGCTCGCGCGCAGCGCTGTCCTGCCGAAACGCGCAGCGGCCAACCACCTACCGCCACCGACGCTGCCCCCGTTTCCGTCTGCTCCGCAGTGGGCGCTGTTGCGCCGCGAGGCCCCGGCGGAAGCGAGCCCCGCGGACGACGAGCAGACGAAAGTGCTCCGTGCGGTGCGCGAACCCGGCGCAGCTCGCGCCGTCACGGCGCCTGCCGCGCCGGTCCGCCTCGGTCCCAAGCGAGCGCTGCTCGCCGCGATGGCCAGTGTGGTGCTGCTGATCCAGCTCTGGATCTTCAGCCTGGCGCGCTCGCACGAGGAGAAATCGCGCTCCACCCCGCCCGCCTCACCCGAGCTCGGAAGCGAGCAGGGAACCAGCGCTGGCCCCGGCGAGCCCGCGCCCCTCGACAGAGAGCCCCGGTCTCCGGAAGAGGCGAGGGCGGAGACGATCCGGGCGCGCGAGCGCTGAGCCCGAGATCGCTTGGAGAGCGGGCGCTTTTGAGCTTTTGACGTGAAAGCGGGCGCGCTGACGCAGCTGAGCGCCAACGGTGAAGGCTGATTTTGCGGGTGTAGACTCCCTACATGACGCCGAATGCGCTCTCTGATCTTGCGGATGAAGTACTCCATGGCGAGGTCAAACGCCTCGCCGGTCGTGCCAACACGCTGCTGGCCGAGTTGCTCGCCCGCCTGGCAGAGATCGAAGCGCGTAGCATCCATCGCGAGCGCGCCTGCGCCTCGCTGTATGCGTATTGTGTCTACGAGCTCCGCATGTCGGAAGACGAGGCCCAGCGCCGCTGAGGCGCCTCCAGCAGCGCCTGCGGAGTCGAATGCCGACCTGTCCGGCACGACCGACCCGCGTTGCCGCCGATGATGGGACCATTCCTTTGCAACCACCACTCGCTCCGCAAAGCTCCCCAGTCGGCGCGGCCCCTCGCTATCGAATCCAAGTCACGGTGGACCAGGCTTACCTCGAGCTGCTCGAGGAAGCGCGAGAGCTCTTGCAGCACAGCGTACCCGGTCGCAATGTGATCGAAGTCCAGCGCCGCGCATTGCAGGCTCTGGTGAAGAAGCTGCGCGCCCGAAAGTTTGCCGTCACGGAGCGGCCTGTCGCTTCTCGACCGTCAGCATCACCGGATGCACTCTCGCACAAGCCAGTGCACGAGGACGCGACGGAAGTCACCGCGCCGGCGCGGCGCCGGCACACCCCAGCAGCAGTTCGCCGCGCCGTCTGGCAACGCGACACGGCTCGCTGCACGTACCTCGATGTGCAACGTTGCCGCGAACGAGGCGGGCGCGAGTTCCATCATCTCGACCCCCACGCGCGAGGTGGCCCTGCCAGCATCGACAACCTCACGTTGCGCTGCCGGGCGCACAATGCGCTGGCGGCAGAGCACGATTTTGGCAGAGCCTGGATGGCGCAAAGGAAGAGCCGACCGCGCCAGCGCGGAGATGGGGACCGACCCGCTCGGCTGCACGACAAGCGTTTGGAAGACATGGCGACGCGGGACTGCATGCAGTACTCTCGCAGCATGACAGTACGCGCGACCGATGTCTTCACGCCGGGCTCGTACCCGGAACGAACTCACGTCGAGCGAGCAGAGGAACCCAATGATATCTGGATAGGGCGCTCGACTGGATGGGCGCACCCAACGTTGTCACGCGGACGACGAACGCCGCACCGGGCGTGATTGGCAGGTGAGGCTTGGGCGAATTCAAACGCTGACTACTGGTCGGCCACGTCGACGGCCTTTGTTTGGGTCTTCACCTCGAGGTCCGATCTCGACATCACGCTGTAACCGTCCCAAGCTGGACGTTCCGGCAAGCGTTGCCAAACGCTGGGGACTGGTGGGTGTCACCCGGCAGGGAGCGGCTTCCAGCGATGCGGCAGCGGGTCCTCGATGTCGCGCGCTGGGTGGCGCTGCACTCGAAGTTCTCTTTCATTGAGCTTGCCGGATGCGGCGCACGTCTGGCGGGGGCACGGCCGGGGTGTTGGCGACGGCGCGGTCGGCGAGCTTTTGCTCCAGGGCGAGCCGGTGCACGATCAGGCGCAGCCAGTCTGCCAGCGGGCGCTTGCCGTCATAGGCGGCGATCTTGGGGCTGGGCTCGCCCAGCAGTTGCTGGCGCGCGGCCCGGATCACCCATTCGACGAATTCTTCATCCGCGTTGGCCCGCGCGGCCACGCTGCGCAGGCCGCTCAGGTACGAGTCGTCGAGCGAGCGGCAGGCCACCGGGTCCTTCCGGGCGCAGGCACAGCACAGGAACAAGCTGGCGGCGGTGGCCGGCAAATCAGCGGACCAACCCAGTGCGTCGAGGTGGGCGCACCAGACGTCGAAGTCGAGAGTGACTCCGGGCCACTTGGTTTGGGCCTGTTCGAAGGCCGTCTCGCGCGGGATGCCCATCGCGGGGGCATCGTAACCCGAAAGCGCGCGCTTGGCGACCCTGGAAAAGCAGTCATTTTTGCGCTCGAGGTCGTGGCGGATGCGAAACGGAGGGCCCGCGCCGGGGTCGCGTGGAGGAGGGCTTGTTACGCCCCGGGATCTGCGCGATCTTCGAGGGCGAAGATGCGGTTTTCGGCAGAGCACGTCGCCCAGTGGAGAACGGACGGCTTTGCCGTCATCGAGCGCTTTTTTCGCCCCGAGGAGTGGCAGCCGGTGCTCGAGGATTTCGAGGCGCTGTACCGCGGGGTGGTGGGCGGCGACGGCACGGGGTTGCCGCTCGAGCTGAAGCCGGAAGAGGCGCGGGCGAGCCGCGGGATGCAGTTCAAAAACATCCACGTGCTGCCCTACGAGGGGTCCAGCGCCATCAACTTGATTTCCCTGCATCCGGAGCTGATCGCGTTCGCTCGGGCGCTGCTCGGGGTGGACGACGTGCGGCTGTATCAGTCGCACACCTGGGCGAAATTCACGGGCGAAGCCGACTACGATCAGGAGTTTCACTGTGATTACGGCAATCACACGCTGCTGGTCCCCAGCGATGAGCCCGGGCTTCGCACCGTGGATTTCGTCCTGTATCTGACGGACGTGACCAAAGAGCACGGGGCGTTGCGCTACGTCACCAAATCGGACGTGCAAGGGGTGCTGGGGCGCGCGGCTCTGTCTGCGCCGGACGAGCGCGAGCAGCGGGCGCTGCGCGAGCGGGAGCGAGCCGTGGCAGTGCCCGCGGGGTCGCTGCTGGCACACGGTATCGACACGTTGCACCGGGGCAGCAATCTCACGGCGCGGCATGGCCGGCGCTTCTCGATGACGGTGGGATACAAGGCCGCCGGCAGCGAGCACGTCGGCTTTCACGTCTGGCAGGCCACGCGCGGTCGGGGCCCCTGGAACCAGGTGTTGGACCATGCAACGCCGGAGCAGCTGGCGTGCCTGGGCATTCCCAGGCCGGGCGCGCCCTTCTGGACGAGGCGCACGCTGGAGCTGACGCAGAAGCGCTGGCCCGGGATGAACCTGGAGCCGTATTTCGCCGCGCTGATCGAGTAGGCAAAGCCGAAACCAGCAGCGTGCTAGCAGGCCCGGGCATGTGGTTTCGGATCCAGCACGACAGTTGGTACCGCTACGATGTGCCCGTTGCACTCGCTGAGCACGTGCTGCGTCTCACGCCGCGGGCGGGCGGCATCCAGCTGCTCTCGCACCAGCTGCGCGTGGAGCCGCAGCCGAGCCTCTGGCGCAACGAGCTGGATGAGCTCGGCAATTCGATCGCGCGCCTGAGCTTCACCGGGACCACGCAGAGCCTCCGCGTGACCAGCGAGGTCGAGCTGGAGACGCTTCCGCCGGCAGCGCTGGAGCTCGCGCTGCCCAGCTTGCCCTGGGCAGGCTCGTCCTGGGCAGCCTCGTCCTGGGCGGCCAACGAGGGCATCGATGCCAGCGTGCGGGCGTTCGCGGACGGCATCGCGAGCCAGGTAGGGCAGCATCCGGTGGCGTTTCTGGATGAGCTGACGCGCACGCTGTTCACCAGCTTCGATCGCCATCTCCGCCCGACCGGCGCCGCGCGCTCCGCGGCAGAGACGCTGGCGCTGCGTCAGGGGGCGTGCCGGGATTTGACGGTCTTGTTCCTCGATGCGTGTCGGCACTGTGGCATCGCGGGGCGCTTCGTGAGCGGCTACCAGGCGCAGGCGGACACGCCCGACGGGCAGCGGCACTTGCACGCCTGGGCGGAGGTCTTCTTGCCGGGCGGCGGCTGGCGTGGCTGGGATGCCACGCATGGTCTGCGCGTCGATCAGGGACATGTCGCGCTGTGTGCAGCTCCCACCCAGGCGGCGACCATGCCGATCGAGGGCGGCTTCTCCTTTCAAGGGCCGACGCTGAATTCCACGCTCGATCACTCGGTGCGCATCAGCACCCGATAACGGGGGCGACGCGCGCCGCGGTCGGTCGCGCCGCGCTCATCTTTTTGTCCGGGAAGGACGTTCCAGACGCCATGCTGAAGCTCCTCTTCCCGTGTGCCGTATGCCTGTGCCTGGGCTGCGGAGCCCAGGAACAGAAGCCAGACGGCGGCGCGGGCGCGTGCAATCGGGACGACGCGGGGGCCGCGGGCCATGGGGCTGCCGGCGGCCAGGCGGGTGCATCCGCCGCGGGGCCGCAATGCGTCGAATTGAGAGCGACCACGTGCGACTGCAGTCCGGACCAGAAATGCTTCCGGGTGAGCGATAGCTACGCGGTCTGCAGCAGAGCCCAGGCGCAGCCGCTGAACTGCCTCGCCGCGGACGCCTCCGCTCCTGGCGCCTCCCGGCGAGTGTGGCTGCGCTGGCTCGCCCGCTTGCGCGGAGGGGCTGCAGTGCTGGTCGACAACGGACGCCGTACCCGGCGGCTATCTGACCCAGAATCGCTGCTTTGCGAGCTGCGGAAGCCAGGCAGACTGTGCGGACGGAGAGGTCTGCTTGCCCAACGCCTCGTTTGTCCCCACCTGCGTCGTACCAGAATGCCGGAGCGATGCCGACTGCAGCGAAGATGCCTGCGGCCACTGCATCCGCGGCACCTGGCAGGGATTTCAAGGCGCCATCCTGGGGTCCTTGCCGCGATGTGTATATGATGGGCGTGGCGATTCGGCGTCGTGCGGGGGTAGGGGCCCTGCGCCCCTGGGGACGGCGTATCTGTATTCCCCCGTTCTGCACCTCTGCCACGGCTGGCCCACCCTGTAGCTGACGGCCCGAAAGCGAGCGAGCGAGCGGCGCGCCCGTTGGCGGCCGGCCAGCACCCTGCTAGCAGTGGGGCATGGGCGCAGCTGCAAGTCTCGAGTTTGTGGGGTCGGTCTGGGACGAGACCATCGTGCCGACGCTGACGGAGTACATCCGCATTCCCAACAAGTCGCCTGCCTTTGATCCGGAGTGGCGCGCGCACGGGCACATGCAGCGTGCAGTCACGCTGATCGCCGACTGGTGCCGGCGTCAGCCGATCGAGGGGCTGAAGGTGGAGGTGATCGAGCACGAGAACCGCACGCCGGTGATCTGGGCCGAGGTGCCCGGGTCGGGCCCGCGCGCGGGCGAGACGGTGCTGCTCTATGGCCACCTCGACAAGCAGCCGGAGATGACCGGCTGGGCGCAGGGGCTCGGGCCCTGGGAGCCGGTGCGGCGCGGCGATCGGCTCTACGGGCGCGGTGGCGCCGATGATGGCTACGCTGCGTTTGCCTCGCTGACGGCGATCGCGGCGCTGAAGAAGGCGCAGCTGCCGCATGCGCGCATCGTGATGCTGATCGAGGCGACCGAAGAGAGCGGCAGTCCGGATCTGCCGTACTACGTGCAGGCGCTGGCGGCTCGGCTCGGCTCGCCGAGCCTGGTGGTGTGCCTGGACTCGGGCTGCGGCAACTACGAGCAGCTGTGGTGCACCACGTCGCTGCGCGGCATCATCACGGGCACGCTGACGGTGCGCGTGCTGACCGAGGGCGTGCACTCCGGGGACGCGGGCGGCATCGTGCCCTCCAGCTTTCGCATCGCGCGCCAGCTGCTCTCGCGCATCGAGGCGGTGGACACGGGCGAGATCCTGCTGCCGGCCTTTCACGGTGAAATCCCGCAAGCGCGCCGCGCTCAGGCGAAGGTGGCGGCGGGCGCGCTGGGGCCCGGCATCTGGAAGAAGTTTCCGTTCGCTGGCGGTACTCAGCCTTCGACTCAGGACGATGTGGAGGCGATCCTGGCGCGCACCTGGCGCCCCGCGCTGGCCGTGACGGGCGCCAGCGGCCTGCCGCCGGCGGAGAGCGCCGGCAACGTGCTCCGGCCCTTCACGTCGCTGCAGCTCGCGCTGCGCGTGCCGCCGCGCGTGGACGCCGCCGCCGCGCTGCGCGCGTTGAAGCAGGCGCTGGAAGCCAGCCCGCCGCACGGAGCGCAGGTGACGTTCGAGGGCGATGGCGCGAGCGGCTGGGACGCGCCCGCGCTCGCGCCCTGGCTGGAGGCGGCGCTGGAGCAAGCGTCGCAGCGGCACTTCGGCAAGCCGGCGCTGGCGATGGGCGAGGGCGGCTCGATCCCGTTCATGGGCATGCTGGGCCAGCGCTTTCCGGAAGCGCAGTTCATGATCACGGGCGTGCTGGGACCGGAGTCGAACGCTCACGGCCCGAACGAATTCCTGCACATTCCGACGGGCAAGCGGCTGACGGCGTGTGTCGCGGACGTGATCGCGGCGCATGCCGCGCGCTGAGCTGGTCATGCGCGCTTGCTTCGGGTTTTGCGCCGTGCTGTGCGCGAGCTGCGCCGTCGATGATCGATCGCCGCTCACCGCCAGTGCCGGCAGCTCGGGCGACTCGGAAGTGGGCAGCTCGATGGCGGGCGGCTCGGGCGCGAGTGGCGGCGCCGGTACGAGCGGAGTTGGCGCGAGCGGGGTGGGCACGAGCGGGGTGGGCACGAGCGGGGTGGGCACGAGCGGCGCGGCAGGTCCTGTCGGGATGAGCGGCGCGGGTGGTGCCCCCACAGGCGTTGCTGGCGCGAGCGGCACCAGCAACGTGGCGGGTTCAACAGGCAGCGCAGCGGGTGCGGGCGGCATGATGTCGCAAGCCGGCGGCTCTGGGCCCTGCCGGGGCTGCGTGGAGCTGGTGATGCCGGTGACGGCAGCCGAGCAGTCGGCGCAGTTTCAGTTTCAATTTGCGGCGCCGGGCCTCGACTTCAGCGCGGGCTCGGTGCAGTGGCGCGTGCAGGTGCTGCAAGCGGACACGAACCCCAATTTCTTCCTGACCACGGACGTGCAGAACGGTGCCTCGAACAGCTACGCGGGCGTGTTCGCGAACTACAGCGTGCTCTCGACCTACAACTTCCCGCCGGGGCAGTGGATCGATCTCGCCGTGGATGTCTCGACGCATCCGCCCCCGCCAACGGGCCCCGGTTTCAACTATCGCGCCGTCGAATGGGTCAGCCTGACCGTCGGCACCACGGCGGGCTTCGAAGGCACCGGCACGCTGCGCGTGCTGATCGATTCGGTCGCGTTCAGCGGCGTATCCGGCGCGACGAGCACCGACTTCAGCACCGGTCTCGATGGCCTCATGCTGAACGCCTTCGACGCGCCGCCCCGCACGCAGGCGCCGATTCTGCATCCTCGGTAGCGCTTGCTCGAGCGCGGGTAACGCCTGCACTGCACCGAATTCGCATGACCCGTTCTCTCACGCTGTAGCGCCAAGTGCGCCGGAACGGTGCGCAGTGCATCGCTTCGGCGCGCAGCTTCTCAGCCGCGTTTGACTTTGCCTCGCTGCGATCGTTAGATCGCACCGTGTTCCACCGTTTGGTTTCGACCGGTCTGTTCGCTGTTGCGCTGCTGGCGTGTGGCTCGTCCTCGAAGGACAAGCCGGATCCGGGCGGCCAGGGCGCTGATCTGGGCGGGGTGATCTTCGGCGGAGACGATCAGGGCAATGACGGACGCCCCGGCTTCGACGGAGAGGTGTGCGCCGGTGAAGCCGCGGGCGCGGAGCGAGCGCCCTCGGTGATGCAGTTGCTGGTCGACACCAGCGGCTCGATGGATCAATCCGCGCCCGGCGGCGGCGGCTCCAAGTGGGCGGTCACGCGCGGCGCCGTGCTCTCCGCCATCGACGGCATGCCGGGAGATACGTCGCTCGGTGTCGTGTTCTATCCAAACGTGCCCAACGACAACAAGCCGTGCCTCGATCGGCGCGAGGCCGTGAATCTGGCGCCGCTGGCAGCCTCCAACTCGCAACAGCGGAAGCAAATCCGTAGCGTGTTTCAGGGCGTGAAGCCGCAGGGCGGCACCCCGACGCACGACGCCTATCGCTATGCCCTCGATCAAATCGGCTCCACGGCTGCCGCTGGCGAGCGCTTCGTGGTGCTGATCACGGACGGTACGCCCACCTACTCGCTCAATTGCGTCGGTACGGGCCTGATCTCGGATCCGGTGGACCCGAGCCCGCTGGTCAAGGAAGCAGCCGGAGCGTTCAGCAAAGGGATCCGCACCTTCGTGATCGGATCACCGGGCAGTGAAGACGCGCGCGAGAGCCTGTCGCGGATGGCGGAGGCGGGCGGCACCGCCAGCGCGGGTTGCTCGCACAAGGGCCCCAACTACTGCCACTTCGACATGACGAGCGTGCGCGACCTCGGCGCCGGACTGGCGAGCGCGCTGGAAGCCATTTCGGGCCTCGCGCTGAGCTGCCGCTATGACGTGCCCGCGCCGCCCAACGGCGCCACGCTGGATCCAGCCAAGGTCAACGTTCTGTTCACGCCTCCGGGCGGCACGGAAGAGCTGATCCCGCAGAGCACGGGCCAGGGCTGCAGCGAGGGCTGGCAATATTCGGCGGGCAACAGCCAGGTCCAGCTGTGCGGCAGCACCTGCGATCGGGTGCGCGGCTCCGACGGCGCGTTGAAGCTCGAGTTCGGCTGCGCCACGCAAGTGCGCTGAGCCTGGCAGAGGGCTTGCAGTGGGCCGGGGGCATGGTCCTCCACTTCGATCTGCCGCCCCCGTCATCGCGCTCGTTCCGGCCTGTGCCGGTGTTTCCACGCACGTTCCGCGAACCGCACTTTCTGGCGTTCTTTCCGCGCCGCGAGCCGCTCCGATCGCTGCGTCCCAGCGCCTGGTGGCGCCTCGGCCGGCTGCTGAGCGGCCTGGTCCTGCTGGTCATCGCCGTGCTGGCGGGGCTGCGTCCGGTCGCCTGAGACAGTCTCCGCCCGCGCACGGGGACTGTCCGCACTGCCGCGCCGCAAAATTTCGGGGCTGTGGCGCCCACGGGGCATGATTTTCGGCGCCGGCGCGTGAAAGGGGTCATGCTCGATGGTGACGTGGCGAAAGTGAGCGCAGAACCCGAGGGGCGAACGGACGACAGCATCGCGCCGCCGATCGCGGTGTGCGTGAGCTGCGGGCTCACGTCCTGCGCAGGGTGCACAGTGGCTCTGCGTCCGGCGTCGGCAGTGGCCTGGGAGAACCCGGGTCAGGTCTGGTGGCGGCGGCTGTGGCGCACGGCGCTGGCGAGCAGCCTGGAGCCGCAGCTCTTCTTCGGTCAGCTGCCGCGTGGCAACGTGAGTGAAGCGCTCGCGTTTGCGCTCTGCGCGGAGGTGCTTGCGCTCGGTTCGCTGGCGTTGCTGGGCGCGTTCGGGTTGTGGTGCATCGCGCCCGGGCTGCTGCACGAGCTGCTCGCCAGCTCCGCCGCCTGCCGGACGCTGCTGCTGACGTGGGTGGCGTTCGTGCTGTGCATGCTGGTCTTGCATGCGCTCTGGGGGGCTTGCCTCGACTGGGGAGCGCAGGGTCTGCGGGGACACCCCGCACCTCGAGGTCTGCGGGGACACCCCGCACCTCGAGGCCTGCGGGGAGACCCCGCACCCCGGGGCCGCTCCGCCAAGAACGGCGCGCGCTTCGGCCTGTACGCCTGCGGCTGGGATCTGTTGACCTCGCCCATCGGCATGCTGGCCGCGCTCGCGACGCGCGGGCTCCGGCTCGGCTGGGCGCCGGTGGGCGCGGCGGCGCGCGCGCCGGGCCTGGCCCAGCGAGCCTACCTCGAGCGCTGCCTGGGCGTCGACGGCGCGGCGCAGCGCCGGGCCCGGCGCTGCGCGGTGATCGTGCTCAGCGGCGGCATGTTGCTCGTGGTGCTGATCTTCGTGGCCGCGCTGATCTCGCTGGCGAGCCGCTTCGGCTACTGACTCTCGCAGCTGTCACGGCGCCGGGAAGGTCAGCACGCCGATCGGATCATCCGAGAAGCGATCGGCGACCGCCCAGCGCGCCGCGCTCTCTTCCGCCGGCAAGGAGGCGAAGGCGCGCTCGAGCTTGTCTCGGTCGAGCTCCACCCGGCTCAGCACCTCGTTGCATTGCATCACGGCACCGAGGCTGCGGCAGCTGACCTGCCCGGCCTCACCGCGCAGCTGAATCTCACCGGCCTCGCTCGCGCCGCCGCGGAAGGACAGCCCCTGGCGGCCACCGACCAGCAACTCGGGCAACGCGTACTCCAGCTCCCACTCGCTGCCGTGCGCGCGCAAGCGCAGATCACCGACGTCGAAGTTGGAGTAGGGCTCGAGCTCCGCCGGCACCGGGACGTGATAGATGGGACGTTCCACGTTCGGAGCCGCCGCGACGGGAGACAGCCCTCCTTTCGAAGAACTCGCTGCGGGCTCCGCCCGCGTGGAATCGGGCAGCGTGGAGTCGGGCAGCGTGGAGTCGGGCGGCGTGCCTTCGGAGGTGGGGACCTCGCCGGGGCTGCCGGAGCAGCCCCAGAGCAAGCCGGCCGTTGCCACGACTGCCGCTGCTGCGCCGGATCGAGACCACCGCATGTTGCGCCAGCTTAGCATCTCTTGGCCTACCTTTCCCGTCGTGTCTCAGTGTGGGCCACGGTTCGAGCCGCTGCGGTCGTAGTCGTCTCGCTCGTCGTGCCCGTCGTCGTCGGAGTACTCGTCGCCGTGGTGCTCATCGTCGCAGTCCGCGTAGGCGCCGGCGTCCGGGGCAGCGCGGGCAGGGCAATCCACCCCGTGCTGGCGGCACCCTGCCTGCGGAGCCCCCGCGTCGGCGCCGTAGTAGTCTTTGTCCCCGTGCCGGGGAGCGCAGTAATATTGGTCATGCTCACGCTCGCACTCCTCGCCCGCGGCGCAGTCGGCGTCGCTTCGGCAGGTGCGCTCGCCCGCTGGGGGCACGAAGGAAGCGCTCGATGTGGGGGTGGTGGGGGTCGCGCTGGGGCCGAGTGCGGCGCGGGATTTCGCCAATGACCCTGGGGCATCGGCGCTGCCACAGGCAGCCAGCAAGAGTGCGCTCGCGCACAGCCAATTTCCGATTCGTTCCTGCATGGGACGGTCCTCCATTCGTTGATCGACTTCCCGAGCTCACTCTGGCGCGCCCCTCGCCGCCTCGGGCTGACGCTTGCTAACGGGCTTGACGGGAATGACGCAGAGTCCCGGCGAGGTCCCGGCCAGCAGCGGGAAAGCGTTGGAGTTTCTCGTGTTTGCGGGCGCCTATGGGAGCGTGCTGGAGCGCACGGCAGGCGGCTACGCGGACGCCGATGCACCGTCCGTGATCGGGGCGCTGGCGCTCAGCGGGCGGCTGGAGGAAGCGGAGAGCGCGTTCGCCGCGTACCGCACGCGAGCTCCCGCCGAAGAGGGGCTGGCGCGAGCGCACTTCTTTCTGATCGCCGGACTGTGCCACGCCGGGAGCACGGCGCGTGCGTGGCGGCATGCGCTCGGGGCCGTGCCGGAGGTGTTCGGCGCGCAGGGCGCGCGGCGCTTCTGGGCCTGTCAGGGGCTGGCGCTGGTGCGCTACTTCGAGGGACGCTGCCGGCGCGCGCGGCGCTTCGCACGGCGGGCGCTCGCCGCCGCGGTGGGCGCGAGCTTTCCGTACGCGCGCTGTCTCGCGCTCGATCTCCTGGCGCACGTCTCGGTGCACGCCGGCGACATCTACGCGGGGCTGCGCTTGCTGTCGCAGGCGCAGGAGCTGGCCGCCGCGCTCGGCTACACGCAGAACGCGGCCACGTTGCGCACGGCAGCACTGATCTTTCAGCTGCGCTTCACGCTGGGTGATCCCGCTCGGGTCATCGAGCAGGTAGAGGCGCTGACGCGCAGCGCGGAGGTCAGCTACTTCACGCGCCGCAACGCCTGGATCGAGCTCGCCTGCAGCTTCGCGTTGCGCGGCGAGGGCGAGCGCGCGGCGGCCGCGCTGGAGGCGGCGCGCAGCATCGCGCTCACCGGCACAGATAGCCGCGGCAAGGTGCGCTGGCTGGTGGCGCATGCGCTGTGCAGCGCGCTCGCGCGCGGCCCCGAACCAGCGCGAGAAAGTATCTCGGAAGCGCACGCTCTGGCCGCGCAGCAGCTCACGCTGGAGACCGAGATCGGCTTCGTGCAGCTGGTGCTCGCGGGCGAGCGCGCTCCCGAGTTGCTGGAGCGGCAGGCCTGGCTGGCGCGGCAGACGGGCGCCCAGCGCGCGCGCATCGCGCTCGATGTGGCCCAGGGGCACACAGAGCTGTACGCGCCGCGCGTCGAAGATGGCATGGGCCGCTTGCTGCTGGAGTGCATCGGGCGTCCGCCGCGCGAGCGTGTGCAGCGCGTCGTCGAAGCGGGCTTCCTGGGCCTCTTGCCCTGGGCGCTGGAGCGAGCGCCCGGGCGGCGCGTGATCGTGACCGACAGCCAGCTGATCAGCGAACTGGCGGGCAGGGTGCGCGTGCAACCCACGCCGCATCGCCCGGTGCTCAAGCTGCTCTTTGCCTTGCGGCTCGGCCACCGCAGCCGCGAGGAGCTGTTGCGCGAGGTCTGGGGCATCCAGCGCTTCCTGCCCGGGCGCCACCTGCCCACGTTGCACACCGCGATTTCGCGGCTGCGGCTCGCGCTGGGCGACCCGGACTGGGTGATCACGCGCGACGAAGGCTACGCCCTCCCCGAGGGCGTGGAGCTGATCAGCTGGGAGCAGAGCGCGCAGACGCACTCCGCCTCCGCCGCGCCTCCGCCCGACACCCGCGCGCGCTTGCTCGAGTTCGTGCGTGCCGAAGGCGAAACCGGCTCGCGCGAGATCGCCGAGGCGCTGGAGCTCTCCGCCTCGACGGCGCTGCGGCTGCTGCGCAGCCTGACGGCAGAGGGGCTGCTGGTGCGAGCTGGCAGCGGGCGCTTGACGCGCTATCGCTGCGCGCCGGAGTGAAGCGTGGAAGCCCTCGGCCCAGCGCCGTGATTCAGGGTTGGCGCGCCAGCCAATGACAGCAGCGCACGCGAGCCCGGCAGCTACTGCTCCGTCGAGCGCTCAGCGTCGTCCGGGCTGGAAGCCGCGTCGCTCGACGCGCGCCGCAGCAGACCATGACCCAGCGCCAGCCCCAGCAGTGCTGCTGCCGCGCTGCCCGACAGGACCCCCAGCTTGGCGGCGGACAGGTGCTCGCCGTCCCCAAATGCCAGCTGCGAGACGAACAGCGACATGGTGAAGCCCACGCCCGCGATCACGCCCAGTACTGATAGATCGCGCCAGCCCACGCCGGCGGGCAGGCGGGCGACGCGCAAGCGCAACGAGAGCCAACAGCTCGCGAGCACGCCGAGCGGCTTGCCCAGCAGCAGGCCGAGACCAACGCCGAGCGCGACGGAGGTGGAGTCGGCATCGAGTCCTCCGCCGGATAGCGAGACCCCTGCGTTCGCGAGCGCAAACACCGGCATGATGAAGTACGCGACCCAGGGATGCAGCATCTCGATCCAGCTCTCCGCTGGTGACACCGCCTCGCGACTCGCGAACGCCACCTCACGGAGCGCGCTGCCCGAGCGATGCGAGCTATCGGAATTGCCGGAACCGGCGAGCTGCGCGAGCGGCTCCCGGACGTGATCGATGAACCCCTGGGGCCCCAGCCATGCCCGCACGGGGGTCATCAGGCCAAGGACGACGCCTGCGATGGTGGGATGGATGCCGGCATGATACGTCCCAGCCCACGCGATCAGCGCCGGCGCGACATACAGCGGCTTGGAGCGGATGCCGAAGCGCTGCATCACGATGATCAGGGCGCAGCCGAGCGCCGCGAGCAGCAAACCCGACAGACTGACTCCCGCAGAGTAGAAGAGCGCAATCACGAGGATGGCGCCCAGGTCATCGATCACCGCCAGGGCGAGCAATAACACGCGCAGCGCGGCCGAGACGCGCTGCCCCAGCAGCGCCAGGATGCCCACCGCGAAGGCAATGTCCGTCGCCATCGGAATACCCCAGCCGGAATGTGTTGCGCCCGAGCCCGCCAGCAAGAGATAGATGCCGGCCGGGGCCAGCATGCCGCCCAGCGCGGCGATCGCAGGCAGCGCGGCGCGGCGCCACTCGGAGAGCTCCCCGTACTGAAGCTCGCGGCGGATCTCGAGCCCCACCACAAAGAAGAAGATGACCATCAAGCCGTCGTTGACGATCCACTCCAGGGAGCGCTCGAACGTGAAGGCGCCGAGCCGCACGCCGACCGGTGTGTGCCAAAAGGCAGCATAGCTTTCTGCCCAGGGGGAATTGGCAGCAGCCAGCGCGACACCTGCGGCGAACAGCAAGATGATGCCGCTCGCGGCCTCGATGGCGAGGAAGCGCTGCAAAGGGCGCCCGGCGAGCCGCACGGCCTCTAGCAATGGCTTCCACGCCTCTGGAGGCGCCGAAGAGCGCGAAAACTGCGGCTCGAGAGCATTTGTCATGGTGTCATGGCCGTCCCGCGCACGACGCCGCAGCCGCTCCGACAGCGATGCGACGAAGGCACTTGGGGGATGGCGGCCCGACCATCCTCTGATCCTGCAGCCCGCGCTGCACCCTTCGAGTACCTTGCTAGATTGGCACCCCGGGCTTCATGCGTCAACGCGGGGCGCGTGCTCCTGCCGCAGGCCGTCCCCCAGTGCAACTAACTAGATCTCCGAGCCGCCCTCTGGGAGAGTGCGACCCATGCAAAAAGGGCCGAAGGCGCTGATCTGGGGGGTGCTGCTGGTGGTGATGGGGCTCGGGTGCGAAGACCCGCCGAAGCCCACGCCCGCTGCAGCGCCTGCTCCGCCACCGGGGCCAGCCCCCAGCGAGGCGCCGGCGGCTGCCGTCGCCGCGCCGGAGAAGGCCGCCGCCGAGAAGATGGCGGCGGAAAAAGTCGAGGAGAAGAAGCCGGTGGTCTGCCCCAAGCCGCCCAAGGTGCAGTTCACGGACCCGGCGCTGGAGGCCGAGGTGCGGCGCAAGGCGGGTAAGCCGGAAGGTGAGCTGACGACGGCGGACCTGAAGAAGGTGCGCAGCGTGGATCTCACGCGCGGAGGCAAGCCGGTGGATTCGCTCGACCCCTGCGTGTTCCCGCTGCTCACCAACCTTCACCAGCTGTACCTGGGGGGCGGCGAGCTGTCCGACTTGTCACCGATCGGCGGCCTCACCCAGCTCGAAGGGCTGCGCGCCTCCATGAACAAGGTGGCGGTGATCACGCCGCTGGCGGGCATGCTGCAGATGGATCGTCTCGACCTCGGGCGCACGCAGGTGCGTGACCTCACGCCGATCAAGCGCATGACGAAGCTGACCGAGCTGATGCTCGACGACACCCCCGTCGATGACCTGGCGCCGATCGCAGGCCTCAGCAACCTCGAACGACTGAGCATCAAGCGCACTCGCGTCGCGAACCTGGCCGTGCTCAAGGGGCTGCACAAGCTCAAGTTCCTGTACGTCGGCGGCTCGCCCGCGGCGGACAACGTGGCAGGCCTGCAGCGCCCCGGGCTGAAGATCAGCGGCGAAGACTGAAGCCACTGCCTCGATGCGGTAACGCTTCCACGACGATCCGTGCGATCGCTCGAGCGGCTGGCAACAAGGCGCCGAGCGGCAATGTTGCAGCTGCGCGGAAATGAGAGGCTGCCTCGGCGTGCGGTGAACCCATGGCTTCGCGGGGCGTGGTACCGACGTGGGCGACTCCATGTCCCACCGAAGCTTTCTTGGATCGATCGCGCTGTTGGGCCTCTCCGCGTGCGGTTCCAGCTCTGACTCCGGCTCGCCCTGCAGCGGCTCGAGCTGTGCAGCCAATACCGGCACGACGCCGACCGTCACGGCGATGCCGAACCAGCCTTCATCGAATGCGATGACCAGCCCGGTGCCGAACACATCGCCGTCGCCGACGAGCTCGCCCGAAGCGCAGACGCCGCTGCCGATCGCCGAGCAGCCAGGAATGATGACGCCGGGCGCTGTACCTCCTGCCGGGCTGCCGGTGAAGGCCGACTCGCCGACGCTGTTGAACGCGCTGGTGAAGTTTTATGGCGCGCAGCGCAGCGGCGATGGCGCCAACTGGCTGCTGGCCGCGGCCAATGCGGCCGACCCGGCCCGTGGCACCTCCTGCCACATGAACGATGGCGAGGCGATGATGCTGGATCTCAGCGGCGGCTGGTACGACGCGGGCGACCACGTCAAGGTCACGCTCAGCATCGCGTACGCGAGCTACGTGATGCTCAAGGCCTTCGATGCCTTTCCTCAGGCGTTCCCCGATCGCGATAGCCAGCGCTACACCGGCGCGCCCAACGGCGTTCCCGACGTGCTCGACGAGGCGCGCTACGCGACGGACTACCTGGTCAAGGCGCACATCAGCGACACGCAGCTGGTGGGCATGATCGGCAACGCACAGAACGACCACCGCATGTGGGTGACCTGCCTCGATCAAGAGGCGCTGCCGGCGATGCAAGGCGGCCGGCCGCGCCCCGTGAATCTGCAAGCCAACGCCGACGTCGCGGGCATCACCGCCGCGTCGCTGGCGATCATGTCCAAGCTCTACCGCCCCTATGATGCGGCGCTCGCCGACACGTACCAGGCGCACGCGCTGTCGATCTATCAGATCGGCAAGAACAACCAGCGCGGCTCGAACCCGGGTCTCTACGGGCAGACGGGCACGGCCTGGCAGGACGAGATGCTGGCCGGCGCCGCCGAGCTCTACCGGCTCACCAACGACAGCGCCTACCTGGACGACGCAAAGGTCTTCAACGACGGGGTCAAGAGTCACGGCTGGGCACCGAACTACAGCCAGTCCGCGGACTTCAGCCGCCACACGTTGTACGTCGCGGGGGCCTCCGACGCAGTGGCGGACTACTGGAAGGGCGACGTCGAGAACTACGAGGCCAAGGTCAGCACCGAGGCGAACACCGCCGGCTTCGTCTACATCGACGAGTGGGCTTCGCTGCGCTACGCCGCCGGCGCCGGCTTCTCCGCGGCCCTGTACTCGCAGGTCACCGGCGACGCCGCCGCGCGCGATCTCGCGGTGAGCCAGCTGAACTATATCGCCGGAGACAACAGCTACAACCGCTCCTTCGTGATTGGCTACGGCACGGATTCACCGGTGCATCCCCACCACCGCAACTCCGACAATCTGGGCGTGCTGCTCACCGGGGCGCTCGTGGGCGGTCCCACGCAGCGCGCCTACGCGCAACAGGGCACCTCGGTCCACCCGAACCCTGGCTATCAGGACAGCAAGGACGACTACGTCGGCAATGAGGTGGCGCTCGACTACAACGCGGGCCTGGTCGGGCTGGCCGCGTTTGGCGTGACCCAGCAGAGCAGCGCCGCGCCGGTGCAGTGAGCGGCGCGCGGGAGTGCCGGGTCAGGAGGCTGGAGCGGTGCGCTGCGAGGCGCCCAGCGCGCGCTCCACCGCCTCGAACAGCTTGTCGGGGGGGAACGGCTTCTGCAGCACGGCCACGTAGGAGTCGAGCTGCTCGCGCGGCACGGCTTCGAGCAAAGCCGTCATCAGCACCACCGGGATGCGCGCCAGCGCGGGATCGGCGAGCATCTGCTGGCGCATCTCCGGTCCGCTCAGCACCGGCATCATCACGTCCAGCACCACCAGGTCTGCGGGGCGCTCGCGCAGCGCCTGCAATCCCAGCTCGCCGTTGAGCGCGATCGCGGTCTGGTAGCCGCGGTCGTTCAGGATCTCGGACATCAGCTCGGCCAGGCCGAACTCGTCGTCCACGATCAGGATCAGCCCGCGAGTGCGCGTGGTGCGAGGGGCTCGGACCTGCCGCTCGCCATGGCTCTCCAGGAAGTCCGCTCCGCGACCCTCCCGCCGCACGACGTCTCCCAGCCGCAGCCCCACATCGGTGATCTGCAGCTCGCGCGAGTGTGCGTCATAGCCGGAATCGCGCATCTTCAGGATCGTGATCGTGCGTTGCAGCTGCGAGGTGCTCTCCAGGTGGCGCAGCAGCAGGATGTTGTGAGTGATGGCAGACAAGCCACGCACCGGGCTGCGCAGGGTGGGGCCGATCAACTGCTCCGCCTCGACGCTGTACAGCGTGGTGACCTCGTGCAGCTCCAGCTGCTCGGCGAGCGTGGAGAAGACGCTGCCCAGTCGCTCCGGCACGTCCACGCTCTGCTGGAAGCCCTGCATGCCGTCCAGGAACAAGCGCCTGGGCCTCAGCTCTCGGATCGTCTTCAACAGTCGGTCGCCCAGCGCATCGATGGCTGCTTCACCGAAAGGTTCCCAGAGGAACTCGATCAGGCCGCGCCGCCGCGCGTCCTCCAGCCGGAGTTGCACGCGCTCGGCTTTCGCCACCAGCGTGTTTGGCCGCTCGTAGAAGCCAAAGAAGACCCCGATCTCGCCTCGCGCCGCGCCCGCCTCGAGGAACTGAAGTCCGAGCAGCGTCTTGCCCGAACCCGAGGGTCCGAGCAACATGGTGGTCGAGCGCTCAGGCAGGCCGCCGCGCAGCATCTCATCCAGCTCATGCAGCCCCACTGGCGCGCGCTCGAGCGAGGGGCGGAGCGGGGCTTCCTCGGCCAGGCGCAGCAACTCGGCCTCGATACGAGGTCGGATCGAGATCCCGCGCGAGGTGATCGACAGCGTGTGCCGCCCCCGCACCGGGTCGCTACCGCGCAGCTTCTGGATCTGCAGGTGCCGAAGTGAGCGCAGCTGGTTCACCTCGTCGGTCAGCTCCAGGACACCGTCCACCATGGTATGCTCCGCCCGAAAGCCGGTGGGGCTGGAGTTGCTGCCGAGCAGCAGCATCGTGCACTCCGTCATCGACGCCAGCGTCTGCAGCTCGTGAACGAACCTGCGGTAGTCGCGCTGGGTGAAGAGCGGATCCAGCGCCGGGAGCAAGCCATCGATCACCAGCAGCGTCGTCGGCTGCTGCGTCACCATCTCGCGGGTCAGGCGGGACAGTCCGCTCAAACCCTCGGCCTCCAGCGTTTTGAAGCCGCTCGCATAGCGCACCCCGCGCCCGACCTGCTCCGCCCGGAAGAACTGCAACCCGCGCAGGTGTCCGAGCAGGCGGGTGTGTGATTCGGCGAGCAGCGTCATATACGCGGCGCTGCCGCCCTGCTCCGCAACGTGGAACCCGATCTGATTGGCGAGGATGGTCTTCCCGGCGCCGGGCGGGCCTTCGATGATGTACACGCTGCCACGGGGCAATCCCCCGCGCAGTACGGTGTCCAGGCCGGGCACCCCCGTGTTCAGCCGCCCCTGCGCGGACGTCTCAGCCATGATGCGTTCTCCGTCGGCGCGGCAGGCGCACGGTGAAGGTGGAGCCCTGTGCCAGCCGGCTCTCCACGGATACCTCGCCGCCCAGGGCGCGGCAGTTTTCGCGGACGATCCACAGCCCGATACCGAAACCCCCCGGTTTGCGCTGCTGCCCGCCGCGCTCGAAGCGCTCGAAGACGCGCTGCTGATCGGCGTCGCTGATGCCGATGCCGTGATCCTGCACGCGCAGCGTGGCCCACTCCTCGTCGCCGCTCACGGAGATCTCGATCGGATGGCCGGCGCCGTAGCGGATGGCGTTCGAGATCAGGTTGGTGCAGATCTGCTGAAGCCGCAGCCGATCCCAGCAGCCGATCAGCTGCGGCGGTGCGACCACCGACAGCGTGCTGCGTGCGCTCGTCGCCTCCCGCTCGAAGCCGGCGCTGATCTCGCGTGCCAGCCCGCTCAGGTCGACGTCCTCGAGCCGCAGGTCCATGTGTCCGGCGGTGAGCCGCGAGGCGTCCATGATGCGATCGAACGTCTCGACGAACTTGCGCATGCGCAGGCAGAGCCCTTCCAGGCGTGGGTTCAGCCAGGCCAGGGGCAAGGGCTCCCGGGCAAGACGCGCGGCATCCGCCAGGTACTCTGCGTGCATCACGATGGGCGCCAGCAGGTTGCGCAGCTCGTGCGCGAGCGTGGTCGCGAACTCATCCTGAACGGCCAGTTGCCGTTGCAGGTCGACGATGCGCTGTTCGGCAGCTCGCAACGCCTGAGCGGTGGCCTTTGGGTCCACGTGCTCGGGCACCTGAGCAAGAGTCGCACCAGCGCGCGTCTGGGGCGATTTCAGCGGCCCGAGCCCCCGGTCTGCGGCCGCCAGTCAACACGATCGCCACAGCGGGCAAATATGCCGCGACCATCGACGAGGCATGGCTCGCCACCGTTGATGCGGCGGCAGGCTTCTGCCTGCGCCGCCGATGACAGAAATCACTCCAGTCGAACGCCCGCGAACATCCCGCATGCCACCCAGTCCTGGAAGGCTCGCTGCAGCTCTTCGGGGGCGATCGGCGGGGTGCCGGACGCTTCGTCGCGGGCAGTGCACTGTTCCAGCGCCGTCAACAGCGGGGTGCCGGCGATCAAGCGGGCGAGCAGTGGCGTGAGCGACGGGGGGATGCGCACGCGCCAGACGTCCGCCTCGCGACGGCAGACCGCGACGGTGGACTCTACTGGTGTGGGCCAGTGTTCGCTCGGTACCGAGCCCTCCTGAAATGCCTGATAGTGGTCGGCAACGGCGTGGCGCGTGCGCAGCAGGCGCAGGGTGGGGCTGGGGATCAGGCGCGCGCGGGACCAGTCTTCGGCGGAGAGTTGACCGAGCGCGGTCAGGTCGAGGCGCTCGCCTTCTTCGGCGTGGATGGCCTCCACGAGCGCCCACTCGAGCTGCGCGAGCTCGGCGGCGGGCTGGCTCCAGCGCTCGGGGCGCGCTGCGAGGAACTGCGCGAGCGGCGCGCCGTAGTAGTTCAGGCTCGGGCTCGGCGGGGGATGGGCCTGGATGAAGGCGCGGCAGAGTTCTTCGAAGGGGCCTGCGCCGAGTGCGTGCTGGAGCGCGGGGTAGTCGTCCGCCAGGCACTCGACGAGTCGCGCCGCGTAGCCGTGGCGATAGACTTCGACGCGATCGGCGGCCGGCAGCGGGCCGCTGATGACGACGGCGGCGCACGCCTCAGCGCCGGCCGGGGCAGGAGCGAGCACGCGATCGAACAGCCAGCGCTGAAGCTCGGCGAGCTCGCTGTTCATGACGCCCTCGCGAAGCAGGCCTGGGCCAGCGCGACTTCGCGCTCGAGCACGTCGAAGGTCGGGATGTCGGCGTCCCATTCGACGAGCAACGGTGCGCGCGCGCCGAGCCGCACGGCTTGCTCGAGCAAGGCCCAGACCGGCTCGGCCACGGGCGCGCTGTGCGTGTCGGCGAGGTAGCCCTGCGCCTGGCTGTGCCCGGCGACGTGCAATTGCACCACGCGTTCCAGCGGTAGTTGCTTCAGGTAGGCGAGCGGATCGAAGCCGTGATTCCGGGAGTTGACGAAGACGTTGTTGACGTCGAGCAGCAAGCCGGCGCCGGCCTCGACGAGCAGCGCGGCGATGAACTCGGCTTCGCTCAGCGTAGAGCCGCGGAAGTCGAGGTAGGTGGAGGGGTTCTCGAGCACCAGCGGAGCCTCGAGGTAGTCCTGGACCTGGCGCACGCGGCGCGCGACGTGGCGCAGCGCCTCTTCGGTGAAGGGGATCGGGTACAGGTCGTGACCATAGCGGCCGTTGACTCCCGTCCAGCAGATGTGGTCGGAGACCCAGTGTGCGCCGACGCGGTCGCGCAGCGCTTTCAGCTGAGCCAGGTAGTCGAGGTTGAGCGGATCGCTGGAGCCGATCGAGAGCCCCACGCCGTGCAAGGCCACGGGATAGCGATCGGCGATCTGATCCAGGAAGCTGAGCGGCCTGCCCTTGGTGTGCAGGTAGTTGTCGCTGAGCACCTCGAACCAACCCAGGCTCGGCCGCTCGCGCAGGATGTGCTCATAGTGCACCGTCCTCAGCCCGACGCCGAATCCCAGGTGGGGCAGTCCCAAGCGCTGCTTGTCCATCATGTACTCGCTCCAAAGCTGGACCGCCACTCGCGTGACGGTCCAGCCCTCGTCGACAGACTCAGCCCTTGCAGCCGCCCTGGCCCTTGCAGGCGTTCTGGCCCTTGCAGGAATGTTTGTCCGACTTGCAGCCGCCCTGGCCCTTGCAGGCGTTCTGGCCCTTACAGGAGTGCTTGGCGCCGGCAGCGGCCTTGTCCTTGTGATCCTTGCTGTCCTTGGGTGCGTCTCCAGCCAGCGCAGCGACGCTGCCGCCGAGCAGGATTCCCGAGACCGCCGCCGTCAACAGTGCTTTCTGGTTCATGTGTTCGTCCTTTTGAAATGAGAGTCGAGGTCCGTGGCGGAGGCGTCACGCCGCCCCGCCCTTGCTGTGAGTCGAGGGTGTTAGTTCGTGACGGCGCGAGTGTCACGCGCGAGCGCCGTGTGCCGCGCGTCCCTCTGCGTTTGCGCCCGCGCTCGAGGAAGAATGGGACAGCGTGCCCGCGGCAGCGCGCCGCGCAATCAGGTGATCGAGCGAGATCAGGCCGGGGCCCGCCACCACCAGCCACGCCAGCAGCGCGATGTACGTGAACTCGATCATGCCGACCAGATCCCCCACACCGCCGATGTCCTCTGCCTTGGCTGTGATCAGGGCCACTATCATCGTGCAGATCAGCGGAACGGCAGCCAAGCGCGTCGCGAGCCCGATCAACACCAGCGTGCCGCAGACGAGCTCCACCCACGACACGAACGTGGCCTGGAACGCGGGCGCCGGAATGCCGAGCTCGGTGAAGAACGCCGTGACCTTCTCCAGGTTGTGCACCTTGCCCCAGCCCGATTCGATGAAGGCCACCCCGATCGTGCAGCGGGCGAGCAGTGGCCCGACAAAGGACGCACGCTGGAGCCAGCTGCGTGCGCTGTTCAGGAGCTTTTGGGTGCTGGATGAAACGTGCATGAGAATGTCCTGTTCCCGCCGAATGGCGACTCGGGGCCGCTTGCCCTCCTGCTACGCGGGGGCTTTCCGCTGGTTACCTCGGCGCGTACGGGATCGCGTCGGGGCTCGGTACCTCCTTGCTTTACTCTTTCATCTCCGGGGGGTAAGCATTTCGGTCCAGGCGCCGGTAGGGGTTCGATCGGGTAGCGAGCATGTTCTTCATCCTCACGTTCCTGTCTCGACCGGCCCAGATCGGCGCACCCGCGGGCACTGGGTCCAGCGCCGCGGCCCCGCGGCCAGAGGCGGACTCCGAGGCGCTGGGCTCGGCGGATCTGGCCATGCAGCGCTACGCGGACGGAGACGAGTCGGCGTTTCCCGTGGTCTTTACCGAGCTGGGGCCGCGCATTCGCTTGTTCTTGCAGCGCATGGGCTGTGCCGCGGATGTCGCGGAAGACCTGCTGCAGGAGACGTTCTTGCGCGTGCACCACGCGCGCGGCTCGTTCGCTCGCGGCAAGCACGTGGCGCCCTGGGCGTATTCCATCGCTCGCAACTGTTTCATCAGCCACACGCGCTCCGCGAAGACCAAGATGTCTCGCGCCAGCGTCGACGCCGATCAGGTCGAGTTGCCCGCGGCGCACGGCTCCAGCGGGGAAGAGGAGAGCATGGCGCGCCAGAGCGCGCGGGTCGTGAGCGAGGTGCTGGATTCGCTCACGCCGGCCCGGCGCGAGGCCTTCGTGCTCCTGCGCTATGAGGGAATGAGCGTCGCGGCGGCAGCGCAGATCGTGGGCATCTCGGAGGGCGCCCTCAAGATCCGTGCGTTCCACGCCTACGAGGCCCTGCGGGAGGCTCTGGCAAAAATGGAAGCCCCGCTCGTTTCCGGTGCGGCAAGAGGTAACCAACCGCGTGCGGCAACGTAGTCGGGTAAGGCCCCGCGAATGGCGTGACTGAAGGGCGCATCGAGTCTTGGACGATCTGTCGTTTCTGAAAGAGATCCCTGATCCAGTGGCCGGAGCGCCTGTGGCGCCGGCCCCCGCGCCGCGGTTTTCCGCGCCATCGGCGCCGCGCAAGCAGACCCAGCGCCGCCGGCTCGCCGCATTCGGCATCAGCCTCGGCTGGCTCTGCACGCACCTCGCAGTGTATGGCATCCGCTCCGACTTCACGCGCCTGCCGGCAGAATACGTCGCGCTGCAGCTCGTCTTGCCGGCGCTGATCGGTGCGGCGTCGCTGTTGCTCGCGGTTGCGCCGGGCAAGCTCGGTTTGGGCCTGGCGGTGAGCGTGGTCACCGGGTTCGCGGTGTGGGGGCCGCTATCGTTCTGGTTGTGCGCGGCGCTACTGCATACGCCCTATCCACCGGCGGATAACGGCAGGTTCTGGCTCGGTGCCCTGGTGTGTCTCGACATCACGCTGGCCTGGGCCGCTGCCCCGCTGCTGCTCGCTGCGCTCACGCTGCGCCGCGCGTTTCCCGCGGGTGCCGGCTGGCGCAGCGGGTTGGTCGGTTCTGCGCTCGGCTTGCTCTCGGGAGCGGCCATCAACCTGCATTGCCCGAACGTGAATCAGGGCCACATGCTGCTGGGCCACGGCATCCCGATCGTGGTGGCCGCGCTCGTGGGCGGGCTCGTGGTCGCTCGCTGGGCGCGCGCCTGACGCTGTCCCGCTCGAAGAATGGCTCGCCGCCGGCGAGCGTGATAGCGTCCCCACGAGGGAGCTGAGTTCTCGAGTGAAGCCCGATCTCGAGAGCCAGACGGCGGTCATGCTCTGCATGGGTCGTGTGCTGGCAGACGGCGCATCTCCTTGTGACCTACTGCACGAGCTGCCGTTCCGGCGGATCGACGTCGAGGGCACGATCCGCGCGCTCAGCTTCGCGTTTTCGAGCGGCGATGTGGGGGATGCCTTCGTGCGCGCCCTGGATCGAGCGGAGCTGGCGCCGTCCGGCTTCGCTCCGAGCGACTTCGCGGAGGACGTGTTCCTACGCGAGTTGCTCGGGCGCTGTCTGCGCGTACGCGTGGCCGGCCACGATCGGCAGCTCAGCGGCGCGCAGCTGTACCGGCTGATCTCGGAGCCACCACGAGAGATCGCGCACACGCTCTTCCGGCAGGAGATCTTGCGCGAGCTATCGGAGCAGCCCGGCCTGCGCAAGCAGCTGGAGAAGCTGCACGGTTTCCTCACGCAGTTCCGCGATCTGCTCAGCCGTCAGGGAGGGACGATCACGAGCGGGACCGAGCTGCGGCTCGGCGTGCTGCGCTCGCTGCGCCGGGTGGTGGAATTGCTCTGCAGCGCGTTCGCGGAGTGCCGCTCGGGGCTGCAGCGGCTCGACCAATACGGCCGCGAGATCGCGGCGCTGCCCAGCTATCGCCGGGTGTGTGAGCTGCTCGACTACGAGGCGCACCGGGGTGAGGTCGACATCCGCATCCGGCTCGGCTTCGACGGCCACGTGCGCGGGTTCGAGGCGCTGAAGCGGCGCGCCAACCGCAGCAACCCGTTCTACTCCACCGTGTTCGGGCGCTGGTTCACACGGCTGGGCATGGTCCTGCGCGGCGAGCGCTCGTGCAGGAGGAAGAAGATGTGATCAGCCGCAGACGCGTTCCGTAGCGCCCCACGCGAAGAGCGCCCGTTTGCGGGCGGCTCGAGCTACTACCGACGCACTGAGAGGGATCCATCATGAAGAAGCACATCTCTGTGTCTGCGGCCGCGTGCTGCCTGCTGGCCACTGCGCCGGCTCTCGCCGAAGGCTCCATCGGCCTCACTTCGAGCTTCGAGCGGCTCGAGACCATCAGCCACACCACGCTGAAGACCACGACGGAGGGCGTCGAGCAGACGACGAACTCATGGCGCGCCGGCCTGGGCACGGGCGGCGTCGCCAGCTACTCCGTGCCGCGCGTCGGCCTGGAGTACTCGTGGGAATCGGGCCTGAGTGTCGGAGCCGCCGTGAGCTTCATCGTCTCCTTCAGCGACAAGATCAGCCCGAACGTTTGGCTGCTGGAGCCGCGCGTGGGCTACCAATTCGAGTTCTCCGACGCCTGGATCCTGTGGCCACGGCTCGGGCTCACGCTGCACCAAGTCGAGGGGCCCGATATCACGCACAGCGCTCTGAGCCTGGATGTGCCGCTGATGCGCTTCAACAACTCGTTGGGCTCCGTCACGCTCGGCCCCTACCTCGACATCGGGCTCGGCGGCGGCAATGACGCTACCGATCAGACCCTGACCGAGCTCGGCCTCGGTATCGGGTTCCAGCTGCGTTGACTTGCCTGCGCATTGCAGGCCCGGCCGACGCGCGGCCGGGCACTCGAGCCGGCGAAGCGTGCTGTCAGTTGCAGCCGACGCGGTCGGTGGACAGCACGATGTCGTCCAACCACACGTTGAACTGCGCCGGGGTCGTGCCGGCCTGGAAGTTCCACCAGCCCAGCCAGATGCTGTTGAAGGTCGGGAAGTTGAATGCGCCGCCGTTGCCGCCGTGGCTGTTGGTGGAGACGGCGAGCGCGGTCTGCTCCGTGCCGTCGATCAGCACGCGCACGCTGTTGTCTGCCGCGTTCATGCGCCACTCCATGCACAGCCAGCGCGCGTTCTGCGTGGGGATGCGCGGCTCCCACTTGGTCCAGTCGCCCGTGGCGCCCTGATCCGAGCCCACGCCCCAGTAGGTGCTCGGGCCGTTGCCCTCGGGGATGAACTGGCCGCCGATCGGGCGCACGTGCTCGCCGCTGCTGCCCGTCGCTTCCACCAGCACGAAGTGCGAGTACGCCGGAGCGGTCGGGAACTGCTGCACGAACACGTTCATGCGGCCATAGAAGCTGTTGCCGGGCGGCGCGAACGAGGTGAGCACGATGCGCGCGTTCTGCCCGCCGTTGGGCGTCAGGTGCAGGGAGCGAGTGCCGCCCTTGGCCATGGTGCCGTCGACGGCTGCGGCGCCTTCCGGCCGCCATTTGGCGTTGGCGGTGGCCGTCCCGGCGGCGAGCGCTTCGAAGTCCTCGCAGAAGAAGGCCGAGCCACCACAGCCGCTGCCGGTCGCGGGCAGCGGATTGCCCGCGGGCGGCGGAGGCGGAGTGTCGACGGGTGGCGGCATCGAAGCGCCACCCGCAGCGCCGGTCGATGCGGAGCCAGCTGCCCCGGCTGGGGGAGCGCCGGCCGCGCCCGTGGCGGGTGCGCCGCCTGCGCCGCCCGCCGCCGGCGTCGCCGGCGCACCACCCGCGCCGCCGCTGCTCGCACCCACGCCGCCGACGTTCGAGCTGCCGCTGCCGGCCGCGCCGTTCGCGATGGGCGTGTTGGTGTTGTTGCCCTCGGGGCGCGAGCCACCGACGGCGCCCGTGGGCGAATTCGCGCTGCTGCTCGGGTTCGTGGACGAGCCCGGCGTCCCAGTCTGCGTGCCGTTCGACGGCCCCAGGTAAGGAGACAGGCTCGGGCCGTCGTCGCCGGAGCCCGGAGGCGCGCTACAGCCGGCCGCAGCCAGCGAAGCCAGGAAGATGCCGAGGGACGCGGAAACAGGACGGAGCGCGATCATCGCTACCGATAGTGGCGGGAGCCGGGCCGCCGGGCAACCGGCTTCGTTCGCGGCTGCGCTTGCCGTCAGCACTGACCGTGATCTGCGTGCTGCGCTGCGATCTCCAGGAGCCGCACATTGCGTGCACCATGAAAGGTTTCGCTCGCGGCGAATGTTACGCCACGTCTGCCGCTGGCTGCGCGGTCCTCTTCAGCGAATGCGAGTCGCGCAGCCGATCTGCAGGTTGGCTTGCACGACGCCCGCCAGGAAATCCCGGCACGTGCGCGGGCAGACCGTGATCTGGCGGCCGCCGCCGTCGCGGTTCTCGTAGAACCAGCCTTGCTGGTCCCCGCAATCGGTTGGTGTACCGACGTTGAACAGCGGCGTGGTCGTGCCCGAGCTGTCGAGGACTTCCAGATTGACCTTGTTGAGGTCCAGCGTGGTCGCGTCGAGCGGGAAGTTGCAGCGCGAGCTGGAGTCGCGGATCTTGTTCAGCGCGTCCAGCAGGCCCGCGGTCACATCGTCCGCGGTGTTGATCACGAACGACTTCTCCGAGCCGCCCGCGCGCGCCAGCTCATCCAGCCGCGCCTCGCCGTCCGAGCCCAGATCCTGCGTGCTGAACACGCCCACCACGAAGGTGTGGATCGGATCCGAGCTGCTGTTGGCGGTCTTGGCGATGGCTGCCACGTCGGCATTGGCGATCGGGCTGCAGTCGGTGGGGAAGCCGTCGGTCACGAGCACGGTGACGACCTGGCGATCGGTATGCTGCGCGGCCCAGTCGCGAGCTTGCTGCAGCGCGCCCTGCAGCGCGGGCCCCGTGGGCGTGGGCCCGACGGGATCTACGGCGTCGAGCGAGGCCTTGATCGCGTCCGCGCGGGCCGCACCGCTGCTGATCGCGACGGCGGGCGCCGCGTAATTCTCCACCTTGCACAGCGTCTGATTGCTGCACGTGTGCGTGGGGCGGATGCACTGGCCGCCGCCCGTGGGGCAGGGGACGCTGCGCGTACAGGAGGCACGCTGGCCGGCGACGGCGTTCTGGCACTGGCCCAGCTCCTCGCAGACCGCGCCGGGGATACCGGAGCAGTCGTCCGCGCTGGCGCACACTGCGGCCACCTTGGCCGGCAGCAGGCTGCCATCGGGGAAATCGATGTCGCCGGGCCGCACCACGCATTGCCCGAGCAGCGACACGCACTTTTCCCCGGCGCCCGAGCACTCGTCGTCATCGTCGCACACCGCGTCGCTGACGGTGGTCCGGATGGTGGCGCTCGAGCCGCCGCTCAGCGTGCCCGTGCCGTCCTTCACACAACGGCTGTTGGAGCACGCCCCGCCGGCGGAGCCGCAATCGCTGTTGTCGCTGCAGGTGAACGGCACGCCCTCCAGCACCTGCGGGAAGTATTGCAGGCCGATGCCGATGTCCTTCGTATCCGGCGCTTGCACGAAGGCCTGGATGGACTTGCGCACCGCCGTCCACTTGTCCTCGTTGCCGTTCGCGCTGTCGACAGGCAACAGGTCCTTCATCGACAGCGAGGTATCGAGCATCACATAGATGTCGAGCCCGACCGGCAGCGCCTCTCGAGATTGATTCAGGCACTGCTTGTCTTCTTCCGCCGTAGGAAGGAGACCGGGGTCTTCCACCTGGAAGCCGGCACCGGTGCTGTCGTCGTCGGAGTCCGCGCCTGGGGCCACCTCTACGCGCGCAGCGGGCTTATCGCCGCACGAGTAGGCGGCCGACGCGGCCAGGGCCGTCGCCACCACACAGCCAGCGGTGCGACGAACCCGTTTCAGGCTGGGCGCGGGGTGTCCCCGCAGAAGATCGCGGGATTTTCCCCGCCAAGAAAGAGGGCGCTTCACGCTTCTTCACCTACGAGCTGACATGGGGACGCGCCAGCGGCAAAACGGGTCAAGACCCCCTGAGTACCGGATTTTTCCCCATTGGGTGCATCCATCGCGGAACAACTGAGTCAATCACGGCCGGCCGGCATCGGTACAGCGGCGCAGGTCTGCCATTTCTCTCCGCGCTTGTCTGCCGGGAAGAGCCGCCGGGCACGGCGAGTTGCACTCGAGCTGTTCCGCCGCCGGCGGCTGTTTTCAGCCGCGGGGGCGCCCCAGGAATTCACTGCCGCGCTGCACGAAACAGAGCGGATTACCGGAGGGATCGAAGGCGTAGAACGACAGCTCGCCCCAGGGCCGGCGCGCGACTTGCCCCGCGGGATCTCCGTGCACATCGCCGGGTGCCAGGCGGCCACCATGCGTCGCGATCGCCCCGCGCACGGGCTCGAGCTCGTCCACGGCGAGGTAGATGTGGTCGGGTAACGGCGCCGCTCGCGTGCCGTCGCCATTGCCGCTCGGATCGAGCAGCGCGAGGATCGTGCCCCCACAGTTGAAGTAGTGACGGCCGTTGGAGACGCGCTCGCCCGGCATGCCGAGCACTGCCGTGTAGAACGCCGCGCTGACGTCGAGGTCGTTCACTTGCACGATGATGCGAAACAGGTGCGGCGCCGTCATGCGGCAGAGATTACCCGCCGCTCGCCAGCGACTCAATCGCGCGTTTCACCACACATAAGCGACTTCGAGCGCCGCGCCCGGTTGGAGCCGCCAGGCCCGCACCAACGCGTGCGGCTGGCCCTCCTCCAAAACGTCATAGTGGCTCTCCGAGGTTTGCCAGCGCAGCAGGCCGGTGGCGCCGAGCTCGATGCGCCCGAGGCGCGCCGTCACGCCCGCTTCACCGGTCAGGAACATGCGCGGGCGCGCTCCGCCGCTGCCGGCGGAGCGCAGCGTGTCCGTGTCGGCGACGGTCGCCTGAATGTTCACCAGGTCGATGTTGCTCCCGAACGCCACGCGCGCGAGCCAGCGCTGGAGCGGTAAGCTGGCGGCAAGCCCCGCACCGACCCCCATACCGTCGAGGCCGATCACCACGCCGTTTGCTGTCGCCGGTGAGGAGGTGAACCACGCGCCGCGCACGTAGCTCGCGAGGATCACGCTGCGCGCCAGCCAATCGAGCTCCAGCCGCAGCTCGGGGCCGTGGGTCACGGGCTCTCCGCCTCGAGCGTGAAACTGATATCCGATCGCGATGTGCACCGGCAGCGGGAAGAGACCCGAGCCGTGGGCGGAGGGCTGCGCGCCCGCGCTGTCGCTGGCGGGCGACGCCGGGAGCCCCGAAGCCGCGGCGAGCCCGCCGGAGAGCGCCGCTGCTGCAGGAATTGCCACAGGCGCCGCTTCAGGTGCTGCAGCCACCGCAGCGGGCGGCGGGGCAGCGGGTGGCGGCGGCTTCGGCGGCGCCGGAGGCGCGGGCGGAAACGCGCGCGACAGACTGGCTTGCGCCGTCGAGTGCAGCGTTTGCGCGATCACTTCGATGCCGACATCGTCAAAGCCGTTGCTGAGCGACACCTGCTCCAGCCAGCGCGAAGGAGATTCCCCCGGCTCGCGCCCGGGCGCCGTCACGTTGAGCTGCGCCGCGACCTCGGAGCTGAGCAGGATGGTGACGCGCAGCTCGCCGGCAGGCGGCCGCTCCGCGCGCGGTAGCGCACTGCCCACGCTGCGCAAGCGCACGTGCCACGGCTCGTCGCTGAACCAGTCGCAGATGGCGCGGCGTAGATCGTCCTCTTCCGGGATGCGGCTCAGCGTCACGACCAGCGTGTCGGGACCGGAGCCGCCGCAGCTCCCCAGATCGCGCCCGGCGTCTGCCTTCGCAGCTGGACGATCTGGATGCGCCGTCGTGCGCGCGGCGCGAGCAGCCGGCGGCGGCTGGTGAGCGCAGCCCAGCGCGAGGCTGAGCCCGATGAACAGGCAGAGCCCGAGCGCTGGCGAAGCGCAGAGCGCAGGCGCCCGACAGCGGGCGCTCCACGCGTTGCGCCGCTCAGGGGCCGAGCTGCTCCCGCGCGGCTGCGGCATAGGCGGAGGCTGGATATTGTTCGATCAGGCGGGTCCAGAGCTCACGCGCGCGTGCCATTTCGCCCAGGCTCTGCTGCGCGCGAGCTTCACCCCAGATGGCTTCTGCCACCAGCTCGCCGCCCTCCCGGCGCTGGTAGGCCTCGAACCACTGCACTGCCTTCAGCGCTTTGCCTTCGGCGAGCGCGTGCTTGCCCAGCGCCATCTCGGCCACACCCGCTTCGCGCGACTCGGTGTGGCGCAGCGCGAGCCGTTCATACAGGGCCGCCGCCCCATTCCAGTCGCTCTGGCGCAGCTCGCTCGCGCGCCGGAACAGGACCGGCGCAGACTCCAGATCCGGGCCGTCTGCCTCGGCGGCGCTGGCGCTGCCTGGCGCGGAAGTGCCCCCGGGCAGCGGCAATACGGCAGCCACGTCGGTCTCCAGGTGAGCAGACGCCTGGCGGCGCAGCGCGCGCGGCTTCGGCAGGTTCCAGGTCGCGCTGGTGTGTGCGCCGGCAGGCGCGCTCGGCGCCGGCACGACCGCAGCGATGGGTGCCGCGTGTGCAGGCGAAATTGGCGCCGCGGGGGACTCGGCTGCCGCGATCGCCGCTGCAGGCGCTGGCTCGCTCGCGCCCGGCGCGAGGCTCGGGCTCTGCGCGAGGCTCGGTGCAAGGCCCGGCGCTTGCGCCAGCGCCGAGGGAGCCGCGAAAACAGGGGCAGCCTGCGGGGCAGGGGGCGCGGCGAGCGCCATCTCCGGAGCTGCTTTCACCGGCGCATTCAGGGCCAGCACGTCGCCGCCCCGGCGACCGTGAACGCTTGCCGACGATGGTACGCCCGCGAGTTGCAGAGCGCGATAGCCGCCGAAGCTGGCGGCCGCCACGCCGGCGATCAGCACCGGCACCGAGACCCAACGCGACAGGCGACGCCGCGTCACGACACGCTGAAACGTGCCCGACCATTCCCCCTCCACCTGGCGCACGATGTGCTTGATCAGGGCCGCGTCGTAGCTTTGCGGGGCGCCCCCGCGATCGAAGACCACGCCCGCCAGCAACGTGAGCTGGTGCTCGGGCGACGTCTGCACGGCCATCTGCAGCCGCCGCTCGTCGGCCTCGCTCAGAGCGCCGCGCCGGCGCTGGGTCAGAAGCTCATCGATCGTCGTCATCGCTCCCACCAACCACTTCCAGCAGACGCCGATCTTCGAGCACGCGCAGGCGCACCGCGTTCCGGCCCAGGCGGAGGCGGCTCCGGACCGTCTCCAGCGGCGCGCCGGTGACGGCCGCGATCTCCGGCATGGTCAAGCCGACCACATGATGCAGACCGAGCACCTCCGCCTGAGCTTCCGGCAGGCTGCTCAGCAACTTGCGGATGGCACTGGCTGCGCGCTCGCCGAGCAAGCGATCTTCCGGCGTGGGCGGCAGCGCCGAGACGACCTCCTGCAGCTCCGTGAACGTCTCCGTCTTGCGCGAGTGGGAGGCCTCCCGCCGCCGCACATTCATCGAGACCAGCATCGCCACGCGGCACGCGAAGTGGACGAGCGTGCACTCGCCGCGAAAGCGCGGCAGCGCCTGCAGCAGGCCACACGCGGCTTCTTGCGCCACGTCGCTGACCTCGGGATGCTGCGGCCCCAGCACCTGCCGCGCCACGCGCAGCAACGCGGGGGCGACCTTGGTGAGCAAGGCATTGGCCGCCGCGTGATCGCCCTCGGCGGCCCGGCGTGCCAGCTCGGCGAGCGGATCCATCGCCGTCGCGTCCTCCGCGCCCGGAGGGCGGGGGGAGCCCGCGTCAGTGGGCTCGCTCATCACCCGGGCTGTCGCTGCCTGATCGGCACTCCCTCGGCCGCTTGCAGCAGGGCCGCTTGCAGCAGGGCCGCTTGCAGCAGGGCCGCTTGCAGCACGGCGTGTCCCTGCAAACAGGGGGCCCGTCGCGATAGACTGCGACGTCCGGGTGCGTGAGAGCCGATTCCACATGGCGAGCCGTGATGAGCGAACAAAAACCAGTAGCGCGAGCCGCGAGAACGGGTCAGTGGTGCTATCAAACCTCTTTCTTGCTCGAGAGGTACTGGCTGGGTATGGAAAAATCGCTCACCTGCATGACCCAGTTCGCGCTGGTGAGCATATTGACGGCCTGGTGTTGTTTGGCTTTGGCATGCGGCGACGATGGCATGGTCATTGCTGAAGAAATTCCACCAGATCCAAGCGCGTCGGCTGCGATGGCCCCGCAGCCGACTCTGACCGCGGCGCAGCAAACAGAGCTGGAGAAAACGGCGGTCCAGAGCCTGCTGCAAGACAGCTGCGGGGGCTGTCACGGCCAGTCTGCGACGCGCCCGCCGCACAGCCTCGGTGGCACACCGCCGCGCTACGGCAGCGACCCGATCACGGACATTCGCGATTTCGACGAGCTGGTGGCATCCGGGCTGATCACGCCGGGTTGGCCCGAACAATCGCCGTTGCTGCTGCTCGTCGCGGGGGGGTTGATGCCGCCCATGTCGTCCGGCGTGCCGCCGTTGAGCGGTGAGAACCTGCGCCGCCTGGAAAAGTTCATCGTGCGCCTGGATCCGCCCACGCGCGACGAGTTCGTGAGCATCCTCGATCGCAACTGCAGCAGCTGCCATCACGCCGACGGGGGCAGAACGGCGGTCCCGATCAACGACATCCTCAATGTCGGCGTGCTGGTGGCGGCAGGTCTGATCGTGCCGGGCGATCGCGATCGATCGCCGCTCTACCTGCGCGTGCTCGACGACGAAATGCCCCCCAAGGATTCGGACGTCGCGCAGGTCTCCAACTACGACCTCGCGCGCCTCGGCGGCTACATCGACATGATGCCGTAATCGTTTGCCATGCGCCGCAGAACTCTGCCGAGAGTGACCCGGTGGAGGCGGTGATGGCGAGCCCGCGGCGCACGCCATACCGAGACTAGTCGATCCATCCGGAAGCACCCGATATCCGCGCTGCGCGGATACCAAAGATCAGGGCCGGGCCTCATCATTCGTCACATCTCGGCACTTTGCCTGGCGATGACAGCGGGCGGCCTCCCAGGCTGAGATCCGCTGGGGCACACGGTGCATCCCCGGGGCGCTTGCCCGCCACCAGCTGTTCGAGCTGGTGCACCGTCTTGCCTCGCGCCGCTTGCAACCAGGCGTCTTCCGTTTCTCTCACCGCCACCCGCGTGATCTCGCGCAGCGCGCATCAGCCGAGCCGGCCTTGCTCGAGCGCCGCTCGCGAAGCCGGCAGCCGCTCCAGCGCCTCGGCGACGCGCAGCTTTTCCGAGATCGAGCGCGGCGTGTAACCGAAGAGCTGTTCCACGTAACTGACAAAGCTGCCGAAGCCCAGGTGCACGTGCGCTCGAGCCCGCCGCGCGCGCAGCAGCCAGTGGCCCTCCAGCGCGTCGGCTGCGGCTCGCTCCCGCGCCAGCTGCGACAACGTCTCGTGCGCGATCTTCCATTCGCTCATGCTTCCCTCCCGCTTCGGGCAGCACTCTATCACGACGATTTTCGAGGCTCGCAGTGCCGCCCAGCTCTGCTCGCAGCGAGCCCGACAGCGTTTTTGCCCTGCAAGCGCTCGCGCGCTCTGCTCACGGCCTTCAAGGCGAAGGAACGCAAGTTTCGAGCGCCATCGCCGCTCGCCAGCGCTCGAGTCGCGCGGATCGCGTCCAGCGAAATCGACCACAAAGACGCTATTTTATGAGGCGCGCCTTTCTCGCGCGACCTTCTCTCGCGGTGCAATCCACGCGCAACAACAAACAGGTTCGCCCGATCCGGACCCCGCGGCGAGGATCGCGCTCAGTCGAGGGGCTGCCCGCTCTCATCCCCGGCCCAGTGCCGAGATGTGACGAATCCTGAGCCCCGCGCCATGCTCGGCGGCTGCGCCGCCTGCGCGCGCCATGGGAGGGGCACGCATCGTAGCGGCACTGAGAGCACGACAGACACACCTCCGCGCGACGCCGCAGAGCGACGTGCACCAGAGGGGTATCCATGACGATCGGCTTCTGCGATGAAGGAGTTACCACACCACCTCACACAGAAAGCGAAACGTGTCGGACCCCATCATCGTAGCTTCCTTCGTCCAGCGGCTGCAAGCGTTCTCGGGCTGCTTCACTTCTTCGTCGATGGCCAGCTTCGTGACCCTGATGGCGGGCTGGGTGCTCGACTTGCGCCGCCATACGGTCACCGAGGTCATCCGAGCGGCGGGAGCGGTCGGGTGCAAGCATATCAGCAGCATCATCGCTTCTTCTCGCGCGCTTGCTGGACCACCGACGAGGTCGGCCTGACGCTGGCGGCTCTGCTCATCGAGCGGTTGGCGCCGAAAGGGCTCATTCGGCTCGTCGTTGACGACACGCTGGGACGGCACACCGGCAAGCGCATCTCGGGCGCATCCATGCACCGTGACCCGCTGCTCTCAACGGGACGGATGCCCTTCTTTCACTGGGGCCATGTCTGGGTCGTGCTCGCCATCGAAGTGCAGCTGTTCGACAAGAGCTGGGCGCTGCCCGTTCTGTTCCGGCTGCATCGCAGCGAAAAGCGCTACAAAGCGGAAAAGAAGCCTTACTTCAAGCTGACCGAGGAAGCCCGACAGCTGGTCCTGCTCCTGGCGCAGCGATATCCCGAGCGCCGCTTCGAGCTCATCGGCTCCGCTTACACCAACGCCACGCTCATCAAGGACCGTCCGGCCAACGTCACCGTGATCGGACGCGGTCGACTGGACGTAGCTTTCTATGCTCCGGCCCCCACCCGTCATGTGGACAGATGGGACGGCCACGAGTCCGTGGCAAGCGCATCGCCTCCCCGGCCTGGTGGGCTCGTCGCAAGGGTACCCGCTGGGAGAAGGTCGATGTCTTCGTCTACGGCCGTGCCGTGACGCTGCGCGTCCGGGTCATCGACGCCCCATGGTATGTAGCAGCGGGCAGCGAAGTGGTGCGCCTGGTCCTCGTCCGTGACTTTCCCGGACACGAGAAGGACGACGTCTTCGTCTCGACCGACCCGACGCTGTCGCCGCAGCACATCATCGAGTCG
>JAICTU010000251.1 GCA_025936205.1 Polyangiaceae bacterium | reverse complement strand
CGTGGCCTCAGCGAGGGGCGGGAAGTTCCGATGGAAACCTCAGAGTGGCTTCGGCGAAGGGCGGGAAGTTCCGATGGAAACCTCAGAGTGGCTTCGGCGAAGGGCGGGAAGTTCCTCCGGGAACGTCAGAGGGGTCTCAGGGAGGGGGCGAGTTCGTCCGGGAACCTGGGCGGGGACTCCGGGAGGTGCCGAGCCCGAGGTTCAGTCCGCTCCGATTCAGTTCGGGGTTTGGCGCGTCGGATGATCCGCGATGTCGCGGATAGACTCGAAAACCCCGCCCGCGCCCCGAGGTGCTGCTCAGCGGCTTGAAGTGGAGGCTCGGCCCACAACTCGTCTAGGTATTTTCAGCGACGCCGAAGTGCAGCCCGTGCAAACGGGCGTATAGCCCGCCTTTGGCCAGTAGCTCTTCGTGGCTGCCGGATTCGACCAGGCGGCCCTGATGAAAGCTGAGGATGCGATCAGCGGCCTGAATGGTGCTGAGCCGGTGGGCGATGATCAGGGCCGTGCGGTTTTCGAGCAGGCTTTCCATGGCGCGCTGGATGCGGGCTTCGGTGTTGCTGTCGATGCTGGCCGTGGCTTCGTCGAGGACGATGATCTCGGCGTCGCGATACAGGGCGCGGGCGAAGGCGATCAGCTGGCGTTCGCCGGCGGAGAAGTTGTCGCCGCGTTCGTCGACCACGGCTTCGATGCCGCCCGGGCGGGTGCGGAACATGTCTTCTGCGCCCATGCGCTGCAGGGCCGCGCTGACGCGTGCGAGGTCCGGCTTTTCGCTGGCGGCGATGTTGGTGGCGATCGTGCCCGGGAACAGGATCACGTCCTGGGGCACCATCGCGAAGTGGCGGCGGAGCTCGTGGCGCTCGACGCCGCGCACGTCCTTGCCGAAGACGCGCACCACGCCTTCCGTCACCGGGTAGAGCCGCAAGAGAAGGGAGGCGACGGTGGTCTTGCCCGCGCCGGTGGCGCCGACCAGGGCCACCTTTTCACCGCGGCGCACGGAGAAGCTGACGTCGCTGAGCACCGGGACGTTGGGCTTGTAGCTGAAGCTCACGTGCTCGAAGCTGACGCACACGTTGGGCTCGCTGCTGGGCGGAGCTGCCGCGGCCAGGTCAACCGGGGCGTCGCGGTCTTCCATGTCGAGCAGCGAGAACACGCGCTCCGCGCCCGCCATGGCGCTCTGCAGCAGTGTGTAGCGCTGGGCGAGCGCGGCGATCGGCTCGAAGAAGCGCAGCACGTAGGCGTTGAAGGCGACCAGCGTGCCGTAGCTCGCGGAGTGGTAGCCGACCGAGATCACCATGAAGGCGAGGCAGAGCGAGGCTACCATGTCGATGGCGGCGTCTTGCACCGACTCGTATTTGATCGAGCGCACCACCGCCTCGCGGTAGGCGACGTTGATGTCGTCGAACTCCGCCGCCGCCGCGCGCTGCTGGCCGAAAGCTTGAACGGTGGTCATGCCGTTCACTTGTTCTGCCATGTTGGCGTTCATGCGCGAGGTCTTGCCGCGGATCTCACGGAAGGCGGCCCGCGCGCGCGGCCGCATCGCTTGCACCAGCAGCGTGACCGGAGGCCCCGCGAGGAACGCGATCAGCGCGAGCTGCCAGTCGAGCGCCAGCATGAACACCACGATGCCGACCAGCCGCAGCAGATCGGAGAAGGCGTTCAGCGCGCCGGAGGCGAACAGCTCCAGGATCGAGTCGGTGTCGTTGGTGATGCGCGTGACCAACCTGCCGACGGGCGTCTTGTCGAAGAAGCCCAGCGGCAGCTCGTGCAGGAACGAGAACAGGTTGCGGCGCAGGTCGTTCATGGCCTTCGCGCCCGCAACCTGCACCGAGTAAATCTGGAAGAACGAGAGCAGCCGCTCCCCGATGATCAGGAGCGAGAGGTACAGGCCGCCCGTGCCCAGCTTGTGCAGGTCGCCCTTCAGCGCGCCCTCGTCCAGCAGGGAGCGCATGAACAGCGGCTGCACGAGCGAGCTGGCCGCCGTGATCACGCCCATGACCAGCGAGAGGTAGATCATGGCGCGGTAGGGCCGCACGTAGGGCCAGAGCCGCTTCAGGAGCTGCCAGTCGTAGACCTTGCCCAGCGCGCCTTCCTCGTGGAAGGCCGCCAGCACCTTGGCGGTGCGAGAAGCGGGCAGCACGGCGGCGCGATTCACTCTGCGTACCTCACTGCGCGTCCACCGTTTCTGCCTCGGCGGTAGGCGCGATCGAGAAGTCGCTGTTCAGCTTGGACATCTCGCTCTCGCGCCGCTGCTCGTCCACGAAGCGCTCGTACAGGCCGCCGGCGCGCGCCAGTTGTGCGTGCGTGCCCGTCTCAACGACCTCGCCGCGGTCGAGCACGATCACGCGATCGCAGCGCGCGGCAGCGCTGACGCGGTGAGTGATGAGCAGCAAGCTGCGCTCCCGCGCCAGCTGCTGATCGAGCGCGTTCAACAGGGCTGTTTCGGTGCGGGCGTCGACCGCGCTCAGCGGGTCGTCGAGCACCAGCACCCTGGGCTCCGCCAGGAACGCGCGCGCCAGCGCCACGCGCTGCTTCTGCCCGCCGGAGAGCTGCACGCCGCGCTCGCCGACCACGGTGTCGAAGCCCTCCGGCAACGACTGGATCTCCTCGATGATCTGCGCGTCGCGCGTGGCATCACGGATGCGGCGGTCCGCTTCTTCCGTCTCCGGGTGCTCGAGACAGTAGCCGACGTTGCGCCCGACCGTGGTCGAGAACAGGAACGGCGTCTGCTGGTTGTACAGGATGCTGGAGCGCAGCGTGGCGAGCGGCAGATCGCACACGTCGACCCCGTCCAGGAACACGCTGCCGCGCGGGGTCGTGTGCAGCCGCGAGAGCAACGCTCCGAGCGTGCTCTTGCCGGAGCCCGTGCGCCCCACGATGGCCACGCGCTCGCCCGGCTTTACCTCGAGGCTCAGCCCGCGCAGCACGGGCAGATCGGTGTAACCGAACGTGAGGTTCTTGATCTCCAGGTGCCCGGCGATGAGCTCGGGGCGCTGCTGGCCGTCCACTACGTCCGGCTTGGCATCGAAGATGTCACGCAGGCGGGCGTAACCGGCGCGCCCCCGCTGCAGCACGCTGACCAGGAAGCCCAGCGCCGCGAGCGGCCAGGTGAGCCGGAACAGCGCGCGGTAGAAGGACAGGAACTGCTCGGCCTTGAACTCGCCGTTCACGATCAGGTGGCCGCCGTACAGGAATACCACCAGCACGCCGAGCATGGTGATCGACTGCATCACCGGCCACATCGAACCGCGGATCTTGGCCAGGATCAGGCCCTTGTCGAGGTAGTCGTGGTTGGAGCGATCGAAGGCGGCGAGCTGAGCGCCCTCCAGCGCAAACGCGCGCACCACGCGCACGCCCGCGATGCTGGACTGCACCACGCCGCCCAGGTGACCCAGCGAGTCCTGGTTCTCCTTCTGGCGTGCGTACATGCGCTTCGAGTAGGCGCGCATCACGATCAGCAATAGCGGTAGCGGCGCCAGCGAGGCCACGGTGAGCTTGACCGAAAAGCGCAACATCACGGCCAGCGCGCTCACCAGGCCGAAGCTGGTGTTGAACAGGTTGAGCACGCCGAAGCCGAGCAGGCCGCGCACCTGCTGCAGGTCGTTGGTGACGCGGCTCATGATGTCGCCGGTGCTCATGCGCCGATAGAAGGACGGCCCGAGCCGGTGCAGGTGGTGCAACAGCGCCGTGCGCAGCTCGTACTCGGCGTAACGCCCGGCGTTGAAGATGGTGAGCCGCGAGAGCACCCGCGCCACGAACGCCAGGATGCCGGCGAAGGCCATGGCCATGCCCAGCACGCGCGACTTCGAAAGCTCGCCGTGCAACATGCCGCTCATGGCGTCGGCGAGCAGCAGATCGATCCAGTACTGAGCGTAGTTGTACGCGCCGAGCAACAGGATGCCGACCGCGTAATTGACGGTGTTGCGCTTCAGCTGCGCGAGCAAACCCGTCGGGATCTGCTCGGGGGTGAGGCGGCGTGCAAACGTGCCGCTACCGACGAGGGCGGACCAGGCTGTCATCGGGGTGCGGGGTGTCCCTGCAAGAAAGGTCGGGGGTTTCTAATCTCAAAACAGACCGATGCTGAAGTGAAAAGCTCCGAAGCCCTCATGGGGACGGCGATCGAGATTCACCCCATAATCCAGCGCCAAGGGGCCGACCGGTGTGGAAATGCGCACGCCGGCGCCCGCGGAATAGCGCAGTCGGAAGGTGTCGAACACCTGATTCGAGCGCGCCCAAAGATTGCCCGTATCGAGGAACACTGCGGTCTGCCAGACCCCCAGTACGGGAATCCGCAGTTCGGCCCGAGGGTTGATCATCAGGTCACCGCCACGGATGGGGATGGCGGGCGGCCTCACCTCGGTGTTGCGCTGCTGGTTTTTTTCCAGCTCATACAGATCCTCCGGCACGAGCGACCAGATCGGGAACCCGCGCAGTGAGTCGACTCCGCCCATGTAAAAAAGCCGATCGGGGTAGGTCGTCGAGCCGCGCACCAGCTGCTGATTGACGCCGATGCGCAAGCTGGTCGCCAACGCCAAGCCGCGCTCCGACAAGCGCAAATAGCCGGCGATGCGCCCCGAGTACTGAATGAAGTGGCCCTTGTAGGTGGAGGTGGCTGCCTCGCCGACGGCGCGTGAGCTCTCCAGCGGGAAGGCATTGACGTGCTCCAGGTTCAGGCTAAGCAAGGTGCCGCGCGTCGCCGCCACCGCGTTGTCGCGTCGATCCCAGGTGAAGCCGAGGCGCTGCGAGATCGCGAGCGTGAGGCCGTCGGGGATATTCAGCAGCCGGATCAGAGCGGGGTCGTCGGGGTGATCCGTCAGGTAGTCCTCGAGCGGCTGCACCTCGAACAAGTCGGCCTCGTTGAACTCGACGCCGGCGCCGAGCAGGAAGCTGACGGTGCGCTCGGGGCGAAAGGTGAGGGTGGCGAAGGCCGCGTGCTTCTCCAGCGCGAAGTCGCGCGTGATGTCGCGCGCGTCGAGCCCCTCGACGCTGAGTCGATACAGCGGCCCGAGCCCGACATCCGGAAACTCCACGGTCGCGGAGTTGCGCCGCTCGAGCAGGTACAAGAGCGACTCGCGATCGAGCACGTCCTGAAATTCCCTGCGCACCGACGGCTCCAGGATCAGTGCCGGCGGCAGATAGCCGAGCTGCACGCGCAGGATGAACTGGATGGCCCGTGAGGCCAGATTGCGATGGCCGTATTCAAAGGCGATGCGCAGACCTTCGCCGGTGCTGAAGCCAGGCCGCACGTCGAGGTACTGCGGCAGCCTCTCTTGCACGCGGATCACCGCGACCTTCTGGCGTGCCGGCACCTCCGGGTCTTCCAGATCGACCGTCACGCTGGTGAACACGCCGAGCGTCGCCAGGCGCTCCTCGGTGGCGCGCACCAGGCTTCGCCGATACAGCTGCCCGCGCTGCAGCGCCGCCCGGCTCAGGATCAAATCCGGGTTGGTGAACTGCGCGCCGCGCACCACGACGTCGCGCAGCACCACGGGCTCGCGCTCGCTGATCGTGAATTTGGCCCTGGCGCGCGTGCGATCGGGCGAGAGCTCGATATCGGCTTCCACGCCCGCGAAGGCGTAGCCCTCCTCGGCGTAGCGCTCGACGATGCGCCGGCGCGCCTCCTCCAGCGCCAGCTGCGACACTGGCTGGCCCAGCGCGAGCCCGCTCGCCTGGTGCAGATCCGACTCGACCAGCGCCTTGTTGCCTTCGAAGCCCAGGTCCCAGAGCTCGGCGCGCGGCCCGAGCACGATCGGGATCGATAGCTCGACGCTCGGTTCACAGCGCAGGCCGCGCTTCAGGTCGGGCACACACGTGAGCTCCGCCGGCGGGGGCGGCTCGGGCTCGCCGGCGTTCGGGTCGCGCGCGCAGTTCACGGCCGGCATTTGCCGCACTCCCACCGGCCAGCAATGCTGTGCCGGTGAGTTCGCTGCGCAGGCCCGGCGCGACACCAGCACCGGTCCGACGCGTGCCGAGAGGTAACCCTCGGAGCGATACAGCGCCTGCAGGTGCTCGAGCGCCTTGTCGTAGACGGACGGATCGTAGGTGGTCCAGGGATCGAGCGTGAGCGGCGTGACGCGCGGCCTGCCGTGGTTGGGCGAGAGCTGCGCGTCGAGCTGGTTCGAGTCGATGGGGCCGATCAGCCCGGGGCCGGGCAGCGACTCCGAGGAGAAGCTGTCTATCTCCGCCGCCACGTCGCCGGCCGTGCGCGCGCCGGTCAGACAGGGGAAATGCCGCGCCTGCACCACGACGCGCGGGTTCTCGCGGACGTGGAACCAGAAGTCGACCAGGCTGCCGTCGCTGGCGTCCCGCCGCTCGAACTCGATCTGCGCATCGAGAAAGCCGCGCTTGACATAGAAGTCGCGAATGCGCTCGGTCAGCGCGATCGGCGTGTGCTCGGCGTCTTCCGGCAGATCCAGCTCGTGGCCGAGCTCGTCGCTGTCGAAGCTCTCGTTGCCGTCGAAGCGCACGCGCATCTTCGGCCCCGCCCAGACCGCGACCACCAGCACGAAGCCATCGGCGCTGCTGCTCCACTGCGTGCGATGCTCCACGCCCGCGTCGTGGTAACCCTCGCTGCGCAGGCGCGCGGCGAGCTGCAGATCGGCGTGCTGCAGCTGTTCTTCGTCGAGGCGATCGCCGGCCTCCACGGCGTATTGCTCGACCAGCTGCGACAGCTCGCTGGTCAGCCGCGGATGGACTTCGAACTGGCGCTCGGCGACGGTCTGCGCGTCGCCCGGCTGGATCGCGATGTTGAGCACCACGTGCAGCGGCTCGTCGGTGTCGATCGCCTCCGTGCTGACGGCCGCGGAGGGATAGCCGTGCGTGCGATACAGCTCGCGCACCCGCTGCTCGATGGCCGAGAGCATCGGCACGGTGATGTCGTCGCCGGGGGACACGGCCGCCGCCTCCTGCACCAGCGCTGCTTCCAGCCCGCCGCCGCTCACGCGCAGCTCGGTCACGATGCGGCGCGGCAGGACGGTGACGCGCAGCAGTGCGCCGTTGCCGTAGGGTAGGGCCGATGCCGATGCTTCCGCATAACGCCCGGTCGCGAGAATCTCTCGCAGTACCGCCCGCGCGGTGGCGGCGCTCAGCGGTTGGCCGAGTTGCGTCCGGCGCAGCGATTCGTTGCGCTGCCAGCGCCCGCCCGACGTGACGACTTCCAACCGGGTCACGGGTCGGCCCAGCAGCTCCGGCGGTAGCGCCACGGCGGGATGGAGGGGGACCGAGAGCGAGCTCTCCGCGGCGGTGCCGCCATCGCCACGGGCGTCCTGAGCGCGCGCCGTTCTCGCACCGCTGACCACACCTGCCAAGACGCATGCCCACACGAGGAGCACGGGGAGCACTCGGCTCGTTCCTGGCATGCGGGGCCTTTGTAGCAGTCGGAACGCCCACGATCCCCATTTGTTCCGATCGGACAGCTCCGACTTTCCGGCCGCTGGTGATGCTCGCCGCCTCACGATATGGTCGAAACAACATGGGCCGAGAGCCATCAGTGAAGCCGTCCAGCGAAGCCTCCAAGCAACAAGCCGCAGAAGCCGCGCTGGCGTGGCTCCCCGAGCGCGGAGTGGTGGGTCTGGGCAGCGGCTCCACTGCCGTCTTCTTCATCGAAGCCGTGGGGCGCCTGGTCGCCGCCGGTCGCGAGCTCACCGGGGTCGCCACCAGCATGGAAAGCCGGCGGCTCGCGCAGACGCTGGGCGTGCCGCTGCTACCGGATGCCGGACCCTGGCAGATTGACGTGTGCGTCGACGGCGCCGACGAGGTCAGCCGCAAGCTGGACTTGATCAAGGGCGGCGGGGGGGCGCACACGCGCGAGAAGCTGGTGAATCGCGCGGCGGCCTTCAATGTGATCATCGTCGATGAGTCGAAGTTGAGCACCCAGCTCGGGGAGAAGTGGGCCGTGCCGATCGAGGTGTTGCCCTTCGGTATCGGCAACGCGCAGCGCGCCCTCGAACGCTGGGGCAAGGTGACACTCCGCGAGCGCCAGGGCAGGCCCTTCGTGACGGACTCCGGCAACCACATTCTGGACCTCCAGGCGGGGGTGATCGCGGATCCCGCGGCGCTCGATCGCGAGCTCCAGCAGGTGCCGGGAGTCATCGACACCGGTTTATTTATCGCCAGGGCGGACGTGGTGGTGGTGGCCGGCGAGCTCGGGATTCGCGAGCTGAGGCCGCGCTGAAGTCGCTCGAGCGCGCCGCGCGCCCCCAAATGCGGGCTACACTGGTCGACATGCGCCGAAACTTGGTCCCGGCCGCTGCGCTGTCGTGCGCCGTGCTGGTCTTCCGTCTCGCCTCGAGCCCCGTCGCCGTTGCCGCTGGTCCAGCGGAGCCTGCCGCCCCGACTCCCGCAGCCCCGACTCCCGCAGCTCCGACTTCCGCAGCTCCGACCCCCGCAGCCCCGACTCCCGCAGCCCCGGCGGCTCCCACTCGGGCAGCCCCGGCGTCCGTGGCCGCGCCCGCGTCAGCGGCAGCAAGTCCCCGCGCCGGCATCGTCCGGCTGGAGCGCGCTGGGCACCGGATCGGCTTCGGCGTGGTGCTGCGCTCCGACGGCCGCATCCTCACCGCGCTGTCCGCCGTCGGCAACGGCAACTACGTGAAGGCGCGCTTTTCCGACGATCACGTGCTCGGCGTGAAGGTCGTCGAGACGGATCGCACCTGGGATCTCGCCCTGCTCGCCCCCGAGGGGGGCTTCTGGACGGAGGGGGTGCGCGCCTCCAGCGTCGATGCTGCCGCCGAGGGCGTGCGCTTGCGCCGCTGGGGCGGCCGGGGGAGAGACGTCGGCGAATCGGCGGTCGCCGTCAAGGCCCGCCAGGTATTGCTCGGTCGTGACGGCGCGAACCTGGAAGACGCCCTGGTGCTGGGGGCCAGTGTCACCGACGACGAGCTGGGCAGCCCGATCTGCGACGAAGCCGGGGACGTGGTCGCGTTGGTGGGGCAAGCCTGTGATCCCGGCACGCGGCAGGACTGCCGCATGAGCTCGTTTGGGATCCCGGTCAGCGCCATCAAGCAGTTCCTGCGCGCGGCGCCCCCGCGCGCGCCGCTGCCGGCGGCGTGGCTGGGCTTTCGCGGCGTACCGGGGCATTCCGGGTCCGTGGGTGGGGTGCGGGTGATTGCGGTCGATCCCGCCAGCCCCGCGGAACAAGCGGGGCTGCGCGCGCCCAGCGGCAACGGCGGTGAGGAGTCGGCCGATCTCGTCGTGGCGGTCAATGACACCCCCGTCGCGACCCCCGACGAGCTGCAGGATACTATCAACCGCATCGCGTTATCCGGACGCGGCGCGGCAGCGCCCCCGGCAGCGGGCAAGCCCGCGGACGCCCCCGCCTCGGAAGCCAGGCCCGCAGAGGCCAGCCCCCCCGAGCCGACGGTACGGCTGCTGGTGTATGGGGGGGGCAAGTTTCGGGAGTTGAGCCTGCCGCTTCGTGCTCCGGTCACGATCCCCGCAGCACCCTGACGAGCTGCCCTGGCACTACGTCGGGATTGACGGAATCCGCCTTCCCGGACAAGACTGGAGACTGACGTGTCGCCTCCGCTGAGAATCGAAGTTGCCGGTCAGACCGACGTCGGTCGCAAACGGAAGCATAACGAAGACAGCTTCGCGATCTTCTCCGAGCACGGTCTCTACCTCGTCGCAGATGGAATGGGAGGTCACGCCTCCGGCGAAGTGGCTTCCCAGCTCGCCGTGGAAACGATGCGCGAGTTCTTCCAGATGACGGAGGAAGACCCCGAGCGGACGTGGCCCTACAAGATGGACCACAGCCGGGGCTACGAGGAGAACCGCCTCGTCACCGCCATCAAGCTGAGCAACCTGCGCATCTTCGAGACGGCGCAGAGCAACCACAAGCAGCGCGGTATGGGCACCACCATGGTGGCCATCTTCGCAGTGGAAGACGGCATCCACATCGCTCACGTCGGCGACAGCCGCGTCTACCGCATCCGCAACCACCAGATGGAGCAGCTGACGGAAGACCACTCGCTGCTCAACGACTACCGCAAGATGAAGCGGCTCACGGAGGAAGAGATCGCCAACTTCCCCCACAAGAATGTGATCGTGCGCGCGCTCGGCATGAAGGAGAGCGTGAAGGTCGACACGCGCTTCGAGATGCCGCAAGAAGGTGACGTGGTGCTGCTCTGCACCGACGGTCTGGCGGGGCCCTGCTCCGACCAGGAGATTTTCGAGATCATCGATTCGACACCCGATCTGTCGATCGCGACGCAGGGCTTGATCCACGCGGCGAATGAGCGGGGTGGCCCCGACAACGTCACGTGTGTGCTCGCGCGCTGGATCGTGTAGCCGCGCTCTTTTGTCGCGGCCGCGATGTGCCCTCGTGCCGCCGGGGCGCGGCGGCCCTTTGCGCGCTGCTGCTGTGCGCTGAAGCTGCGCGTGCCGAAACCCCGCCGGCTGTTTCGCCGGAGCCTCGAGCGCCCGACTCCGACGTGGCCCCGCGCGCGCTCGCACCTTGGCCGCAGCTGGCGGCCGTGTTCCCGGGCGTGATCCTCCATGGCTCCGGCACCTGGCTGCAGGGGCGCACGGAGACCAGCGAGCGACTGCTGCTGGCGGAGGGCTCGGGGCTACTCGCGACATTCGCCGCCGGCGCGGTGCTCTTTCGCACGGGAGCGGCGCGCAACCTGGTGGGCCCCACGGCGCTGCTGGCCGTGGCGGGCGTGAGCACCTTCGGGCTCTCGCTGCTCAGCAGCCTGTATGCCACCTGGGCGCCGCGGGAGGGCTGGGGCGAAGCCTCGCAGCGCCGCGCGCTGCTCGAATCCGCGCTCGGCTACAGCTACGTGGGCGATCCGCAGTTCGCCTTCCACCACTTTCTCACCACCCGCCTCGAGGCGCGGCTGGGTGCACAGCCTGCCGTGCACCTGCGGCTCGACACGGCGTACGCCCCCGACCAGCAGAACCAACGCTACGAGCTCCTGTCCGGTCTGCGCCTGCTCGAACAGCGAGCGGGGACACCCCGCGCGCCGGGCGAGCGTGCGCGCGATGGCAGCTACCTGGAGCCGCAGATCGGCTACATCGAGCATCGCTTCGACGACTCCGGCTTCGTGACGCGCGTCCTGGAGCTCCAGCTCGAGGCGCGGCTCGACGCCGCGCGCCTGCTCCCGGACGTGGGCGGCGCGTTCTTCCAGCTGGGCGCGGGCTGGGCCCAGCAGTGGTTCGCGTTCGACTTGCCGGGCGTCAGCGCGCTGAACACCAGCAGCCTGCTGCTCGCGCACGCCGGCTTCGGCCTTTACCTGCCGCACGCCTCCGAGCTCGAGCTGTACTACGACCACCGCCATGACGGCTTCGCCGGCGGCTTGAAGGCGAACGGCCTCGGGAGCGGCGTCGCCGGCCACTTCGGGCTGCGCGGCGAGTACGCGCTGTCTGACGCCTGGGGCCTGCGCGCCGAGGGCCAGCTCGGCTCGGCCTGGGTGCTCGGCCTCTCCGGAGTGCTGCGCCTCGGCGGCGAAAGGGCAACGCCGTGAGGACAGCGTGGGCAGCGCTGCTGGCGCTCGCCGTGTGCGGCTGCCTGCGGCCCAGCGAGCAGCGGGCGCGGCAGGACGCCGAGATCGGCCAGGCCGAGAGCGCGGCGCTGCGCGCCGAAGTCGAAGGTGGCCATGGCGTGGTGCGGCAGCTCGAGCCGGGCTACGTCTCGCTCTGGGAGAGCGCCCCGCGCATGCGCTTGCAGCTCGCTTACCGCGAGCCCCCGCCGGCGGAGCTCTGGCTCGAGGTCGCGAACTGCATGCCGGGCGCCCAGCTCACGCCGCTGCCGGAGCTGCCGGTGCTGGCCAGCGAACGCGACACGAGCGGCGTCTGCCGTTTCCAGCTGGCGCCGCCGCCCGAGCTGCGCGAGCTCGAGCTCACGATCGCGCCGCCCGACAGCGAGCGAGCGGGCCGCTTTCGCTTCGCCGTGCTCAGCGACGTGCAGGAGGCGATCCCGCGCGTGCAGGACATCTACACACGCATCAACCAGGTCGTCGCGGAGCCCGAAGGGCTCGATTTCCTGCTCGGCGCCGGCGACTTGACCGAGCGCGGCACCAGCGAACAACTGGAGCGCTTCCAGACCGAGCTCACCCACCTACAGGTCCCGTACTACACGACGCTCGGCAACCACGAGCTCGGCCAGAATCCCACGCTGTTCCACGCCTACTTTGGTCGCGGCAACCAGAGCTTCGAGTACCGCGGCGTGCGCTTCAGCCTGATCGATTCCGCCAGTGCCACCGTGGATCCGATCGTCTTCGGCTGGCTCGATGAGTGGCTCGCAGCGGGCCGCGACCAGCTGCACGTGGTGGCCATGCACATCCCGCCGCTCGACCCGTTCGGTGTGCGCAACGGCGCCTTCGCGAGCCGTAGCGAGGCTGCCAAGCTGCTCGCCCGCCTGGCGGCGGGCGGAGTCGACCTCACGCTCTACGGCCACATCCACAGCTACTATCATTTCGACAACGGCGGCATGCCCGCGTACATCAGCGGCGGAGGCGGCGCGATCCCCGAACGCTTCGACCAGAACGGACGGCAATTCCTGGTCGTCGATGCCGACGCGGAGCTGCAACGGCTCGACGGCCGTCTGGTCCGGGTCGACTGATTTACGCTAACGTGGGCCGTCTCATGAGCCCTCCCGCCAAGAAGAAGCTGCTGCTGCGCGCCCTGTCCGGTGAAGTGACGGAGCGCCCGCCGATCTGGTTGATGCGTCAAGCGGGGCGCTATTTGCCCGAGTATCTGCGCACGCGCGACGAGGCGGGCGGCATGCTGGGGCTGTGCACCTCACCGGCGCACGCGGCGGAGGTCACGCTGCAGCCGATCCGGCGCTTCGCGCTCGACGGAGCGATCGTGTTCGCCGATCTGCCGCAGCTCGCCGCCGCCCTGGGCCAGAAGCTGGAGTATCGGGAGGGGGATGGCCCGGTGCTGGACCCGCCGATCCGCGGCCCGCGCGACATCGATCGGCTGAGCCTCGCGCGGCTGCACGAGAGCCTCGCGCCCATCTACGAGACGATCCGCAGGCTGGCGCAGGCGTTGCCGCCGGCCGTGACGTTGATCGGGTACGCGGGCGCGCCGTGGACCGTGGCCACGTACATGG
>JAICTU010000670.1 GCA_025936205.1 Polyangiaceae bacterium | reverse complement strand
TTCGCTCTCGAGCAAGAAGCGGACGAAGCTTTGGGTGTCGTTCGAAGCTGGCTGACTCACGCGCGGCCTCCTTGGTTCAGGAACTCAGGAAAGGAGTGACGTCGCCCGCGCCCTCGCGCACGACGACCGGTACTTGCCCCGTCAGATCGATCACGCTGGTCGGCGAGAGGCCACCGGGGCCGCCGTCGAGCACGAGCGCGAGCCCCGAGAAGTCGTTGTCGATCTCGCGCGGGTCCACGTGCGGCTCGGCGCCGGGCCGCGCCGCCGTGCTGCTGATGATCGGTCCACCCAGCTCTTCCACCAGCGCCAGCGCCACGGGATGCTGGGGCACGCGGATGCCGACCTGCTTGCGCGAGGTCTGCACGATGCGCGGCACCTCGCGCGTGGCGTTCAAAATGAAGCAGTAAGGGCCCGGCAGGTAGTCTTTGACGATGCCGTACTCGTAGTTGTGCAGCATGGCGTACTTGGCGATGCTGGCGATGTCGCGGCACACGAACGACAGCGGGTGCGACTTGGCCATGCCCTTGATCTGGTAGAGGCGATCGATGGCCTTCTTGTTGAAGATGTCGCAACCGAGGCCGTAGCAAGTGTCCGTCGGATACGCGATGATCTCGCCGTCGCGCAGCGCTTCGACCGCACGGCGGATCTTTCTCGGCTCGGGGGACCGCGGATTGATCTCGATGACCATTGGCGGGCCGCCAGCTACTACGTTTTGGCGGCCAACCCAAGGGCACCCTGCTGCGGGGCGACGGCGTGCGTTCCGAGCCGGGGCAGCGCCCGGTTTTCGCGGCGCGCCGAGGCAAGATTCCAGGAGGCAGAGGGGGACTCGGAATGTTTCGGGAGCGCCCCGCCCGGTGCTGTAGTCTCGGCTCGCGATGACTGAGAGTGTGCGGCCGCCGCGTCAGGGCTGGCAGCCTTTGATCGAGCGCTCGATCGCAGCGCTGCCGGTGACGGTGCCGCTGGAGCGGGTGTGGGGCTCCAGCGCGGAGCGCGCGGCCGCGTGCGCGGCGCTGGGACGCCTGCTGGATCTGGTGCTGCTCTGGAATCAGCGCGTCGATCTCACTGCAGCACGCAGCCCGGAAGAGCTCGTCGACCTGTACCTGACCGATGCGCTGGTGATCGCCGCGCACGCCGGCACAGCCGCAGATGCGAGCTGGATGGACGTCGGCAGCGGTGCGGGGGCGCCCGGTGTCGTGCTGCAACTGCTGCGGCCCGAGCTGCAGCTCAGCCTGGTCGAGCCGCGCTCCAAACGAGTCGCTTTTCTGCGTACGGCGATCGGTCAGCTGCGCCTCGGCTCCAAGGTCGTGGGCGGGCGCTCCGACGGTATCGGCGCCGGAGCCTGCGACCTGGCCGTTTCGCGCGCGACGTTTCCGCCCGACGAGTGGCTGGTGGAGGGCGCGCGCCTGGCTCGCCGCGGAGTCTGGGTGTTGCTCGCTCGCGGCCCGGCCCCGAGCCTCGCCGGCTGGCAGCCGACCGTCGAGATCGACTACGAATGGCCGCTGACCCAGGTCCCGCGCCGCGCGCTGTGTTTCACGCGAACTTCGCCCGAGACGACGTCCAGCGAGATGGAGCCTCAGCCGAGCGGCCGCACTCAGCCGCCGTCCGCCTGAGCGTCCGCGAGCTCCGTACTGCCCGCGTCACCGAGATCGGTGTCGCCGGGTGCGGCGTCGGTCCCCGCGTCGCTCGTGACGACGTCTCCCGTGGCGTCGGGCGGCGTGCCCCCGTCGGCCGCGGTCCCCGCGTCGAGCACGGGATCGGGAGCCACCACCGGCGACTGGGGGATCTTCTTGCGATCCACGTCGGTGATCAGTGTGCAACCCGCCGCCAGCGCAGTGGTGGTAGCGAGCAGGCTCAGGCGCCAACGGAAGCGGGTGTCCCGCGAAAACAGAGAGATGCGATCCATCGGTGTGGGGGCAGGGGCGTCGCTGGACCATAGTCGCTGCAGCCCCAGCGTCCAAGTCCCGCGTGCCCGCAGTGGCCACATGCATATCCCAGCGGGCATATTCTGGTGTCGGACAGGGTGGGGCAGGTGCCGAGCCCTCGACTGTTCGGCCGAGAGACGGGCCCGACCTCCACCGCGCTGCTGCGCTGCCGCTGCCCCGAGCGAGGTGATTTGAGACTACCTTCGCGCCGTGAAGGTCCACCTGATCGACGGCACGTACGAGCTGTTCCGCGCCTTTTTTTCCTGGCCCGCGGCGAGTGGTCGCGGAGGGCGCGAAGTGGGCGCGTCGAAGGGGCTGCTGTCGATGTTCCGGCGCTTCGTGCGCGAGCCCGGGGTGACGCACGTGGCGTGTGCCTTCGACCATGTGATCGAGTCGTTTCGCAATCAGCTGTTCGCCGGATACAAGACGGGCGAGGGGCTCGATCCGGCGCTCTACACCCAGTTCGATCTGGCCGAGCAAGTGTGCGAGGCGCTCGGCATCGTGACCTGGTCGATGGTGGAGTTCGAGGCGGACGACGCGATCGCCACCGGCGCCGCCCGTTACGCCGGCGATCCGCGCGTGGAGCAAGTGCTGATTTGCAGCCCCGACAAGGACATGATGCAGTGTGTGACGGGCGACCGCGTCTCGTGCTGGGACCGCATGCGCGACAAGATCTCGGGCGAGGCGCAGGTGATCGAGAAGTTCGGTGTTCCACCGGCTTCGATCCCGGACTACCTGGCGCTCGTCGGCGACACCGCCGACGGCATTCCCGGCGTCCCTCGCTGGGGCAAGAAGGCGGCCGCGACCCTGCTCGCGGAGTACGCTCACCTGGAGGCCATTCCGCCGCACGCGGCGGCCTGGTCCGTCAAGCCGCGCGGAGCGGAGGCTCTGGCGGAGGAGCTGCGCAATCACTGGGACGCGGCGCTGCTGTATCGCAAGCTGGCCACGCTGCGCGTGGATGTGCCGCTGCCCGAGTCCCTGGATGACCTCCAGTATCGCGGCGTGCAACGCGACAAGCTGCGCGCGGTATGTGAAGAACTGGCGGATTTTTCTGCGCTGGAGGCGCTCGACGCCGAAGCGAAGGCATGAGCGCCGCCGCCGCGTGCGATCCGGCAAATCGTCATGCGCGCGGACCATCGCCTTTCGGCTGTGCGAGATCGCAGCAGCGGCACTCCATCACAAAACAAATCGCGCCCGCGCCGCTCACATCCGCGGCGAGCGCCGCACCGAGAAATGCTATCCGAAGAAGGCCATGTCCGGAGACCGAGTGATGGTTTCGCGCACGGTCGCGAGCGCTGGTGTGCTGTGGCTCTGCTCTGGTGTGCTGTGCATTGGAGTGCCGTGCATTGGAGTGCTGGCGCTGGGTTGTAGTGCCCCGGGCGATCAGAGCACGTACGAGAGCACGGCGAATATGCCCGCGTTCGGCAGCGCCAGCCCGCCGCCCGCCAGCCCCGCGCCCGTGTCCCCGAGCCCGGCAGCGGCGACCAGCCCGACTTCGAGCAACGAGCAAGGGGCCGCCGCGAACGCGGCGCTGAACATGCCGAAGATGGAGGCGATGATGCCGGCCGTCGAAGCGCCGCTCACGCCGGAGGAGCAAGCCGCGCTCGCTCGCTTCGACGGGCTGAAGAAGGCGCAGCCGTGGAATGCACCGGTAGCGACGCAGATCACGGAGACGACGGTGGAGCGCGCGTACCTCGACTGGAAGTCGCGCTTTTACAAGAGCTGTAGCGACGGCACGGTCTACGTGCTCAAGGACGACTACACCGGTTCGCAGGAAGTGGTTTCCGAAGGCATCGGCTACGGGATGCTCCTGTCGGTGGCGATCGGCGATCGCGAGGTGTTCGACGGGCTGTGGAAGTACTATCGCGAGCACCGCAACGGCAACGGCGTGATGAACTGGCGCCAGGCCGTGTGCGGCGGGCAGACGGGCGGCAACGGCGCCTCCGATGCCGATCTCGACTCCGCGCTCGGGCTGGTGCTCGCCGACAGCCGCTGGGGCGGTTACACGGACGACGCCATGAACCTGATCGGCGCCATCGGCACCAACGAGACGCAGCAGTGCGACAACGGGCAGACCATTCTC
>JAICTU010000792.1 GCA_025936205.1 Polyangiaceae bacterium | reverse complement strand
CCACTCAAAACGAGACGGAAGATACCATCGGCGTGATGGTCGAGGTCGCGGAGAAGCCGACCGGCACCTTCCAGGTGGGAGCGGGCTTCTCCAGCATCGAGAACTTCATCGCCACCGCGCAGATCCAGCAGGCGAACCTGTTCGGCAACGGCCAGACGCTGTCCTTCAATGGCCAGCTCAGCGGCATCCGCATGCTGGTCAACCTGCGCTACTACGAGCCGTACCTGCTCGACAGCTCGGTCGGCTTCACCACCGACTTGTTCGATCAGCTGCGCGTCTACAACGACTTCTCGCAGCGCACCCGCGGCGGCGCGCTCACCTTCGGCTATCCGCTGATCGATCCCGAGCTGGGCGTCTCGCTGACGTACAGCTTGCAGGAGGACACAGTCTCGACCGAGACGACCTCTACCTTCTTGCAGGGTGGCAGCTCGCTCAGCGCCTTCAACCGCCTGCCGCTCGCCAATCTGTTCAACGACGGCCTCACCTCCAGCCTGCGCCCGGCGATCACTTACGACACGCGCGATAACCGGCTGTTCCCGACGAGCGGCATCTATCTGTACGGCTCGACCGAGCTGGCCTTGTCCGCGTTCGGCTCGACCAACGAGTTCCTGCGCACCCGTTATACGGGGTATTTCTACTACCCGTTCACCACGGGACTCGTTCTCAAGCTCAGGACCGAGGGGGGGCTGATCACCAGCCCGTCAGCGGACGGCGTCCCGATCTTCGCGCGCTTCTTCCTCGGCGGCATCGTCGACGTGCGCGGCTTCCGCTTCCGCTCGATCGGTCCGCGCGTGCCGCTGACCGAGAGCACCGACCCGAACAGCGCGCCCATCTTCAACGGCGCGAACATCGGCGGCAACCTGATGTACTACCAGAACCTCGAGCTCGAGTTCTCGATCCTGGACGACGTGGGCATCAAGGGGGTGCTGTTCACCGACGCCGGCAACGCCTGGAACCTCGAAGGGGTCTATTGTCACGCGGGGGCTCGTCCGCTCTACGACGTGGTCGACCCCTGCTTTTCCTTCCCGAGCGATATCCTGAACCTGCGCACCTCCTGGGGTTTTGGTTTGCGCTGGTTCTCGCCGCTCGGCCCGCTGCGCTTCGAGTGGGGCTTTCCCTTCAAGCCGCTGCCCTATGAGGAGACGCGCCGCTTCGAGTTCACGATCGGCAACTTCTTCTGACGCTGGCGCCTGGCGAGGCCCGGTGCTAGCGCTGAGCGATGCCCAGCCCCGTCGAGGTCGCCGTGGATACGTACATTCGCGCCAACCGCGAGCGTGATCCCGCGCTGCGCGAGCAGCTGCTGGAGGCGTGCTTCGCGCCGGACGGGCGCATGGTATCGCGCAGCCGCGTCATTCAGGGGCGCGCGGCGCTCGCCGCGGAGCTGGCGCGGTTCCTGAGCGATCCGGAGTTGCTCGGGTTTCGCCTGACCAGCGCCGTCGATGCCCTCGGCAACACGTTCCGGTATCGCACGGTGGTCGATCGCCGGGACGGAAAGAGCCTGGAGTTCTTCGACGCGGGCCAGATCGACGAGCACGGTCGCATCTGCGTGCTGCTGGTTTTTGCCGGCCCGCTGCGCGAGGCGGAGGAGACGTGTGACGCTCGGGATGCGCGAGTCGACCTGGACGCTGGCCCCGATGCCTGCGCGGGTGCTGCCGTCAGCACGGTCGTCCCCATCGAGTAGGTCAGCTGCGGAAGTTCTGAATGTTGATGCCGTAGCGCTTGAGCCAGCGGTGGATCTGCATGCGCGCCTTGCCCAGGTCGCGCCCGACCGCGGCCACATTGCCCTGATGCCGCTCCAGCAGCGCGACCAGCTCCGCCTCGCTCGGCAGGGCGCCGCCCGTCTCGCCCGGCTCCGCGGCGAGCAGCACCTGGCCGTAGCCGGCCAGGTCGCGCGCGATGTCGTCCGTCAACATGCTCTCGTCGAGCGGCTTGCCGTCGGAGAGCACCACCGCGCGCTTCACGCAGCTCTCCAGCTCGCGCACGTTGTAGGGCCAGTCATAGTGCAAGAGCGCGACCATGAACGGCAGCGCCACTCGCAGCTCGCCGCCGCCGTGGCGCCGGAAGAACTCGCGTACCAGCATGAAGATGTCTTCCTTGCGGTCGCGCAGCGGCGGCAGGGACAGGTGGTACTCGTTCAGGCGTGCGTACAGATCCTGGCGGAACGCCCCCTTCGCGAGCAGCTGGTCCAGGTTCTGGTGCGTCGCGCCGATGATGCGCACATCTACCGGCTCGGGCTCGGTGGCGCCCAGCGGGAACAGCTCTTTCGACTGCAATACGCGCAGCAGCTTGGCTTGCGCCTCGAGCGGCATGTCGCCGATCTCGTCGAGCAGCAACGTGCCGCGGTGCGCGGCGCGGATCAGGCCGGGCTTGTCGCGGTGGGCGCCGGAGAATGCGCCCCGCCGGTAGCCGAAGAGCTCGCTCT
>JAICTU010000121.1 GCA_025936205.1 Polyangiaceae bacterium | reverse complement strand
GGGTCTCCACGCGCAAGTTGAGGTTTCCGGAGGAACTAAGGGGGGTCTCCACGCGCAAGTTGAGGTTTCCGGAGGAACTAAGGGGGGTCTCCACGCGCAAGTTGAGGTTTCCATGGAAACCTCAACTCGAGCGCGCGCAGGGGCAGTCGGCGTGGGCAAGAGGCGGCCGGCTCCCAGGCCACGAGCCTGGACATGCAATCGTCGGAGGGGCGTAGAAGTGCTTCCATGTCGCACTCGGATGGCGCGCAAAACCGCGCAACCCCGAGCGCCGCCTCGAGTTATCCTATGCGGCCCCGGACCCGTTTCCGTGTGGTCGTCCCGGAGAGGTTCCCGCCGCGAGGTTCGATGCTGATCAACGACGTCAATCCCAAGACGCTCTCGCGTCTCGAGCTGTTGAAGCTCGCGCAGACCCTGAACGTCTCGGATGCGGACGTGATGACGCGCGCGGAGTTGCGCGCGGCGATCGAGCGCGCGCGCAAGCCGGAACCGCGCCTCCCGCCACAGCCCGCGACCTGGCTGGGCGTGGCGAGGCGGCTGCTCGCCAGCGTGGTCGAGCGGGGTTTGCACTTGCCGGATGCTGCCGCCGTGATCCGTGGCGATGCGTCGTTGCGGCCCATGCCGAGCGGTCCGCCGCCGGTCGCGACGGTCACGCTGGCGCGCATCTACGCGGCTCAGGGCCACCTGGAGCGCGGCATCGCCACGCTCGACGAGGTGCTGGATAGCGTCCCCGATCACGACCTCGCGCGCGAGCTGCGCGCCCAGCTCGCGATCGCGCTGGCGGCGAGGCGCCACGAAGAGCAGCTGAGCAGCGGGGCCCTCGGTGGGGGTCCACCCCGCGCAAAGCCCGCAGAGGAAGACGCGCTGCCGCCGCACGAGTTCGAGTTCGCGGCGGAGGAAAGCAGCCCCGCGAGCGATCTGCTCGGCGCTGTGCCATTGACAGACGTGCCATTGACAGACGTGCCACTGGCAGACGTGCCACTGGCAGACGTGCCACTGGCAGGCGACGCGGGGCTGGCGGAAGAGTTCTCCTTCGACGCCGGCTCCGCAGAGCTGATGGGCGAAGCCGCCGCCGAGCTCGAGTCCATCGAGCCGGTACCCGAAACGCGCCGAGACAGCGGAAAGCCACCAGCTCCCACGTTGGAGGCAGCTCCAGAGCCAGTGGCGGCAGCAGAGGCAGCTCCGGCAGCGGAGCCGTCGCCCCCGTCCCTGCCTCTCCCGGCGAGCGCCGAAGTTCCCGCCAGCGCACCGCTCGAGCCGCGCCCGGCCGGTCTGGCGCTGATCGAGACCAGCGGGCACACCCGTTATCTCTACTGGGAGCTCGCCCGCCCCTCCACCAACGGCACCAGCGCTGAACCGCACTGGATCAGCGTGGTCGCCTATACCCCACGCGGAGCCGGCAGCGAGCGCAGCGAGAAGCGCTTTCCCGTGATCCACGGCAACGGCGCCGTACGGCTCGAGGGGCTATCGCCGCTCGCGGTCGTGCGCGCGAAGCTGAGCCGCAGCGACGCGGACGCCGTGCCGCTGGTCGTGGCGGGCTCGATCTGGTCGCGCGACCCCGCCGAGCTGGCGGCGCGCGCCGCCGATCACCTGGCGGAGGCCGCCCCCATCTATTGCTGAGCGCCGCGGCGCTCGCTCACGAGGGCGCGGGTTTTGTGCTCGCGGGCGTCGCCGGCGGAAGAAGCAGGGAACGGCGTGAGAAACCGCCGCTCGCCGGCGGACGAGCTGCGCAACATGCCTGCTCGCCTGCTCGCGTCCTCGATGGTTCTGCTCCTGCTGCTGCTCTGCGTGCCGCTCCTCGCGGCCGACGCCGACTCGATACGCCCCTCCGAAACGCCGCCGTCCGGCCCGCTCTGGCTTCGGGTCCGCGGCGGGTATTTGCACGGCGGCGAGCGCGAACGTGCGTTCGGCGTGCTGGAGCTCGGCTTTTCTCTGGATCTGCTGGTGGCGGGCCGCAGCGCGGCGCTCGCGGCGGCCGCCGGAGAAGCGCCGCAACGGTCCGCTGACGAGCCCGCCGACACGCCCTTCCTCGCCGAACCGCCGCTCCCGAGCGGCCGCATGCCCTTGCCCGGACGCCGGTGGGAGCTCGATCCGGCGCTGGCGCGGTCGACCCTCGCCGCCGCGAGCCGAGTCGCCGACCTCGGCGCCCCACCCGCCGCCTACGATTCCATGCTCGCGCGCACCCGCTCCTCTGCCGGGTTGCCCGAGGTGCGGCTGGCCGCCGGCAGCTCGCGCGACCAATCGCTCCGGCTCGCCCCGACGCTGACCGATCCGGGCAAGTTCACCCAGGACGGAGGCCACGACCTGTGGTTCGAGGCACGGCTCACCTGGCGCCTCGAGCACCTGGTGTTCTCGCATGACGAGATCGCGATCCAGCGCTTGAAGGCCCAGGAGCTCGAGAATCGCCGGCGCCTGCTGCGCCTGGTGCTGGAGGCGCTGGTGGACTGGCAGCGGGCGCGCCTGGCCCAGCGCTCGGAGCTGCTCGAGGAGGAGCCGCGCCACGCCCTCGAGCTGCGCGAGCTCGACGCCCTGCTGCGCCTCGACGCCTGGACCGACGGGTGGTTCTCCCGCCACCTGGAGCACACCCGGGAGGACGCTCACACCCGTCCCGAGTCGTCCCTCGACCGCGAAGCTTGCGAGCCGGCAGCGGGGGGGCTACAAGTCGCCCATGGCCTCGGAGATCCGACCGGTGCTCGTAGACCTCAAGCGGCGCGTGGATGCGCTAAGGGGGCATCTTTGACGTACCGCAACTCGAACGCCAACTCGAAGAGCTGAACCAGCTCTCCACTGCTCCCAACTTCTGGAACGATCAGGCCAAGGCGCAAGCCTTGCTGCGGCGCCGCTCCGGAGTCGAGCAGAAGATCAAGACCATCGAGTTCCTCACCAAGGAAGTGAAGGACCTGACGGAGCTGCTCGACCTCGGGGAAGAGGCCGACGATTCGCAGGTCGTGACCGAGGTCGAGGCCCAGGGCCGAGCCCTGGTCGACAAGGTACGCCGCGCCGAGCTGGAGCGCATGCTCAACGGGCCCGCTGCGCACGCGGACGCCATCGTCGCCATCCATCCCGGCTCGGGCGGCACCGAGTCGAAGGACTGGGGCGCGATGTTGCTGCGCATGTACCTGCGCTGGTGCGAACGCCGCGGGTACAAAACCGAGATGATCGATTACCAGCCGGGCGACGAGGCCGGCATCGACGGCGCCACCTTCACGGTGAGCGGACCCTTTGCCTACGGCTACCTGCGCGCGGAGATGGGCGTGCACCGGCTGGTGCGCATCAGCCCCTTCGACTCCAACGCGCGCCGCCACACCTCGTTCTGCGCGGTCGAGGTCACGCCCGACATCGAGGACGAGATCGACATCGAGGTGAACGAAGGCGATCTCGAGGTCACCACCATGCGCGCGGGCGGCAAGGGCGGCCAGAACGTGAACAAGGTGGAGACGGCGGTGCGCATGCGCCATCTGCCCAGCGGCATCATGGTGGTCTGCCGCGCTGAGCGCAGCCAGCTGCAAAATCGCCGCATGGCCCTCAAGATGCTCAAGGCCAAGCTGTACGAGATCGAGCTCGCCAAGCGCACCGAGGACAAGGCCAAGTACGAGGCCGGCAAGGACCAGATCGCGTGGGGCAGCCAGATCCGCAGCTACGTGCTGCAGCCCTACCAGCTCGTGAAGGATCTGCGCACCGAGCACGAAACGTCCCAGGTCGACGCAGTGCTCGACGGCGAGCTGGACGACTTCATCGAGTCGTACCTGAGCAAGAGCGCAGAGCCCGACGGGCTGAAGACGCCCACGGGCGCGGCGCTGGAATAGGGAAATTCCCATCGCGCTGCCTCTATTCTGATCGCGCGGCCCCGGGCGGCGTACTAAAACCCACCCCCATGACGGCTTCGCCGACCGAGTCCAATCCCGCTGCCGGGCAAGCCGGGCAAACCGGGCAAAGCAGCGAAGAGGCGCTGATCGCGACGCGCCGGGCCAAGGCAGAGGCCGCGCGCGCACGGGGGGAGAACCCCTTCCCCAACCAGCTCGACACGGGCGATCGTACCTGGCTCGGCCCGCTGCGCCAGCGCTTCGAGAGCGCGCTGATCGACCCGGTCGAGCAGCGCTACGACCCGGTGCGCTTCGCCGCGCTCACCGGCGACGCTGAACAGCCGCAGCTGCACGTGTTCGGGCGCATCATCGCACGCCGCGGCTTCGGCAAGCTCACCTTCCTGCGCCTGCGCGATCAGACGGGCGAGATCCAGCTGTTCGCGCGCCGCGACGTGCTGGGCGACGATTTCGCGCGGCTCGAGGACATCGATGTGGCCGATCACGTCGAAGCGCGCGGCCCGGTGATCCTGACCAAGAGCGGCGAGCTCAGCATCGATTTGCACGCGCTCCGCCCGGCAGGCAAGGCGCTGCGCCCCCTGCCCGAGAAGTGGCACGGCCTGACGGACGTGGAGCAGCGCTATCGCCGTCGCTACGTCGACCTGGTGGCGAACCCCGCCGTCGCCCATGCGCTGCGCGCCCGCTCGATCATCGTGCAGGGTCTGCGCGACTTCCTCGACCGTGAGAACTTCATCGAGGTCGAGACGCCGACGCTGCACACCGTGGTCGGCGGCGCGGCGGCCAAGCCCTTCACCACCAAGCACAACGCGCTGGATCTCGATCTGTACCTGCGCATCGCGCCGGAGCTGTACTTGAAGCGCCTGCTCGTCGGCGGCTACGAGCGCGTGTACGAGATTGGCCGCAACTACCGCAACGAAGGCATCAGCACCCGGCACAACCCCGAGTTCACGATGCTGGAGTTCTATCAGGCCTACGCCACGTACCAGACGCTGATGCCGCTCGGCGAGCGGCTGCTGCGCCACGTGGATGGCTTCCTGGGCCGGCGCTTCAACGAGCTGGGGCACGGCGGCCAGTACGAAGCCTGGCGCAACGCCCGCAACTACACGCTCGACGAGCCGTTCGTGCGCTTGCCCATCCACGAGGCGGTGCTGCGCGCCCTGGAGCGCGCCGCCATCCACGAGCCGGTGCTCGAGCAGCTCCAGGCAGATCCGTTCGACGGCGAAAAGTTCCGTGAGCAGACCCGGCGCTGGAACGGGCTGAGCGCTCGCGCGGGCGCGATCGACTGGGTCAACCTGGTGCGCGCGCTGGGCCACTGCCACAGCGGCGGCGAGCGCGTGTTCGTCGCGTACGAATACCTGGCCGAGCCCTTCTTGCCGGAAGACTACCGCTCCAGCACCACCAACAAGGGTGTGCCCGTGTTCATCATGGACTACCCGACGGAAGTTTCACCGCTGGCGCGCCGCCGCGACGACAACCCCAAGCTGACCGAGCGCTTCGAGATGTTTGTGGACGGGCGCGAGCTGGGCAACGCCTTCAGTGAGCTGAATGATCCGGACGATCAAGCCGAGCGCTTTCGTCAGCAGGTCGAGCGCAAAGCGGCGGGTCGCGAAGAGACGATGGACTACGACGCCGACTACATCCGCGCGCTGGAGCACGGCATGCCGCCCGCGGCAGGCTTCGGCCTCGGTGTCGATCGGCTGGTGATGATGCTCGCCAACCAGGAGTCGATCCGCGACGTGATCGCGTTCCCGCTGCTGCGTCCGGAAGCGCGCTGATGACACATCTAGCAGCCCTGCTGGAAGGATCCGCGCTCCAGACGCTCACGGAGCGCTGGGGCACGTTGAGCCCCGGGCTGCAGATCGGTGTCGGAGTGGCGGCGGCGCTGCTGTTGCTCGCGCTCTCTGCGTTTGTCACCCGCCTCCTGGCGCGCCGCGCGCGCGCCGGCCGGCAGCGCTGGCTGGTCACCTTGTGCGCCTGGTCGGTGGTGCTGGCGCTGGTGCTCGGTGTCTGGGCTTACACCCTGCCCGAGCCCGAGCGCGTCAGCTTCGTGCTCTCACACCAGATCATACGCGTGGGGGCGGCGCTGTTCGGCACGCTGGCCATGCTGAGTGTGATGTCGCTGACCCTGCCCTGGGCGCTCGATCGACTGGAGCGCCGTGGCTTCGTGAGCTTCGTCGCGGCGCGCCACGTGCGCGCAAGCAAGAGCGGCTTCCTCACGGTGATCTCGATCCTCTCGATCGCCGGCGTCGCGATCAGCTCCTTCGCGCTGTGCGCGGTGGTCTCGATCATGGGCGGCTTCGGCGCCGACCTGAAGCACAAGATCCTGGGCAACAACGCCCACATCAGCATCGACAGCACGGCCGCTGCCGATGGCGAAGCGCCGGGCCTGCCCGGGGACAAGAACGACCTGGGCCGCATCCCCTGGGACGATCTGCTCGACAAGGTGCGGCTCGTGCCGGGCGTCATGGCGGCGACCCCCGTCGTCACCGGCGAGGCCATGGCCTCCAGCCAGTCGAACACGGCCGGCGTGCTGCTGCGCGGCGTGGACCCTGCCAGCATCGGCAGCGTGATCGACCTGGTGAAGAACATCGAGGTCGGCAAGTTCGAATACCTCTCGGACCCGTCTCTGATCAGCGAGATGGGGGAAGACGAGCCCATCTGGATCGGCCGCGGCGGCCACCGCTACTTGAACGGGCCCCGTGCCTTGCGGCGCAGCGACGGCGTGGGAGGCACCGGCGGTGCTGAGCCCGAACCACTCGACCCCGACGTGGCCGACGTGGTGCAGAAGGAAGACGCCTATCCCGGCGTCGTGCTCGGACGCGAGCTGGCCAAGACCTTACACGTCTACGTCGGTGACGAAATCACGCTCGTCTCTCCAGTGGGTGAGCTCGGACCCATGGGCGTACTGCCGCGCGCCAGGAAGTTCCGCGTGGCGGCCGTCTTTTACAGCGGCATGTACGAATACGATTCGAGCCATGCCTACCTGACCCTGGATGAGGCACAGCGCTTCCTCGACCGGCCCGGCATCAGCCAGATCGAGATCAAGGTCGAGCGCGAAGACCGCGCCGGCGAGGTGGTGGCGCGGCTGAAGGAGGCTCTGGCGGGGCAAGACCTGCGCATCCGCGACTGGCAGGAGCTGAACAAGGGGCTGTTCAGCGCGCTGGAGCTGGAGAAGATCGTCACCTTCATCATCCTCTCGATCGCGATCGTGGTCGGCAGCTTCTGCATCATCTGCACCCTGCTCTTGATGGTGACGGAGAAGAGCAAGGAGATCGCGATCCTCAAGGCCACCGGCGCGTCCGACCTGGGGATCCTGAAAGTGTTCATGAGCGAGGGGCTGTTGATCGGGGGCATCGGCACGGTGTTCGGGGTCGTCACCGGCCTGGTGCTGTGCCTGGGCCTGCTCTGGTTCGGGGTGCGGCTCGATCCCGACGTGTATTACGTCGATCGCTTGCCCATCAACGTAGACCCGCTCGACTACGCCGTGGTGGCGCTCTGCGCTCTCGGCATCACCATCCTCGCCACCATCTACCCTGCCGTCGCCGCCAGCCGGCTGCGGCCGGTCGAAGGGATCCGCTACGAATGAGCGCGCCCTCCCCGCCCATCTCCGATGCCACTGCCGCCGCGGTCCGCGGAACCTCGGCCCGCCGCGGCATCGCTCAGCCGCTCGTGCAGGTGCGCGGCCTGCACAAGTCGTTCAAGCACATGGGCAATGTGCTGGAGGTGCTCAAGGGCATCGACCTCGAGATCCAGAGCGGAGAGTTGCTCAGCATCGTGGGCGCATCCGGCGCCGGCAAGAGCACGCTCCTGCACTGCATCGGCACGCTCGATCTACCCACGTCGGGGCAGATCACGCTCGACGGCGTGGAGCTGACGACGCTCTCGGGGCCGAAGCTGGCCAAGGTGCGCAACCAATCGATCGGGTTCGTGTTTCAGTTTCATCACCTGCTGCCGGAGTTTGACGCGCTGGAGAACGTGATGATGCCGGGCTTGATCCGCGGCGACGCGCGCAAGCCGATGGAGCAGCGAGCGCGGGAGCTGCTGGCGGAGGTGGGGTTGAGTCACCGCATCACGCATCGACCCGGGGAGATGAGCGGCGGCGAGCAGCAGCGGGTGGCGATCGCTCGCGCGCTCACGCTGGAGCCGAAATTGCTGCTCGCCGATGAGCCCACCGGCAATCTCGACACGGCGACGAGCGATGCGATTCACGATCTGTTCTTCGAGATCAATCAGAAGCACTCCACCACCATCGTGGTGGTGACCCACAATCCTTCCTTTGCGCAGCGGATGCCCCGGGTGGTTTCGATGAGCGACGGCAAGGTGGTGGGGGATCAGCGCGGCTCGCTGGCTTCGTAGCGCGGGCGCCTGACAGCGTGCGCTCTCAGGGAGCGCGTTCGCGTGCCGTTGCGGCGCCGCCGAGCGGCAAGAGAATCCGAAACGTCGCTCCTTTGCCCGGGCCCTCACTCGCGGCGGTGATCGTGCCGTGATGGCGCTCGACGAGATACTGTGCGATGGCCAGCCCGAGCCCAAGGCCCGAGCGCCTGCCGGGTGATGCGCCCTGCCTGAACCGGTCAAACACGTGGGGCAACAGCTCCTGCTCGATGCCGGGACCGCTGTCCTTCACGCTCAGCTCGGCATGCGAGCCCAGCTTGCGCAGCTTCACCTCGATGGATCCGCCCGGCGGGGTGAACTTCACGGCGTTGCCCAGCACGTTGTAAACGACCTGCTGCAGGCGCTGCTCATCGGCCCAAACCGTGCCGACCTGTTCGAGCTCGCTGCTCAGCACGAGCGATTTTGCTACTGCGGAGGGCCGTGTCGCGTCCACGGCGTAGCCGACGAGCTCTTTCAGATCCAGCGAGCGCGACTCCAGCTCCAGCTTGCCCGAGGTGATCCGTGATAGATCCAGCAGGTCTTCGATGAGCTTGGCCTGGAGCAACACGTTGCGCTCCAGGATGGTGAGGCCGCGCGCGAGCACGCCGGACTCGCTGGGCCCCTGCCGCAGCATCTGGATCCAGCCCCGCATGACGTGCAGCGACGCCCGGAGCTCGTGCGCCACGTTGCCGAGGAACTCGTCCTTGGCTCGATCGGCTGCTCGCGCGGCGCGTTCGGTCGCTTCCGCTTCGACCAACTTCGAGCCCATGGCCTTGGCACCCACGCGCTCGAAGTAGGCCCTCAGGAGCTCGGCGCATGAGTCGAGCAACAAACGCTCTTCCGGCAGGAATGCTTCGGGTGCGCCCGGCGGCGCAGACGCATAGCACACCTCGACGAATCCGCGGCGCTGGCCGACGGGGACATCGAACTCGACGCGGAGGCACAGCGGCGACGACTGGTGAGCTTCCGTCTGAAGGTCGATGTCGCCGCAGACGATGCGAGCGGTCGCGTGCTGCGGATACTGCAAGGCGCCCGGCAAGAGTTCGAGCATTGCCGGCAAGATGTCACGCGGTTCGCCCCGCAGATTGAGCAGCCGCGCGGCGTGGTGAAGGAACTCGAGCTCCTTGACGCGCTCTCGCAGCCTGGCCTCGAGGTCGAGCGAAGGCGGTGAGCTGGACAAATCACTCGAGGTCATCACCCTGGAAGCATGTAGCGACGGTCGATCGCGTCGCGCACCAGAGAGCGGCTGGTGACAGGAGAAAGATCTGCTGCGGAGGCGATCGACGAGACCTCCCGTGCCAGATCATCGTCCTTGATGATCTCGCGAAACCACGCGGCATAGTCACCTCGTCGCAAATGAAAGAGCCAGGTGGCCTCGTCTACGCCCTCCGCCAGGTCGCAGAACATGACGAGGTTCACGGCCCGAAGCTTTAGCTCATTCCGCGGGCCCCGGAACACAAAGCTTTTTGGCCCGAGGTTGCCCTCTGCGTATTTGCGCAAGTGCCGCAGCCGGTCGGAATGCGCGGGGATCACCTCGACTCGGCACGGCGCGCGGCCGGCCGTGCGTTGCCAGATCATCACCTCGTTTCTCTGGATCGGTCCGCTCGAGGCCTCCGGAGCAGGGACGCCAAGAGCGGCGGCGAACTCGGACAGCGTCGCCTCGGGGGACGGCCCCACGGCGACCACAATATCGATCAACGCGAGGATCGAGGGCACCACCTCGCGTGGCTTGTAGGTGATCAAGATGGTCTCGCCGAGGCGCTGCGGCAGGGTGGACGGCGCATGCCCCCACGGACCCGGCAACAAGTGGTGGACCTCGTCGATCACAATCCAGTGTGGCCGCCCCGTCCGGGCCCTCATGGCCTGAAGCCGCGGAAACAGCTGGGCAAAAAAATCCGGCCGCTCCCCGAGTGGAAGCCCGAGCAGGTTGACCACCACATTCGCTTGCACGTCTTGCAGACGCTCCAGCACGTCGTCCGTTGTCGGAGCTCGCAGCCGATTGCCGACCGTCGCGATCTGATCCAGCGTACTGTAGTCACCTTCTGGATCGATGATGCACATCTGGTAGCTGCGCTCCACCAAGCGCTCGATGAGCCCTGTGGCGAAGGTCGATTTGCCGGCGCTGGAGGGGCCGGAGATCAGGAGGTTCTGACCATACGGAGGAAAGGTCACCGGACCGTCGTGCCGCGCCCCGAGCGCGATGACGTCTCCACTCCCTCCCGGAGAGCGCTGGGAAAGATCGCTGGCGATGAGTTCCTCAATGAGCTCCCCCACCCCCTGCCCCGCGGCGCCCCGCGTGCAAAAATCCACCGATCGTTTCAGGCTTTCGACCGCGTTGTCGACCGCCACCGCACACTCGCAGAGCTCGAGAAAGGAGTGGTCGTTGGCCGCGTTGCCGATGCCCACCACCTCGTGAACCGAGAGCCCCAGGCGCTCGAGCGCCACCCTCAAACCGCTCCCCTTGTTCACGCCGGAGGGCAGGACCATGACGGCCTCCTGGTTGAACAAAATCTGCAGCTCGAGGCCCAGATCCCGGATCGCCTCCAGCATCGCCAGCTCGTGAGGCCGCCTCGAAGCCACGAGGACTCGGCCCCGGATGATCGGTTCCACGCCGCGCCGCTGCAGATGAGGGATCAGCGACAATGCGCTCGGAGCGCAGAGCGTGATCAGCTGCCGATTCGCTGGCACGTACAGGACACCGCCATTTTCCAGCACGATACAATCGAACATCTCGAGCTGCGGACAGTCCGTGACGAGCTCTTCGAGCGTACGACCCGTGAGCAGCAGCAGGCGACGCCCGGACTTGGTGAGCTGGCTGAGCGCGCTTTTCGTCTCGGACGTCACGCGGCCAGAGGTTGCCAGCGTGTCGTCGTAGTCCGTTGCCAGAGCCAGGTACCTCATCTGCGTAGCCCCTCGCCGCACGCACGATGCCACAGCCAGCGCCTCGGCGCCGTGGCTTTGCTCGGTGTGTGGTAGCAAAGGACGAACCTCCGGGCGCGCTGCGGCGGCCCAAGGTGCAACAGCGTGCAGAGCCTCCGTTGGGGAGCGGCGGCCTCAGAGGTGCAGATGCCCGGCCTCTTCCGGCTGGTAAAGGACCTTCACGATGCGCAGGCGCTTCTGCCGCCCACCAGGCACGGGCCAGTCTATGGTTTGGCCAACCGAAAGCCCGAGAAGCGCGGTACCGATGGGCGCGAGCACGGAAATTCGCCCAAGCTCGGGCGCACTTTGCCTCGGGTACACGAGAGAGACCTCGCTCGCCTCACCGCTTTGCTCGTCCTCAAAGATGACGCGGGAGTTCATCGTGACGACGTGCTCCGCGATGGCCTCGCTGGGCACCACCTCGGCGCGATCGAGCTCCCGCGCCAGTGCTTCGGCGGCGTATTGGTCGCGAGTATCCGACCACTCCTCGACGATACGGCGCAGCCGCTGGTGATCGATCGCTGTCACCTGGATGTGGCTTTCCCGGTTCATGCTCCAGCTTACCGGCGCCGCTGCACACCGTACGCTCGGATCGTGGGCTTGTGGCAAACAGCGCCAGGCGGCAAACGCACGCCTGCATCACGCAGGGCGCGGCGGCGGCACGACCAACACATCGCAATGGACATCGCGCAGCACATCGCCGGCAACCGTCCCGAGCAGGGCGTGAGCGAGGCCGGAGTATCCGTGGGTCCCGAGCGCCAGTACATCCGTATCCGCCTTCTTCGCCACCTTCTGAATCACGCCCCTGGGCGAGCCATAGAGGACATGCATTCTCCAGGCAGGCCTCTCGAGGGGCGGGACCTTGGCCTGCGCGAAAGACTCGACCAAGAGCTGCCCGACCTGATCCGAGGCCCATGCTTTCGCCTCTTCCCTTTGCTCCTCCGCGTCGGCCTCGCTCAGGCTCGGGTAGATCAGCCTCTGATACGGCACATCGTAAGCGTGAATCACCGCGACAGTCGGGCGTGGTGGGGGGATCACGGTGAGCAGCAGGGCGACCGCCGCTTGCGCAGCGGGGTCGCAGTCCAGCGCGAGCGCCGGCCTGCGGTAGGGGGCCCTGGGAGGAAGGCGGACCACCAGCACCGGTAGCTGTGCTCGTCGAATGACGCGTTCAGCGGTGGAACCCAGAAAAATGCGGCGCATTGTTCGTCCGCCTTGCCCCAGGATGACGAGCTCGGCCTGTGCTGCCCGGGCGTGGTTCGCGATCTCGAGCGCGGCGGCCCCCTCCGTGGCGATGCGCTCGATGCGCACACCCGCCGGCAATTGGCCCGCCAGCTCGCTCGCTTCGACCGCGAGGGCCTTGTTCGCGTCGGCCATGGCGCGGCGCCGAGCACGCACGGGCAGGCCTTTGGGCACCACATGCAGGAGCGTGAGCTGCGCTTTCGCGTCCAGGGGCAAGAGCGGAATGCGCCGGAGGACTCGGTCCGACCCTGGCGAAAGGTCGACTCCGACCAGAATGGATCGCAGCCGTGGCTGCGTGCGCGACGGAAGAACGTTCGGCATGGCTTCGCTCGAAGTTTGGAGGGACCCTTGGCTGGTCCGAGGCGACAGGCGGCTCGGCCGAGCAGGCGCCTGCACACGGCGTCTGCACATCGCGGGCCACATGCCTGTGCCCGCTCACCACGTGGGCAGTGCGGGAGACCGCAACGCTTCCAGGCGCGCAGCGTTTCCCCAGTCACACGTTCCAATCTTCAGCGGAACGAGCGCCGGGTGTAGCGGTTTTGCTCAGACCGAACGCGGAAGGGCTCGAGGAGAGCGGCAGGACTTCACCCTGGCACAGCTGCTGGTGATCCATCGCTGCCACAGCTTCTGCCCTGAAACTGTTTCAGCCAGGCGATAGAGTGGGCGCCATGCTGGTGGTCGCCCCATTGCTCTTGCCGTTCGTCGGCAGCCTGGTCGCCGCGCTACTGCCGGCGCGCGCCCGCACGCTGCTCGCGGGCTGTGCAGGCCTCGTCTCGACCGTGGCAGCGGTGTGGATGATCAGCCTGTTTCCGCGGGTGCGTGACGGCGGCGTGATCCGCGCGACGGTGCCGTGGGTGCCTTCACTCGGGCTGGACCTGGTGTTTCGGATCGACGGGCTTGCGTGGCTGTTTACCGTCCTCGTCACCGTCATCGGGGCTCTGGTCGCTCTGTATGCGCGTTATTACATGTCCCCGGAGGACCCCGTTGCGCGCTTCTTCTCGTTCTTCCTCGCATTCATGGGGGCGATGCTCGGCGTGGTGGTCGCCGGCAACCTGGTTCAGCTCGTCGTCTTCTGGGAACTCACGAGCCTGGTCTCATTCTTGCTGATCGGATACTGGCACCACCGAGTCGACGCCCAGCGTGGCGCGCTGATGGCATTGGCGGTGACCGGCACAGGCGGGCTCGCGCTGCTCGGGGGAGTCATCCTACTGGGGCACATCGCCGGGAGCTACGATCTCGACACCGTCCTGGCCGCTGGCGAGCGGGTTCGAGCGCACTCGCTCTACCCCGTAGCGCTCGTCCTGATCTTGGTCGGGGCGTTCACCAAGAGCGCGCAGTTCCCGTTTCATTTTTGGCTGCCGCGGGCGATGGCGGCGCCGACCCCGGTGTCCGCCTACTTGCACTCGGCGACCATGGTCAAGGCGGGGGTATTTCTGCTCGCGCGGCTCTGGCCCGTGCTCTCGGGGACGGACTTGTGGTTCTGGATCGTCAGCGGCGCCGGCATGACGACGCTCCTGCTCGGCGCATATATCGCGATGTTCCAGCACGATTTGAAGCGCGTGCTCGCCTACTCCACGATCAGCCACCTCGGCCTGATCACGCTGCTCTTCGGCCTCAACAGCCCGCTCGCGGCAGTTGCGGGAGTATTTCACATCATGAACCACGCGACCTTCAAGGCCTCTCTCTTCATGGCGGCGGGCGTGGTCGATCACGAAACCGGGACGCGCGACATCCGTCGCCTGAATGGTCTGATGCGGTCGATGCCACGCACCGCAACGCTGGCGCTCGTGGCCAGTGGGGCGATGGCCGGCGTGCCCCTGGTCAACGGCTTCCTTTCCAAGGAGATGTTCTTCGCCGAGACGATCTTCCTCTCCTCTCATCGCTGGGTGGAGGTGTTGCTCCCCAGCCTCGCCACGCTCGCAGGGCTGTTCGCGGTCGTGTACTCGCTGCGCTTCGGCTATGATATTTTCTTCGGCCCTCCTTCGACCGACTTGCCCCGAACCCCGGAGGAAGCGCCGCGCTGGATGCGCACGCCGATCGCGCTCCTGGTGCTCAGCTGCCTGGTCGTCGGGGTCGCCCCGGCAAGATCGATCGGTACGTCGCTCGCGGCGGCAGCTCTGCCCGTGGTGGGCGGCGAGCTCCCCGCATACAGTCTCTCGATCTGGCACGGCTTCAACCTGCCGCTGCTCATGAGCCTCGTGGCGATCGGGGGCGGGATCGTGGGCTACATCTGGCTGCGCGGGCAGCAGGAGCGGGGCCAGCTCCAGGATCCGCCACTGCCCGGGCGCCTGAACGGCAGGCGCCTGTTCGAAGGCGCTCTGGTCGCGAGCACGCATTTCTCGCGAGCCGCCCTGCGCGTCGTCGGGACGCGGCGGCTTCAGCCCCAAATGTTCAGCATCATCGCGGTGGCGCTTCTGCTCGCGCTGCTCGCCGCGCGGCAGGTTCCGCTCTCCTGGGGCGAACGCGAGCGCTTGCCCGCCTCGCCTGCGTTCGTCAGCCTGTGGCTGATCGGCGCGCTGTGCGCGCTCGGCGCAGCCGTGCTGGCGAAGTTCCATCGGCTGGTCGCGATCACGTTGGTGGGTGGCGCGGGGCTCGTCACCTGCGTCACGTTCGTCTGGTTCTCCGCGCCCGATCTGGCGCTCACACAGATCCTCGTCGAAGTGGTCACGACAACCCTGTTCTTGCTCGGGCTCCGCTGGTTGCCCATGCGCATCCAGGAGCTCGGCGTTCGCGTCAGCATCAGAGACCGGGCCCGCCGCGCCCGAGATCTCCTGCTCGCGCTCGGAGCAGGCGGCGGGCTGGCAACCCTCTCCTACGCCATGCTGACCCGGCCGGCGCCGCAGAGCATCTCGCCCTTCTTCCTCAGCCGCTCGCTGCCCGCGGGCGGTGGCGCCAACGTCGTCAACGTCATGCTGGTCGATTTTCGCGCCTTCGACACCATCGCCGAGATCACCGTGCTCGGGGCGGTCGCGCTCACCGTCTACGCCCTGTTGCGCCGCTTCCGCCCTCCCGTCGAGGCGCTCGGTGCGCCCCAGCAACAACGCGCCTTGCCGGCCGACGTCGTCACCGATCTGGTGAAGCCGCGCAAGGCGGGTGAGGCGGCGCGCGGATACCTGATGGTTCCGGCAGTCATTGCTCGGCTACTGCTGCCTGTGGTCGTCGTCGTGGCAGCGCACTTCTTCCTGCGCGGGCACAACGAGCCCGGCGGGGGGTTCGTGGCAGGGCTGGTGATAGCCATCGGAATCATCATGCAGTACATCACCTCTGGCGCGCTCTGGGTGGAGGCGCGCACTCGAGTTCGCCCGGCACGCTGGCTGGCAGCGGGCCTCTTGCTCGCGACGAGCACGGGCCTGGGCGCCGTCTTCTTCGGCTATCCCTTCCTGACGAGTCACACCGCGCACGTATCGCTGCCGCTGATCGGCGAAGTGCACTTGCCGAGCGCGACCTTCTTCGATCTGGGCGTGTTCATTGTGGTGATCGGCGCAACGCTCCTGATCCTGACGACACTCGCTCACCAGTCCCTCCGCGCCCACAAGAAGCCGGCTCGCAGCTCGGCGGCGCCCAAGCCGATGAGGGTGAGCTGAATGGAGGCCGTGCTGGCGCTCGTGGTGGGGGTGCTCGCCGGAGCTGGGGTCTGGCTCGTACTCCGCCCGAGAACCTTTCAGGTGATCATGGGCCTCACGTTGCTGTCGTATGCCGTGAACCTGTTCATCTTCAGCGTGGGGAGCATCTTCATCGACAAGCCGCCGATCGTTGAGCCCGGGGTACCTGCCGATCTCGATCATTACACGGATCCGCTTCCGCAGTCCCTCGTGCTCACCGCCATCGTCATCGGCTTCGCCACGACGGCGCTATTTCTGGTCGTGCTGCTCGCGTCGCGCGGCCTGAGCGGCACGGACCACGTCGATGGGACGAGGCTGAAGTGAGCGGGCTCCTGCCGCACCTGATCGTGCTGCCGATCCTGCTGCCGCTCGTCACGGCCGCTCTGCTCTTGTGGATCGGGGAGCGGCGCGGGCGCCTGGAGCCCATCCTGAACCTGTCGGCCACGCTGGCGGGCGTGGTGGTGTCAGCGGCGCTCTTGCAACGCGTCGACAGCGGCCGCGGCTCCGGCGACATGATCGTGTATCTGGCGGCCAACTGGCGGGCACCCTTCGGGATCGTCCTGGTAGCGGACCGGCTCTCCGCGCTGCTGCTCGTGCTGGTCAGTGTCCTGGGCCTGTGTGTCGCCCTGTATGCCGAGGCGTCGTGGGCGAGGGCCAGCGCGCACTTTCGTCCGCTCTTTCAGATTCAGCTGATGGGCATCAATGGCGCTTTCCTCACCGGAGACCTGTTCAATCTGTTCGTGTTCTTCGAAGTCACGCTCGCGGCCTCGTACGGCCTGCAACTGCACGGGTCGGGGTGGCCCCGCGTGCGCTCCGGTCTGCACTACATCGCGGTGAACTTGCTCGCCTCATCGCTGTTTCTCATCGGCTTGGCGGTGCTGTACGGCGTGCTGGGCACGCTGTCCATGGCCGACGTCGCGCAAAAGATTGCGCTCGTGCCGCAGCGCGATCGCGGACTCTTGCATGCGGGTGCCGCCGTTCTCGCGCTCGCGTTCCTGATCAAGGCGGCGATCTGGCCGCTCAACTCCTGGCTCGTCCCGGCCTACGCTGCCACGAGCGGGCCGGTCGCGGCGCTGTTCACGCCGATGACCAAGGTCGGCATCTACACGCTGCTGCGCTCCTGGACGCTGTTCTTTTCGGCGAACGCCGGCCCTTCTGCGCATTTCGGGCGCCCCGTACTGCTCTACGGCGGCCTCGCCACCGTTCTGTTCGGCATACTGGGGCTCCTGGCCTCGGTCAGCGCAGGCCGCAGCGCGAGCTTCTCCATCATCGTGTCGTCGGGCACGCTGCTGGCGGCGCTCGGCGTCGGTGATCCTGCCGTGACCTCGGCGGCGCTCTTCTACTTGCTGAGCGCCACCTGGGCCGGTGGCGCGCTCTTCCTGCTGGTCGAGCTGATGGAGCGGACCCGCAGTCCTGGCGCGCCCTCGCTGCCCGACGTCGAACTCCTGCCCGGAGAAGACACGAATCTCGACGACGAACAGCTGCCGCTGGTGGCTCGTTCATTCCCTATCTCCACGGCCTTGCTCGGACTGATGTTCATGACCGCCGCCGTCCTGGTCGCCGGAGTGCCGCCGCTCTCCGGCTTCATCGCCAAATTTGCGCTGCTCGCCAGCGTGCTGAGCGCCGAACGAGGCGCGGGAGCCGGCTCCGCGGCGATAGCGTCCGTGCTGTGGTCGCTCTCGGCTCTCGTGCTCCTGTCGAGCATCGCCTGCACCATTTCGCTCTGCCGGGTGGGCATCCGCCGCTTCTGGTCGGCGGGTAGCCAGTTGGTGGCACATCTGAAGAGCCTGGAGGCGGTGGCGGTTCTCGCGCTGCTGCTCGCCTGCTGCGCGCTCACGCTCGGGGCGGAGCCCGTCCTGCGCTACACCAGCGCCGCCGCCGAGGCACTGTACGCCCCCGGGCAGTACATCGATGCCGTGCTGTCAGCGCAGGCTGTGCCCGAGCCGGCACGAGCCGGGCTCCAGCTGGAGGGCTCTCCGTGATCTTCCTCCAGAAGCTCTTGCCCGCACCGCTGACCTCGGCCGTGTTACTCGCATTGTGGCTCGCGCTCTCGCGCGCGGCGGGTGCCGGCCAGCTCTTGATCGGGCTCGCGCTCGGATGGGCGGTGCCGATCCTCACGTCGCGGTTGCGACCCACCAGGGTCCGCGTGAGGCATCCGTTGCTCGCCGTGCACTTCATCCTGAAGGTCGGCTACGACGTCTCATTTTCGAACCTCGAGATCGCCTGGAGCGTTCTGACCTGGCGCTGGCGACGGCCCCGATCGAAGTTCGTGATCATACCTATCGAGCTGCGCGACCCGCTCGGGCTCGCCGCGCTATGCATGGTGACCACCGTGGTTCCAGGCACGGTGTGGTCGGAGCTTGCCCTGGATCGCAACGCCCTTCTGCTGCACGTATGGGACGTTGGGGAAGAAGCTGAGTTTGTCGCGCGCTTCAAGGCCCGCTACGAAAAACCGCTGAGGGAAATCTTCGAATGAGTCCTGTGCTCTCCGCCGCAACGGGCTTCGCGCTCGCCTGCTATGCCGTCGCATCGCTGCTCGTGGTCTTCAGATTGATCCGAGGGCCGCGCGCCCAGGACCGTGTGTTCGCGCTGGATCTCCTCTACTGCCACGCGATGCTCGTCATGCTCGTATTCGGGATTCGTCAGAGCAGCGATACTTACTTCGAGGCGGCGCTGCTGATCGCGCTGCTCAGCTTTGTGAGCTCATCCGCGATGGCAAAGTTCATCTTGCGTGGAGAGGTGATCGAGTGAGCCAGCTTCCGCTCTGGGTCGAGGCCGTGGTCGCCGCATTGCTGGCGCTGAGCGGCATACTTGTCGTGATCTCGTCGATCGGCTTCTTCGGTTTGCCGGACTTCTTTCTGCGCATGCACCCGCCAGCTCTCGCGTACACCCTGGGCAGCTGGTCCGTGGCGCTGGCGGCCATCCTGTACTTCTCCATGCTAGAAGGCCGCCTGGTGCTGCACCCGTGGCTGATCTGCATCTTGCTTTGCATCACCGTTCCCATCACCACGGCACTGCTGGCGCGTGTGGCGCTGTTCCGCAGGCGAGTGGCAGGGGCAGCCGACACGCCACCGCCGCTCACGGCGCGCCGTCACTCCTGAAAGCGGGCAAGCCGCCCGCCCGTTGCTCAGGATTTCTTTGGGCATGGGCGTCCAGAGTCCGGCGGCCAGGGCGGCTTTGTGGTCCTCGCGCGCCTGGTGCAGCCGGACTTCGCGCACCGCCTCGAGGTTGCGCGCGTCCATGCTGGCGACCACCGAGAAGTCACGGATCGCCTCGTCGTTGCGCCCCAGGCGCTGCAGCACACGAGCGCGGTACATGCGGATGTCCCAATCGTTGCGGCGCTGGCGCACGGCCCAGGTCAGAGTCGCGGTTGCTCTCGGGAGCGCGACGGCCGGGTCGTCGCAGGCGCATCGCCTTGCTCCGTGTCATGCGAGACCGAGGGTGACTTCGGATCGAGCATTTGCGGCGTGAGACGGAGTGCCGCTCAGCGCAGTTCCCGACGGAGTACGCCGCCCCGCGAATTTGCGCCCCGAGAAGAGCCATGATCCAGCTCGGCACGATCGGAGCCCTCATAGACCGACATTCAGCGCGTCGCGGGACTGGGGCCTTTGCCATTGCGTCGCGCCCCGACCGGGGGCAGCGTGGGGCACATGCCGAGTCGCATCACCGTCGTCACGCTGGGCGTCACCGACCTGGCCCGCTCACGCCGCTTTTACGCTGGAGGCCTGGGTTTCCCGATGGCGAAGGGTTCGGATGAGAACATCGTATTCCTGAGCGCGGGCGGCGTCGTGCTTGG
>JAICTU010000476.1 GCA_025936205.1 Polyangiaceae bacterium | reverse complement strand
GGAGCGCACCGCGTCGTCGGGGCTGGCCGTGCGCGCGGCTTCGCACAGCTCGATCGCTTGCTGGGCGACGCGGATCTCGTCCGCTGGACTGCGCCGGGCGAGCGCCTCCACGGCGTGCCGATAGCGGTCACGGGTGGCCTTGTCGCTCGGCAGGTAGGCGCCCGCCGGGTCGCGCCGCAGCACCGCCTCCACCTGGCTGGTGCGCTCGAAGAAGGAGTCCCAGTCGAACGCCGAGACCGCACGCATGCTGGTGATGGCGTTGCCGACGGAGACCTGATCCGCCGCCCGGCGCAGGTGCTCACGCCGCGCCAGCTCCTCGGGCGTCGTGCCCATGGCTGCGCAGCGCTCGGCGATCCACTCGCGAGCCCGCTCCGGAGGTCCGTCGTGCTCGCGCAAGCGGTGCAGCAGCTGCACGAGAAAGGCAGCGCTCACCGGCTGCCGGCTTTGCTCCAGCTCGCGCAGCTCCGCGCCTGTCTCGGCCGGCGTGGCGCCCGCCTTGAGCAGGCGCTCGGACCAGATGTCGCCGCGCGCGCGATCCTCAGCGGCCGCCTCGGACGCCGCGAGCGCTCCCACGCCCAGGCTCAGGCCCAGCCGCAGCATGATGGGCACGGCCCACAGCTCTCCGATGGTGAGTGGGGCCACGCGCTGGTACGCGCTCACGAACTCGCACAACGTGTGCACATCGACACGCGCGTCGGTGTGCCGCAAATAGTCGATGCACAGCCCATACACGCGTGGGTACCCGCGCATCTCGCCGCGGGCGAGGCGCGGCAGCTCCAGCAGATAACCGAGCGGTAGGTCCTCCGCGATCTCGCGCAGCTGGTCTTCGACGACGCTCGCGTTGTCGAGCAGCCATTCTTCCGCCGGCGTGGGCTCCCGACGATGGCGTGCTTCGGCAGCGAGAATCCGGTACGCCTCGTGGATGCGCTTGCGTGCGCCGGCGAAGCGCGCGCGCAAGGGGCCCGGCGTCAGCGCAGAGCGTGGCGCTCCGTGGCTCTGGGCCAGCTCCACCGCATGGGCGACCAGATGTTCTTCCGTGTAGAGCTCACCCCGCAGATACTCCGCTTCGTCCCACCGAAGCTGGGGATTTAACCCCGGGCAAACTGGTCTGGCGTCCGCAGGGTGGATGCTCTCTCGGCCGTCGCTCACGGAAGAACACCGGACGCACGGGCCTCCGGCTCACGGAAGTCGACCCGCTGCAGTCCGTAGCTTGCTCCAAAACAGGGGCGTGCCGCGATCCGGTGCAACCAGCCACCGTTGTTCAAGCGCCACTCAGAGGGCCGCTGCACGCAACACGCGAAGGCCTCGTTCGAATGTGTGCGGCAGTTGGCTTCGCCGCCGCAGATGGGGCAGGGCGCAGCGCCCGTGACTCGATCCCAATCGCCATCCAGTACGTCAGAAATATGCCGCATGGCGCGCTGTATTGCAGTCTACATGCCAATTCGGTGTCGCGAATTTCCGGACGATTTGCACGCAGTCTGTTCGGTTAGCGAGTGCGTTATCGCCTCGCGTGTTGCAAATGAGGCCGTGCAATGCGGCGTGCGCCGTGGCGAAGTGCTAGAAATTCGCAGCAGAGGATGGCGGGCATACTTCCTGCTGATCCCCGGCCTGGAGGAGATGCGTATGAAAGCCTGGAACGCCAATTTCTGGCTGGCCGCGCTCGCGTTGCAGCTGCCCCCGTCGGTGATGGCCGCAGAATACGTGCCGGCAGCGCCGGTTCATGCAGCTGCCGTTTCCAAAGCTGCCCCTGCGCCTGCTCCGGAGCCTCCGACTGCGGTAGGCACGCTGACGGTGCAATGGACAATCAGCGGGCGGCGTGACCCGATCGATTGTGGTGGGCTGGGCGTGGATCGACTCGAGCTCTCGGTCCGAGCTGCTCCCGGAGACGAAGACCAAGCCGACGGTCCGTGCGACGCGTTCCAGATCTCACTCGATCTGGCGCCAGGCACGTACAACGGGGACGTCGTTCTCCTCGATCGACTCAACCGTCCCGTGACGCTCGCCGTACCCCTCGAGCAGGTCGACATCGTCGCCGGACGGGAAGTGCTGAAGAGCGTCGACTTCCCCGTCGCCGCATTTCTTTGATCAATTTCTTTGAAGAGCGCCCTCAGCCGACGCCGCGCCCGGGAGGATCGCTCGCGGGAAAGGACTCCCACGAAGCCTCGTCCACGCAGTCTCGTTCACCGTCCCCGAAACGGCGGGACGGGGGCGGAGCAGCCGTACGCGCCACGTTGAGCAGCAGGCGACTCAACGAGACCCCGCCGAGCGCCAGGGGCGATAACCGCTCGATGCCATAGGCAAATGCCAGGATGCCCAGCATTCCCCCGCGGCGCGCGCCGAACGCAATCAGTCCCGCGCCGACCAGCACTTGCCCGATGCGCTGCCAATCGCCCGGCGCCTTGTTCCGCAGCGCGGCCATCGCGTTCTCTGCTGCGGCGCCTCGCATCATCGTACCCATGACGCCTTCTGCTCTTCAGTGCCCATCGGTTGGACCGGTGGGACGTCCACGTAGTCTGGAAAGGGGTGGTCCGGATCGCTCGGATGCGGCAACGGCGGCTCCACCGGCTCCGCGGGAGGCGGTCCATCCGGCTCCGGGGGCAAGGGGATATCGGGTTGAGGCGCGGGGGCCGCCTCCCAGCCCGACTGCGCGCGTGCTTGCTTCTGATCGATCCGGACCATGGTACCCTCACTGTTCAGCGCAGATCGCCGCGCTCACTTCTCTTTGCAGATCTGGCCTGCCGTGCACTCGCTCATACGGGAAAGCGAATCGAACGGGCTCGAGCAGTCCTCGTGCCGGATGGCATCGAGGCACTCGTTGAGCTCCTTCTCGTCGGTGCCGCCCGGGCACTGGCGAGCGTTCAGATCATCCTTCCAGTCGTCCCGCACGCGCGTCAGACAGTCCTGCACCGACGAATACTTTTTATCGGCGCCGACGTTGGTGCAGCGATCTTCGCGGGCACAGCGCGCCTCGGCGATCGAGTCCGCGGCACCATGCGTATCTACCGTGGCGATGGGGTGCGCGAGCGCCGTATCCGCGCTTTCCGCGGGCGGCGAGCTATGTCCGCAGCCCGTGACCGCGAAGAGGGCACCCATGCCGATCGCACCAATGCCGGTCAGTAGTTTGATGATCACTTTGTTCCTCCATTTTGCCGCGAGTCTGCGGCCAAGTAACGGGCGGCTCCGCTGCATCCGCCGTGCCACGGACCGGGGTGCCGGTGACCCCGCAGAAGTATTCGCGAGCATTCGCGCCCGGGCAGCCTCGCTCCGCGGCGGTTCCGTGCCATTCCGCCTCGGTTCTCACGGACTCAGCGTGACGATCTGGTCGCACTCGGTGCTCAGTCGCCGTCCACGCGGTCGCGGGCGTCGGCGTCGCCGGAGCGCCGCGCGCAATGCGCGCAGCAGTAGAAAACGCCATCGTTTTCAATACCGTGACCGATCACCCGGCAATTGCAGTGCGCGCACTGCGGCGCCAGCCGGTGGATGGCGCACTCGAAGCAGTCGAAGGTGAAGACGCGGTCGTGCAGCTTGACCTCGAACGCCTTGTCGTAGAGATTTCCGCACACCTCGCAGGCCTGGGACTGCTGGGCGACGCTCGCCTTCGGGTGAGCGGAAGAGATCATCGAACGGGTGAGGGCCATCCCGCGCTCCTTTCGTCCGAACCCGGCTCGCTCTGCGGAGCCGAGCGGGCCTTCCGAGAGGCCTTGACGGCCGAGCGCTTGGAAATATCCGCCGACGTCTTGGCCCAGCCCTTGGGTACTGCCGCTTCGAATCCAGCCTCGACCACCGCTGCGAAGCGCTGCTGCATGCTCTCGCCGAGTTGCTCCAGGGCTTCCCTGTCCATCGCTGCCTGCACGGCAGGAAACAGCTCATCCTCTTCTTCCTGGACGTGGTGTTGCAGCAGATCTTTCAGCGCGGTCACGCGCGCCAGGAACTCGTCGTCTTCAGGGTCCGTCGCCATCAGGCGCTTCAGCGCCACCTCCGCGAGCGCATGCTCTTCGTAGCTCTCGTTGACGAGCTCCTCGTTCACGCGCTTGATCGCGGGGTAAAAGATGTCCTGCTCGATGGCCATATGGGCCGCCAGGCTGTTGGCGAGCTCGTCCAGGACGGCGGCGTGGTCGACCACGCCGCTCTCGAGCTTCTTCAACAACGCCTCGGCGCGGCGATGTTGATTCTCCAGCAAACTCGTGGCTTTCATTGGGATGGCTCCTCGGGGTGCTCCGGTCCGGGCGCTGGGCTATCCGGGCGCTGGGCTATCCGGGCGCTGGGCTAGATGTGGGAGGTGGATACGCGGCGAACCGGGAAAAGGGTCCACGCCGTGCGGTAGTAGTCGCCCCACCGCACGACGTGGGTGCTGCAGTCGGTCTTTACGGATCCGGAGGCGAGCGTGGGAACGCCCGCTCCGCCCCGCCGCCGCACGAGCCGTTCTCGACGGCGAGGGGTCGAACTCGACGGCGCACCGCTGTCCACGAGGGACACCGGCGCACCGCCGCACGATCCTGTCCGTAAGGCGGATCCGACGCAGCGTGGACACAGTCGACCAGGAGTTGCAGGACGGGTGCCAACGACGCAAACGGCTGACCGATCCCGGGTCTGGCGCTGATCGAGGAGACATCTGCAGCAAACGGCCCAGAGCGAAGAGGAATTTTCCGCGCCCGAGCGTGGCGCCTTGGCCGTTCGCGTGGCGAGTTGGTGTGCGCTGCGTGCGCCGCCCGGTTCTGGCATGTGCTCTGCACCCCTCGACGCCATGGCAAACGATACGAGCGCAGCTCGAGCAGCAAGTCAGCGTGCGGCTTCCGGGCTGCACGAACCCAAGCCTCCCTTTCGCGAGCAGCACCTGACGGGCACTGGAGCCGAAAACGAGCTCGTGCCGCGTCCGCGCTACCATGCGAGCGCATATCGCGCGGCAGGCAAGCTCGAAGGAAAAGTCGCCCTGATCACCGGCGGTGATTCCGGTATCGGACGGGCCGTGGCAGTGTTGTACGCGAAGGAGGGTGCGGACGTGGCCATTGCGTACCACTCGCACGATGCTGACGCTGAGGAGACGCGCCGCGCGGTGGAGGCGGCGGGTCGTCGCTGCCTCACGCTGCGCGGGGATGTGGCAGATCCAGCCTTCTGCCGGCAGAGCGCGCAGCAGACCGTGCAGCAGCTCGGGCGCCTCGACATCCTGGTGAGCAATGCGGCCGTCCAGACCCGCACGGAGAGCATCGCCGAGCTCAGCCAGGAGCAGCTCGAACGGACCTTCCAGGTCAACGTCTTTGGCTACTTCAACATGGTGCAGGCGTGCCTACCTCACCTGGGCGCGGGCAGCGCGATCATCGCCACCGGCTCGGAGACGGGGCTGTTCGGCTCGCCCAAGCTCCCCGACTACTCGGCGACCAAGGGCGCCATCCACGCTTTGACGCGCTCGCTGGCTCAGCAGCTGCTTCCCAAAGGCATCCGCGTGAACGCCGTCGCCCCGGGGCCCGTCTGGACGCCGTTGAACCCCGCCGATCAGGGCTTGCCACCGGACAAGGTGGCCGATTTTGGTTCGCAGACGGAGCTGAAGCGCCCGGCGCAGCCCGAAGAGATCGCACCGGCGTACGTGTTCTTCGCCTCCAACGCGGACTCGAACTTTGTAACCGGCCAGGTCCTGGCCGCGCTGGGCGGTGTCACTCCCTGAGCGGGCGCCATCCTGGTGTCGGCAGTTGCACGCCCGGGGTGCGGGGGGCCCCGGCAGTAATGACCGGCGAGCCCCCCCAGCGTCCGGTTACTTGCTGAGCACGAGATAGCGTGTGCGGCCCTCGCGGTACACGAGCAGCAAGGCGCCCTTGCCGGAGGACTGCTTGTACGCCGTCATGAAGTCGGGGACGGTGCCCACGGGCTTGCGATTCACCTCCAGGATCACGTCCCCGGGTTGCATCCCGCGCTCCGCCGCGTTGCTGTCCGGCGCGACGCCCGTGACGACCACGCCCTGCTTGACCGTGGTGGGCAGGTTCAGGCGCTGGCGCAGCTTCGGGTTGAGGCCCTCCAGGGTCAGCCCCTCCAGCGTTTGCTCGTGCTGCTCCGCCTGGGGGGCGGCCCCGCGCGGGCTCTCCGTCTTCAGCTCCCCGAGCAGTACGTTCAGCGTCTGTGGCTTGCCGTTGCGCAGGATGCCGATCTCCACCTTTTTGTTGGCGCCGGTGGCGGCGACCAGGTTGCGCAGCTGCGTGCTGGAGTTCGTCTTCTTGCCGGCCACGGTGAGCACCACGTCTCCGCGCTGCAGGCCGCCCTTCTCCGCGGGGCTGCCGGGCTCCACGTCGCTGACCAGCACGCCGTCGCGGCTGGAGAGGCCCATGGTACTCGCCAGCTCGGGATCCATGTCCTGGATCCCGATACCGAGCCAGCCGCGCACCACTTTGCCGTGCTCCAGCAAGGCCTGCGCGATCTCCTTGGCCATGCTCGACGGGATGGCGAAGCCGATGCCCTGGTAGCCGCCGGTGCGCGAGATGATGGCGGTGTTGATGCCCACGAGCTCACCCGCCATGTTGACCAGCGCGCCGCCCGAGTTGCCGGGATTGATGGCAGCGTCGGTCTGGATGAAGCTGCCGAACGGGCTTGCCGCGCCGATCTCGCGCCCCACGGCGCTCACGATCCCCATGGTGACGGTCTGGCCGACGCTGAACGGGTCGCCGATGGCGAGCACGATGTCGCCCACTTTCGCGCTCTCCGAGGAGCCGAACGTGATCGGGGTGAGCCCGGCCGCCGCGACGCGCACCACCGCGAGGTCGGTGTCGGGATCGGATCCGACGATCTTCCCCACGACGGTGCGCCCGTCGGAGAGCGTGACCTGGATGTCCGACACGCCTTCGACCACGTGCTCGTTCGTGAGGATGTAGCCGTCGCGGCTCACGATGACGCCCGAGCCCAGCGAGAGCTGCGTCTCGGGCGGCAGGTTGAAGCGTTCGCCGAAGAATCGCTGGAACGCGGGAT
>JAICTU010000799.1 GCA_025936205.1 Polyangiaceae bacterium | reverse complement strand
GGAGGGGCAGAATTTCATTCGCCTGGTCAGCGCCGCGGCCGCCCCGCTGCGCGAGGCGCTGCTGGGCGAGACCGATCGCTTCTTCAGCGTGGAGGTGGAGGGGCGGCGCGAGAGCTATCACCTGTCGCGGCGCAGCTTCGAGATGGACGGGCAGCCGCTCACGCTGCTGGTGGTGAAGTACATGACGCGCGAGATCCATCGCCGCGAAATCGAGGTGCTCAAGCGCGTGGTGCGCGTGATCAGCCACGAGGTGAACAACTCGCTCGCGCCGATCAGCTCGCTGATGCACTCGGCGCGCATGCTCAGCACCAAGCTGGGGCAAGCCGACAAGTACCAGCGCATGTTTGACACCATCGATGAGCGCACCACGCACCTGCGCGGCTTCCTCGAAGGGTACGCCGCGCTTGCCCGGCTGCCACGCCCGCAATTCCGCGAGACGGACTTCGCGCCGCTGCTCGCGCACCTGGCCGCGCTCTATCCGGAGGTGCGCTTGCCCAGCGCGCCGGAGCGCCACGGCTGGTTCGATGCGGCCCAGATCGAGCAGGTGCTGATCAACTTGATCAAGAATGCGCGCGAGGCCGGCAGCCCCCCCGACGAGATCGAGCTGCGCGTCGCAATCGGCGCCGACGGCGCGAGCGCGATCGAGGTGCTCGATCGCGGTCCCGGCTTCTCGACGGAAGCCATGCAGAACTCGATGGTGCCGCTGTACACGACCAAGCCGCAGGGCAGCGGCATGGGCCTGGCGCTGAGCCGCGAGATCGTCGAAGCGCACCGCGGCAGCCTCGACGTATCGAATCGACCCGACGGAGGCGCGTGGATCCGGGTGCACCTGGCCGGGCGGGCGCCAGCGTTGAGCGACGCGAATCGCTCGCGTCTGACGCTGACGCGGGGGTAGGGCGGTGCTCATGTGCTGCGGGACGCGACTGGGTCTCGCCCAGAGTGGGATGGTTTCCTGCAGCGCGCCGGATTGCGTCCGGCGAAAGTTCGATTTGAGTCGCTGGGCACGCTGCTCGCGCAGGCTGCCCCGGCACGAATCGCATGCCTTGCAGCGTCCAGGCCCCGAGCAAGGGTTGAAAGGTGGCGGGTCGGCTCGTAAAGGTGACGCCGTATGGCCTGCCGTTTGCGGAGCGTCTCAGCTTTCGCCGCGTCCTCGGAGAGCGTCGCGCGCAGACTTTCTGCCGGCGTCCGCGGGGTTGCCGAGCCAGGATCGGTGCTGCTCGCACTGGCTTGCTTGGTCCCGCAGCTCGCCTGTGTGGACGATCGCCATGTCAGCACGGTCGACGGCGCGATCGAAGCGTCGGATGGCACGGCGGGCGCGTCCAATTCGGCGCCGCCCGCATTGCCCGCGATCAGCTTGGGAACTGCCGGCGCTGGGGCGAGCACGGGCGCGGCAGGCAATTCGGAAGCTCTTCCGCCCGCGCGTCTGCTCAACCCTGCGGGCGATGCGGGCGCCATCGCTGCCCCGTCGGCGGAGGCGCCGCCGGATGCAGGCAGCGCTGCCGTCGCCCCGCCTGACACGACGCCTGTGCCGGAGCCGCCCGCCGCGCCCTGTGACACGAGCCAGCCGTTCCAGTCCCCGCTGCTCGTCCCCGGGCTCAGCAGCGCAGGCAATGAGTACGGCCTGTGGCTGACGCCCGACGAGCTCACGGCGTACTTCGCCAGCGATCGTGGCGATCTGGGCGGGCCGGGCGATTACGATCTCTACCGTGCGAGCCGGGCCAGCATCGCGGAGCCCTTCGCGGCGCCCAGCCTCGTACCGCTGGTGAACACGGAGTTCAGTGAACGCAAGGCAGTTCTGTCACCCGACGGGCTGCAGCTGTTCTTTTCCTCCGATCGCCCCGGTCTCGGCACGGGCGAGGACATCTATGTCGCGCTGCGCGCCAGCACCGCGTTCGAGTTCGGTGAGCCCGGGCTGCTCACCGGCATCAACTCCGCACAAGGCGACCTCGTGCACAGCATCACCAAGGATGGTCGCTTCCTGTACTTTGATCGTCCGGCGACCGGCGCGGCGCGGAATATCTTCCAGTTTGATCTATCAACTGCAGCGACGCGGCCCGTCACCGAGATCGAGTCTCGTTACGACGACGCGCACGCGCTGGAGAGCGCGGACGGGCTCACCATCTACTGGGCGACGACGCGCGTCAGCCTGGATGACAGCGATGGCAGCGCACAGTCCAATATCTGGAGCGCGCGTCGCGCCTCGCCGACGGATCCGCTCGGCAGCCTGGCGCCCGTCGCGGAATTGAACACGGCGAGCGCGGAGACCGTGCACTATCTCTCCGCCGACGGCTGCCGCATCTACATCGGCAGCGAGCGCAGC
>JAICTU010000396.1 GCA_025936205.1 Polyangiaceae bacterium | reverse complement strand
GAGCTGGGTACAGCGTGTAAGCGCGTCGAAACAGCGCCAGTGCTGTTTCATAGTCACCGGCATTGAAGGCTTCGCGCCCGGTGACTGCGACGCTGCGTGCCAGATCCAGGTTGGCGCTGGAGTTTTCCCCGGCAGGGGACTCCGCCGCAGGCTCGGCCGCCCGAGCGGGGGTCGCTACCAACCAGCCGGCGGCGCCAGCAGCGATCCAGCTCGACGCACGGTAGCAGCGAGCTCGAGATTCCAGGCGATTGGTTTTCGACATCGAGGCCCTTCCGTCGGATCGGAACGGCCCAAACCCCGTCGCTTGTAGCCCGATTTCGAGCGAATCGCGTCCCAGCCGGCCTCAGAAGCCGAACTCTTGGTCCATACGCTTGCGCCCGGGCGCTTGCTTGACTTGAACCGTGGGGCGAGCGACAGGGCGGCGGGTCTTGCTGGTGTCCACCGGCTTCGGGTGTTGCACCGAACCCTGGCTGACAGGATCCGTCCCAGCAGCGCTGCGCTCTCCGAGCGCGGCGCGCACCTGATTGCTGGGTAGCGCCGGCTTCTTTGTCGCGCGTGCGTCAGGGGCTGTGACCACCGCCGTGGCGATCGGGTCGACCGCAGCTGCCGCGGGCGGAGCTGCCGCAGGTGCACTCGGCGCCGCGAGCTCGGCCAGGGCCGCGCCGTGCTCTGCAGCAGCGGCCGCGCGCGCGACTTGCGCGCTGGGTGCTTGCGCCAGCACGCTCCAACCCAGCGCAAGGATCGCGGCGGCAGCCGCGCCCCAGCCCAGCACGCGCGTCGCGACGCGGCGCTGCCCGCTGAGCGTGGAGATCGTCTCACCCGCGAGCGTATCCGCGGAACGGCGCTTGATCAGCGTGCTCAGCACGCGCCGCCGAGTGCCCTCCTTGGGCGCGTCCGCGCCGGGCGGCGCTTGCTCGCTGGGACGAGCTTCCAGCCATACTTCTTCCAGCGAACGCGCTGCAGCGTCCGAACGCACGCCCCGGTCGTGCAGCCACTTCGCAAGCGCGCGTCCGAGCTCCCACATCGAAGCCCAGCGTCGTTCGCGATCGCGGTGTAGACCGCGCTGCAGAATGCGCCACAGCTCGTCATCCCCGTACCCGTACGCCATGATGGGCTTCGGAGTATCTTTGAGGATGCTCATCAGGAGCGCATTGTAGTTCGGCCCGGTAAAGGGCAATTCGCCGGTAATCAGCTCGTACAAGACCACGCTGATCGACCAGATGTCGGTGCGGAAGTCGATGTCCGTCTGACCGCGAGCCTGCTCGGGCGAGAAATAGCCCGGGCTGCCCAGCACGGCGCCGTCCTGGGTCAGGCGCGTGCTCGTATCGGTGGCTTGCTCCAGCTTCGCGATGCCGAAGTCGAGCACCTTGGGCTGCAGGCGGCCGCGTGTGGTCTTGGAGAGGAAGAGATTCTCCGGCTTGATGTCGCGATGCACGATGCCTTTGTCGTGCGCCTCGCGCAGCCCATCCATGATGGGCAACAGCAAGCCGATGGCGCGCAGCGTCTCGACCCTGCGCTCGCGCCCGAGCACCTCGCCCAGCGACTCGCCGTGCAAGAGCTCCATCACCACATACGGGTCGCCGCTCGGCGTCGCGCCGAAATCGAGCACCGTGGCCATCGCCGGGTGGCCCAGGCGCGCCGCGGCGTGAGCTTCACGTGCCATGCGCTTGAAGGCCTCGGCGCTGGGCGTGGTGCCGCGCACCAGCTTCACCGCGACCTCGACATCGAGCGCCGTGGAGCGCGCCTTCCAGACCACGCCCATGCCGCCCTTGCCGAGCGGCTCGATCAGCACATAGCGCCCGTCGACCACGTCGCCGGGCTTGTGCACCTTGCCTTCGCGGCGCGACTCTCCGCTCTCCGAGGGCGGCGGCGAAGCCTCCGTCGGCGAGCTCGCGCGCGTGGCGGATGAAGAGGGAGGCAGCGGCCCCTCCGCGTCACCCGAGCCATGTCTCACAGCAAGCATGCAGCTTCTTCAGTCTGATTCAGCGCGGCCCCCTACGCTCGTCCTTAATCTTTGGAAACGGAACGACGTATGAATTTCGATGCGAGGACCGCGGTGCGGGGGCACCGAGAGTTCCCTGGCGTGGGTGTTCGTGCGACAGTCGCGGGCGCATGCAACCCGCGGACTTGCTCCGGATCGGCCCAACGGCGTTCCTGCTCGGAATGGGTGTCGCCGCGCTGTCGGGCTCGTTAGCGTTGCACCTGGTGAAACAGCTGGCGCGAAGCCGGCGCGTGCGGCGTGCCGCTCGAGCACAGCACGCCGAGCGCGCCGCTGCGCTGGTGCTCGAGCGCGCCGGCTATACCGTGTTGGGGCGCCAGGTGCGCCGCGCCTGGTCCGTCTTGGCAGATGGGCAAGAGGTGAGCTTCGACCTGATCGCCGACTATCTCGTCGAAGCGGCGGGCACTGCCTGGGTCGCGGAAGTGAAGACCGGCGAGCGAGCGCTCAGCTTGCTGCATGGGCCGACGCGCAGGCAGTTGCTCGAGTACCGCCACGCCTTCGGGGTCGAGGGCGTGCTCTTGGTGGATGCCGAAGCGCAGCGCGTGAGGCGCATTCAATTTCGCGAGCCCACGCAGCGCGCACGGGCCTCGCGCGCACTGCTCTGGTTGGCCCTGGGTCTCGTGCTGGGCGTCGCGCTCTCCCGCTACTGGCCTGAGGCCAGCCTACCGAGGTAGACGCGGCTCAGTTGAGCGCGCCGCCGCTGACGATCCCGCGCGGGACAATCGGCTCGGGAGGCCGCGTCCGGCGCGTGGTGCTGGCGGCGCCCGTGTCGGGCAGCGGCGCCGCGGCGCTCGCCGGCGTGAGCTCCGAAAGCGCGGGCTCCTCAGCAGCCAGAGGCGTGTAGTCCGTGACGATGCGGCGCAGCTCCGCCTTGACCAACGAGGAGGCGCCCTGGATCGCCGCTTCCACCAGTCGATCGAGCAGGTGCTCGACGTCCTCGACTTGCTCGGCGCTGGTGCGGCCCACGAGGATCTTCGGGTGGTGAGTGCGGTTGGCGGCCTCTTGCTCCGTCGACAGCTCCTCGAACAGCTTCTCACCGGGCCGTACGCCGCTGAACTCGATCCGGATCTCGTCCTCGGAGAAGCCCGAAAGACGGATCAGATCGCGTGCCAGATCGACGATCTTCACGGGCTCACCCATGTCCAGGATGAAGATCTCACCGCCGGCGCCCATGGTGCCTGCTTGCAGCACCAGCTGGGTCGCCTCGGGAATGGTCATGAAGTACCGCTCCATGTCCGGGTGGGTCACCGTCACGGGGCCGCCCGCCGCGATCTGCTTCTTGAAGATCGGTACCACGCTGCCTGCCGAGCCCAGCACGTTACCGAAGCGCACCGTGACGAAGCGCGTGTGGCTGAAGCGAGCTCGCGACTGCACGTAGATCTCGGCCGCGCGCTTGCTGGCGCCCATCACCGAGGTGGGGCGCACCGCCTTGTCTGTCGAGATCATCACGAACGTTTCAACGCCGTGCTCGTCGGCCAAGTCCGCGAGCTGGCGCGTCCCGTGCACGTTGTTTTTTACAGCCTCGCAGGGTTGCTCTTCCATCAGCGGCACATGCTTGTGCGCCGCAGCGTGGAACACCACATCGGTCTGAAACTCGCCGAGCAGCTGTGTCATTCGCCCGCGATCACCGATGTCTGCGATGCAGGGCAGGGTGCGCTGCTCCGGGAAGTTACGGCTGATCTCGCGATGGATCTCGAACAGCGCATTTTCGGCTCGCTCGACCAGCAGTAGACAGCTCGGTGCGAACTGAGAAACCTGCCGGCAGAGCTCGCTACCGATGCTGCCGCCGGCTCCGGTGATCATCACGGTGCGGCCCTGGATGGCGTGCGCGATGGCCTCGGAGTCGAGCGTGATCGGTTCGCGGCGCAGCAGGTCTTCGATGGCGACGTCACGGATTCGGGACAAATTGATCTGGCCGCCGACGAGCTCGTGCACGGCCGGGACGATCTTCACGTCCAGCCCCGCCTTGGAGCAGAGCTCGGAGATGCGGCGTACCGTCTTGCCCTGGGCGTTGGAGACGGTGATCAAGGCTTGCTTCGCGCGCAGGCCGGGCGCGATCTGGCCGACCGCGTCGATGCTGCCCAGTACCGGAATACCGTGCACGAGCGTGCCGCGCTTGGCGGGGTCGTCATCGAGAAAGCCGACCGGGCTGATGCCGAGCTCGGGGCGGTTCTCGATCTCCTTGGCCACCTGCACCCCGGCCTGGCCCGCGCCAAAGAGCAGCGTGGGCACCGGTTCGATGCCGCGCTGGCGGCGGCTGTCGGCCTTGTACTTTTCGCTGAGCAGACGGCGCAAGGTGCGCACGCCGGACACGCCCAGGAAGCTGAGCGTGAAGTTGATGGCGATCACCCCGTAGGGCAGGAGCGCTTGCTGCGTGAGCTTGGGCAGCCAGTGTCCGCCCGCGGCGCGCAGACAGAGCAGCAGCAGCGTGGCCGCGGCCGTGGCTGACAGGATCCGGCTCACCTCACGCAGCCCGACGTAGCGCCAGACATAGCGAGGCACGCCGTGCGCGAACAGCACGACGTACTCGATGCCCACCACGTACGGCCACAGCACGAGCAAGCTGCGCAGCATCGACTCCGGCAGCTCCCAGTCGAAGCGGATGTAGAAAGCGACCCAGAGCGCGGCGCTCAGCACGCACTGGTCGATCGCGACCTGGATGCCGCGCAACACCGCGATGCGAGTGCTCACGACGCGGGCTCCCCTCGCTCGAAGCAGCGCTGCAGCAGCTCAATCACGCGCGCCTGGTCTGCGCTTTCCAGATTGGAGCCGCTCGGCAGACACAGCCCGCGCGCGAACAGGTCTTCCGCTACTTCACCGCCGGCGCACTCGAAGCGCGAGAACACGGGCTGGCGGTGCAGCGGCTTCCAGACCGGGCGCGCCTCGATGTTGGCACGCGCCAGCGCCTCGATGGCGCGGTCGCGCTCAGCTCCAGAGCCGCAAGTCAGACAGGTGAGCCAGCGAGTGCAGGTACCCCAGGGCGCCTCCGGCATGAAGCTCAACTGGGGGTAGCGGCTCAATGCGGAGCGATACGTTTCAAAGAGCTGCCGGCGCCGCTCGACCTTTGCCCCCAGCGAGCGCAGCTGCGCGCGACCGAGCGCCGCGAGCAGATTGCTCATGCGATAGTTGTAGCCGATCTCGCGGTGCTCGTAGTGGAGCGCGGGCTCGCGCGCCTGAGCTGCCAGATGACGGGCGCGGGCGATGGCCGCACCGTCTTCGGACACCAGCATGCCGCCACCGCTGGTGGTGATGATCTTGTTACCGTTAAAGGAGAACACCGCCAGCGCTCCCTGGCTGCCCAGCGCCGCCCCTCGGTGGGTCGCGCCCAGCCCCTCCGCGGAGTCCTGCAGCAGCGGCACCGAGTGCGCCCGGCATAGCTCGCCAATGGCGGCATAGTCGGCAGATTGACCATATAGATCGACGCTGATCACCGCCTTGGGCAAACGGCCTGCGCGAGCGCGCGAGACCAGCGCGCGCTCGAGCAGCGTGGGATCGAGCGTCCAGCTGTCGGCTCGAGCGTCGATGAAGAACGGGCGCGCCCCCACGTACACGACCGCGTTGGCGGTGGCGGCGAAGGTCAGGGTTGGCACGAACACTTCGTCCCCCGGTTGCACGCCGAGCAACACCAGAGCCAGGTGCAGGCCCGCCGTGCCGCTGCTCAGGGCCGCGGCGTGACCCACGCCCACCGCCCGCGCAAAATCGGCCTCGAACGCATCGACCTCGGGCCCCAGCGGGGCGATCCAATTCGAGTCGAATGCGTCGAGAAGGGCCTGGCGCTCCTGGGGGCCAACATCGGGCGGGGAAAGGAAAATGCGGTGGGTCAGGAGGGCCTCCAGGGGCGGCTCTGGATCAGTTGATTCTGAGCGCCCCGACATTCACCGGCACGCACTTCCTCGCGGCCAGTGTGACCCTACTGACGACCGGGGGGGCCAGCGCCAAAACCCCATTTCGCGCATTGCGCCAGCATGCCACGCCGGGCGGATCCGGCGAGTGCGCGGAAAGGCGCCGGCTCCCCACGGGGGACCCCGGCGCCCTCGATGTGAGACAGCGGCGAGGACCGTGTTTCAGGCTGCTTGGGCAGCGCCGGGCTGCGGGCCACGGCTGGGTCGGACCCAGGCGGCGGCCTGCTGCTTGAGCTCGTCGAACTTGTTGCTCGCGGTGCTGAGGCGCTGATCCCATTCCAGGTTAATGGGTTGATTTTTCGCCATTGCGTGGAATTTGACCATGACCATGGTCAGGAACAGGGGCTTCAAGAAGGCAGAGCGCACGCTACCCGCGAACAGGATGGCGCCCACGATCATCACCGTGCCCCCGGTGTTCCCCGGCAGCATCCAGCTCAGCGCGAAGCCCGGAGCCAGCATCACGATCCAGATCACGACCGTCAGCACGCGATCCAGCACCACCACCCAGAGCCCGGTTTTCAGCACCTCTTTGGCGTTCTGGGCATAGTAGATCAGCCCATCCTTGGAGGAACGGTAGACGTTCTCGTCCCCGCGGGCCAGGTTGTAGGAAAAGATGGTCTCGTCGATGTAGGTGGTCGAAGCGCGCAGCACCGCATTGACGAAGCCCATCACCGAGTCCAGCCCCGGGATCGGCAGCAAGCTCGCGACCCAGTTCAGCGTGCGGTTGAACGCGCCGACGATGCCGGCGATCAACAGGTCGAGGGCGAACATCGCGTTCACCTCGCCGAAGCGCTCCGTGACCACGCGCTTGCCGTACTCGAACATGCCCTGGCTGCCGTTGGCGATGCTGCCCGTCGTGATCAGCTCGGTGAGCACGGCGATGTGCGCCGCCTTGATCAAGTACAGCATGTAGCGCACCACGAAGCGCCAGATGCTGCCGCCGACGATCAGCAAGCCGACGATCCAGATCCAGCCGAGCAACGGCGTGGCCTTGGACAGGAACACGAACCCACCGACCAGCACGATCCAGTAGACGATCGCCGCCACGGTGAGCGCGCACAGGATGCCGAACCGCACCAGCAGGAACGGCAAGGTCTGCATCACCAAGCGAAGGGCTTCGCCGATGCCAGCCGAGCCGATCGAGAGCGGATAGCTGTGGCGCACCTCCGAGCTGGGATGGCTGAAGCCGCTGCTGCCCCCGCGGGCGCCCGCTCCCTGATGGGAGCCCGCCGCGGGGCTGGCCAGCCGCAGGGGAACCGGGGCAGGCGCTGCCTCGACCGCTTCCATGGGCTGGGTAGGCGCCACGACCGCTCGTGGAGCCGGCGCCGCTCCAGGGGCAACCGCCCCCGCAGGCGCGCGCAGATAGGTGATGGCCGAGTTCCCGAGCTGGACCGACTGGCCCGGCGAGAGCCGAGTGGGCTCCGTCAGGCGCCGGCCGTGGGCATCGAAGGACCCATTGGACGACCCGAGATCCGTATAGGTGACCGCCGCGCCCTGGATCACCAGCTCGCCATGCACCGCGGATGATTTCGCGTCGCCGAGCACGATGGCGCCCGCTTCACGACCGATCTGGAATCTACCGTCTCCGAGCTCCCGCTCTTCGACGCGACCATCCGAGAACTGAATCCGAAATACACAACCGGCCATGTTCGCTCCTGCCTTTCCCCATCGGCCAGAGTTCTGGCTGAGTTTCGCGAAATCGGTGTGAGCCGGTCAATTCTGGCGCGGCACGCTCGTGGTGCGGGGGTTCCCCGCGAGCCGCTGCGCCAGCCGATCGTCGAACGCGCCCGAAAGGGCGGTATAGGCCGCGCGCGTGCTGGGATCGGGCTCGACGCGCACCTTCGGATCCAGCGCCACGAACGCGCCGAACAGGTCCGGCCACGGTACATTGCCGACACTGTGAGCGGCGCGTAACGCGCCTCCGAGCGCGGACGCATTGGCGACCTGCAGCACCCGCACCGGTGTCTGAAACACATCGGCGATGACCCGCTGGATGCCAGGATTGCGTGAAGCGCCTCCGGTGAGGACGAGCTGCTTCGGCGCGTGACCAATCCAGTCGGAGTGCTTGCGCATGGACAGCGCCTGCGCTTCGAGCACCGCGCGCACGGCTTCCGCGGGGCGCTGCCAGGCGATGAACTCGGGGCTACCGAACAGCTCCACCCCGGGATCGAGCAAGCGCGGGGTGGTCTCCGTCGTGAAGAAGGGGAGCATCAGATTGCCGCGATTGCCCGCTGGTGTTTCCGCAATGGCAGCCCCGAACGCGTTCCAGTCCAGGTTGAAACGCTGGGCGACTTGTTCACGGGCGAGCGATCCATTCGTGAAACAGATGAGGCTCATGAAGCCTCCCGCCGGGTTGCCGAACACGTGCCCATAGCCATTCGGATCCGTGCGCGGCCCGTCCATCGCCGCGAATACGGTATCGCTCGTGCCCAAGCTGACCAGGCGCAGGCCAGGCTCGATCGCGCCCATGCCCACCAGGCTGCTCGGGTTGTCGCCGGTGAATGCCACGACCGGAGTGCCCGCGCGGAAACCGTAGCGTTCGACGAAATAGCGATGAATGCTGCCCACCGGGGTGTGCGAGGGCACCGCCGGACGCAGCCGCTCGGCGAGGCCCGGAGCCGTGGCGTCGAGCAGCGTCGGGTCCCAGCGGGCGGTCTTGAGGTCGAGCAAGTTCATGCCGGCGCCGTCCCCGAGATCGATGGCGACGGAGGTACCGGTGAGCAGCGAAGCCATGAACGAGCTGACCAGGTGGATCTCGCGCGTGGCGCGGTAGGCGTCGAGCTGCGTCT
>JAICTU010000684.1 GCA_025936205.1 Polyangiaceae bacterium | reverse complement strand
TGGGTGTCGCCGTGCGCCGCGAGCGCCGCGCGCGCGCGCGCCCGCGAGCGCTCGAAGGCCGCCGCGGAGCCGCCGAAGTCGCGCGCGGCGAGCGCGACTTCGGCCTCGGCCAGCACACAGCGCGCGCGGGCCCGGGGCTCGCGCGTGCCGAAGCCGCGCGCCGCCTGGCGCAACAGCTCGCGCGCCCGCCCGAACTCGCCCAGCTGCGCCATGGCGATGCCACGCAAGGCGAGCGCGGACGGATCGTCTCGCAACGCGACCCGCTTCAACGCGGCCAGCGGATCCCCGCGCGCGAGCGCCAGCGCGGCAGCGTTGATCTGGGAGTCCATGCGCGAATTCGACCGTAGATTCCGACTCTTCCAGGCACAAGCGCCAAGATTTGGAGCAGGGGCTCGCAACCGCGCGGCGCCCGGCGACGCCAGCATGTGCCCACCGTGTCCCTGGCCCGGAATCGCGCCACGCTTGTCACTCCCTGGTCGGGCGGAGCGGGCGCTACACCGAGCTCATGACTCATCCCATCGCATCACGACAGGAGTGGCTGGCGGCGCGCCGCGAGCTGCTGCAAAAAGAGAAACAATTCACCCAGCTGCGCGACCAGCTGAGCGCGCAACGGCGGCAGCTGCCCTGGGTGAAGGTCGAAAAGAGCTACACGTTTCAGGGCTCGAACGGTCCCGAAACGCTGGCTCAGCTGTTCGAGGGCCAGCACCAGCTGGTCGTCTATCATCTGATGTTCGCGCCGGAGAACGAGCGGGCCTGCAAAAACTGCTCGTTCTGGGCGGACCACTTTGGCGGCATCGAGGCGCACCTGAAGCAGCGGGACACGACGTTCGCCGCCATCTCGCGCGCCCCGCTCCCGAAGCTGCAGCGCATGGCCCAGCAGCTCGGCTGGACCTTCAAGTGGGTTTCTTGCGGAGAGAACGGCTTCAACCACGACTTTGGCACGTCGTTCACGCCCGAGGAGCGTGCCACGGGCAGCATCGACTACAACTTCGGCAAATTCCCGGCGTACGGCGCCGACATGCCGGGCATCAGCGTGTTCTACCGCGACGGCGAGCAGGTGTTTCACACCTACTCGAGCTACGCGCGCGGCATCGATCTGCTGAACACCACGTACAACTACCTCGACCTCACGCCCAAGGGCCGCGACGAGGGCTCGGAGCCGATGTCCTGGGTGAAGCATCGGGATCGCTATGGCGCGTGATTGCTGTCGTGGACGGGCGCGCGGGCGTGTGGGCTCGGCCCTCACGCTCGCGCTGGGGGTGGCGCTGGCGCTGCTGCCGAAGTGTCCGATGTGCATCGCCGCGTATCTCTCGGTGTTCGGTCTGGGTATGGCGGCGGCGGGGGCGATCGCGCCCTGGTGCCTGCCGCTGGCGCTCGCGCTGGTGCTGATCTCGGCCGCGTGGTGGTTGCTGTCCCGTGCCGCGCAGAGGACTTCCTGATGTCGCCGAGCGACGCGCGGGGACGAGCCCACTCCCCTCGCTAGCTCAGAGCGCTGGACTGGCGCAGCGCTGGTTCGGCGACGCGAAGGCGTGAGCGTCACGCCGCCAGGAAGCCGCCGTCGACGGCGATCGGCGCGCCCGTGACGTAGCCCGCGGCATCCGAGCAGAGCCACAAGACCGCGCCGGCGATCTCTTCCTCGCTCGCCAGGCGCCCGAGCGGGTGTTGCGCCACGAGCGCCTGGACGAGCTCCGGGACTGCCGCTTGTGCTTCGAGCATCGAAGCCGTTGCCGTTGCGCCGGCGCACAGGGCGTTCACGCGGATGCCGCGCGCGGCGTATTCCAGCGCCACGGAGCGGGTCAGGCCGATCACGGCGTGTTTGGAGGCGACGTAGGCGTGATGTGCGGCCTTGCCCGCTGCGCCATAGATGGAGCTCATGTTGACGATCGCGCCGCCGCCCGAGGCGAGCAGCGCCGGGATCTCGCAGCGCAGCGCGAGCCAGACACCGCGCAGGTTGACGGCCAGCACCTCGTCCCAGACGTCCTGGCTCGCGCGCTCGAGCGGAGCCATGTCTCCGCCCACGCCGGCCGCGTTGAAGGCGAAGTCGAGGCGACCGAAGTGCCGGAGGGCTTGTGCCACGGCCTGCGTCACGGAGCGCTCTTCCCGGCAGTCGGTGGCGACGAACAGCGCGCTGGCGCCCTCATCCTGCAGCGACTCCTGCGCGCGTCGGCCGCGCTCTTCGCCGCGCGCAGCCAGCACGACGCGCGCGCCCGCGCGAGCGAAGGCACGCGCGGTGGCGAGGCCAATCCCCGAAGTGCCCCCGGTGATGAAGACGACTCTGCCCTGGTAATCGTAGTGAATCATCGTGCCGGTGGATGCCAGCAGTGGGGGCGGGTCGCGCCGGGCCTGAACACAGCGGCAGGGCAAAGCGCGCCGCCCGCGGCCTGCCCTCTGCCACCCCTGCCGGTAGGCTCCCTGAGCGCTATAACTCGCTCCGAAGCCATGTCCAGCGCCACTCACCCTACCCCACGAAGCCTGCACTGGCGCGCGTGGGGCGGGCTCGCGCAGCTGGGTGCCGGCATGATCCTGGCGCTGTTCCTGCCCGGCGGCTTCGGCTGGCGCGAAGGCTGGGTGTTTTTTTTCGTGTTCCTGCTCAGCTCGGCGCTCACCACGCTTTACATCCAGCGCCACGATCCGGCGCTGCTCGAGCGGCGCCTGAAGGCAGGGTTCCGCGCCGAGCAGCGCCCGCGGCAAAAGGCCGTCCAGGCGCTGGCGAGCCTCGCGTTTTCCATCGCGATGGTCGTGCCGGGGCTCGACCACCGCTTCGGCTGGTCCCACGTGCCGCTCGGCGTGGTGGTCCTGGGCGACCTCATGGTTGCGCTCGGCTACCTCGCGGTCTTGCGCGTCTTCCGGGAGAACAGCTTTGCCTCGGCGCTGATCGAGGTGGGCAGCGAGCAGCACGTGATCGACACCGGTCCCTACGCGCTGGTGCGGCACCCCATGTACGGCAGCGCGCTGCTGATGCTCGCCGGCATCCCGCTGGCGCTGGGCTCGCTCTGGGGCTTGTGCGTGCTGCCGTTGTTCATCGCGCTGCTCGTCTGGCGGCTGATCGACGAGGAGACGCTGCTGGTTCAGGACCTGCCCGGGTACGACAACTATCGGGAGCGGGTGCGGTATCGGTTGGTGCCGCGGCTCTGGTAGCGGCGGTCAACGAGGCGAGATAGCTGCGCCCCGTTCGCCCGTCAGGTGGCGCGCAACCCTCGGCACTGGGCCGGGGATGACAGCGGGCGCCCCTCGAGCTGAGCGCAGCGGCGACGTGCAGCGCCCGAGCGCACGGCGTGCGCAGGGAATGGGCCGGACCTCCACTTCACAGCCAGTCCGCAGGAACTGGGCAGACCCTCTGAACCCGGATGGAGGGCGACGGAGCGACCGGAAGCCGGACGGCCTTGCGAGAGCGGCACACGCAGCCCGCGTGAACCCGATACGGTCTCGCGCCGTGCGGGGGCGGACGGGCCGTGCGAAAGCGGAAGGCGTCGTGCGGGGGCGCACGGCGTCGTGCCCACGTGGTGTGATATCGGGCCGTGCGGGGGCGCACGGCGCACGCCGAACGGAGCGCGATCCTCGTCGAGGCTCTGGATCGGCAAACCCGATTGTTGCCGCGCGTGAATTTGCATCCGGAGAGAAGGTCAGGAGAGAGAAGCGCAACGCTCGATGAAAATGGCGGGTACGCGGTCGATTTCGCTGGACGCGATCTGCACGACCCGAGCGCTCGCGATCGGCGGTGGCGCGAATGGAAGATCGCACACGAGACGTTGTCGCAGCTGGCGCGGGAGCGAGCCGCAGCCGATGCGCTGGAGGGGCA
>JAICTU010000669.1 GCA_025936205.1 Polyangiaceae bacterium | reverse complement strand
CGTCGCGCTGTATCTCGTGCCCGGTGGAGTGGGGATCACGTCCTGGCTGTTACCGTGGCTCGCGCCTTCTTCCGCAGCCTTTGGACCGAGAAACATCGCGGAGCTCGGCGCAGGTCTGCTCAGAGCCGCAGTCATGCTGCTACTCAGCTTGTTCATTCGGCGCATCGCGCGCCGCTTGGACACCTTCGAACGCCCGCCGGCGGCGCCCGATGCCGGCGAGGCTCGGGGACAATGAGCCGCGCTCCCCCTCTGCGTCGCAGCAGTTGAGCGACTCGACGATGGACACCGCCCGGGGTCGCCATCGCTCGACGACACCGGTCAAAGAATCTTCTTTCTGAGGCCTTTGCGCCCTCGCGTGAAGTCCGGGGCCGACCGCGCCGGGCTTGCGCGGCAACTCCGGGCGGCCCGGCTGCGTCAGGGCGCTGGCGCGAGCCGCGCGCGGCGGGGGTTGCGCGTGTGCTACTTCGGCGCCAGAGTGGCCACAACAACGATGACCTCACTGATGACATTTCAGACGCCTCCCGCGCCGCTGGCTCAACGCGAGATCGAGCGGGTCGTCCACGCCGCTTTGGACGAAGACGCCGCTGGGGATGACGTCACCACTCGGTGGACCGTTCCGGCGGAAGCGATTGCACGTGCTGAGATCCTGTTTCGACAGGCCGGCGTGGTCGCGGGTTCGAGCGTCATCCAGGCGACCTTCGCAGCGCTCGATCGACGAATCGAGTTCGTGTCGTACGCGGAAGACGGCTCCACGGTGCACGCTGGAACCGTCGTCGCATGCGTGAAGGGCCCCGCACGTGCCATCCTCACTGCGGAGAGAGTCGCGCTGAATTTTTTGCAGCGCATGTCCGGCATCGCCACCACCACGGCGGCCTATGTCCGAGCGGTCGAGGGCACCGGCGTGCAGATTTACGACACGCGAAAAACTGCCCCTGGCCTGCGGCTCATCGACAAATATTCCGTCGAACTCGGGGGCGGTAAGAACTACAGAAAAAATCTGAGCGCGATGGCGCTCATCAAGGAGAATCATATCCGCGCCGCCGGAGGAGTCGTCGAAGCTATCCAGCGCGCCCGTGCTGGCATGAAGCGCGATCAGCACGAGGTCAAGCTGGACGTCGAGGTTCAGACCCTCGACGAATTCGAAGCGGCCCTGGGGGCAGGAGCCGAATGGATCATGCTGGACAACATGGTGCCGGAGCAATTGCGTTCCGCCGCCACTCGCGCCAGAGGCGTCGGACTTAACAGACCTATCCTGGAAGCGTCCGGCAATGTGACTCTGGAGACGGTGCGAACGGTGGCCGAGACGGGGATTGACCTCATCTCGATCGGGCGTCTGACGCACTCCGCCCCCGCGCTCGATGTGAGCCTCCTGGTCCGCGAGTTGGTAAGCCCAGCTGGGCGCGTCTCTCAGATCGACCTTGTCCACCCGATGCAGGATTGATGGCCCCTGGGTAAGCCCATAAGACCGCCGCCCGCTCTTCGCGACAGGCAGTAGTTTCTTGGGTTTGCTGCTTCCCTCGCCGCAACGGACGGTGGTTGGGGCGGCGAGCAAGGGTTCGGAGTCATGAAGGGCGCTCCGGGGCTTCTAGGGGCGCTGGCGGGTCGCCCAGGCCGCGGCGGCCTCGCGGCAGTCCGCAGGAATGTCCTCGAGCGCGCGCGGCTCGCACGCAGTGACCCGGCCTCGGCAGTCGACGGAAATGCGGCAGCACTCCTCGAACATGTCCCGGATCTTTTCGCGCCCGCGCAGAGTCCTGGACTTCATCGCAGGCAGCGTCACGCCCAGCAGCTGGGCCGCGTCCTTCTGGGTGAGCCCCTGGAGCTCGGTCAGGGTGACCGCCTCTCGGTAGGGGGCCGGCAGGCGCGCGACGAAGAGGGCCACGCACGCGCCGAGCTCGCTTTCGAGATCTTCGCTCTCCTCAGCAGCCGGCGCCGCGGTCTCCGGCGGCTCGTCGACTATCTGCACTGGGCTTCGCGCCCGTGCGCGAGCCGCATCGGCAATGCAGCTCTGCGCGATGCGGTACACCCAGCCACCGAAGCTCTCGCCGTCACGCAGGGCGGCGAGGCCTCGGTGGATGCGGACGAAGATCTCCTGAAGTACATCCTCGACGTCGCCAGCGGAAGCCACTCGGCGCGAGACGTAGGGTCTGAGCCGCTGTTCGATATCCTGCCAGGCGCCGCGGGCTTCCGATGCGATCATTCGTTCCTCGTTACGCGCAGCACGACGGCTTGCAGCAGCTGGCTCCGCCCGGTTTGAGCGCTTCGATGGTTGCCGAGACGACGTAGTCTTCGGCTCCGGGCATGCATTGAGCGATGACGGCGCGGCTTTCGGTGCGAGGCTGAATCTGCACCGACTCGAACCCTGCGGCCGCCAGCAGAGCGCGCAGGTCAGCGATGCTGGCCGAGCCCGCGATGCAGCCGGTGAGCGCCTCGACACTCTCGGCGAGCTCGCGGGGCATCGGCTTTACGGCAACGACGTCCGAGATCGCCAGGCGCCCGCCGGGCTTCAGCACCCGAAATGCTTCGCGGAAGACGGCTGCCTTGTCCGGCGAGAGGTTGATGACGCAGTTGGAGAGGATGGCGTCCACGGACGTGTCCGGCACGGGCAGGTGCTCGATCTCACCCAGCCGGAACTCGACGTTGGTCGCGCCAACGGCGCGTGCATTGCCGCGAGCCTTCGTCACCATCTCGGGCGTCATGTCGACGCCGATGACTCGACCGGAGCGCCCGACGCGCTTCGCCGCCAGGAAGCAATCGAAGCCAGCGCCGCTGCCGAGGTCGAGCACGGTCTCGCCCGCGGACAGGGCCGCGATGGCCTGCGGGTTGCCGCAGCCGAGCCCGAGATCGGCCCCGTCCGGGACGCTTTCTCGGTCCTCCTGCGTGTAGCCCATGGCCAGACTTCCGCTTCCCTTGTTGCCACAGCAGCCCACACCGCAGCCGTCGGCCCCTCGAGCCACCTTGGCATAGGCCGTTCGAACTTGCTCCCTGACTCGATCGTTGTCGTGTGATTCCATTTTCGCTCCTTCGATGGGAAGGACGCTCGGGCCGCCGAAAGGATGCAAACGACGAGCAGCTCGTCGGTGCAGCCCATAATTCCAGAATAATCGAAATATGGCTTGCGCGCTAATTCGAATTTGTTAGAAGCACCTCGTGCCTTCCAAGCTGGAACGCCATGCCGAGCAGCTCAGCGCTCTCGGCCACCCGGTGCGGCTCGCGATTCTGCGCTTTGTCGTGCAGAGCGGGGAGGGCGGCGCTGCCGCTGGCGCGATCCAGAGTCATGTGGACATAGCCGCGTCCACGCTCAGCCATCATCTGAAGCGGCTGGTCGAGGCGGGGCTGTTGAGCACCCGCAATGAAGGCACCTTCCACTACTACGCGGCCGCATACCCTGCGTTGCGCGCGCTGACGGACTACCTGTGGGAAGACTGCTGCAAGCGCGGCAAGACCGGCTGCTGCTAGAGCGAGGGGGGAAGGAGAACTCATGGCCACAGTGCATGCTGACTTGGGGCGCAGGCTCGTTTCCGAAGCGCTCGGACCGCGCTCACTGCCGCAACGGGGCTGTTGGCTCGTCCCAGTACGCTTCAGCTCCCGCGCTGGCGCACCGAGCGTCGTCACCGCTGCCCAACCCCAGGAAGAGGTCGCATGAAGAACGTGCTCTTCGCCTGTATTCACAACGCCGGCCGCTCGCAGATGGCCGCGGCTTGGTTCAACGCCCTCGCGAATCCCGAGTTCGCCCGGGGCATCTCTGCCGGCACCGAGCCCGGCACTCGCGTCCATCCAGAGGTCCTGGAAGCCATGCGGGAGGTCGGCATCGACTTGTCCAAGGCGACACCGCGCTTTCTGTCTACCGAGCTCGCCGAGACCGCCGCATTGCTCATAATACTCGCACTCGGCCGATCCTGATCATCGACGAGGCGCAGGAGATGAACACCAAGGTCCTGAGCGAGCTGAGAATCCTCGCCAGCAAGGAATTCGATTCGCAGTCGCTCCTGTGCGTCGTCTTCGCGGGGGAT
>JAICTU010000388.1 GCA_025936205.1 Polyangiaceae bacterium | reverse complement strand
CTTGGCGCCGGCGACCATGCTCGACAGATCGAGCGCGAGCAGGCGCTTGTCCTTCAATGACTCCGGCACGTCGCCGGAGGCGATGCGCTGAGCGATGCCCTCGGCGATCGCCGTCTTGCCGACCCCGGGCTCGCCGATCAGCACCGGATTGTTCTTGGTGCGGCGGCTCAGCACCTGCATCACGCGGCGGATCTCTTCATCGCGCCCGATCACCGGGTCGATCTTGTTCTCGCGCGCCAGCCGGGTCAGATCCCGCGTGTACTTCTCCAGCGCCTGGAACTTCCCTTCCGGGTCCTGGTCCGTGATGCGCTGCGAGCCGCGGATCTCCGACAGCGCGCGCAGCAGCTTGTCGTACGAGAGCCCGTGCCGGTCGAAGATGGCCTGCACGTCTTTGTCGTGCGCCGCCGCGGCGAGCAGAAAGTGCTCGACCGAGACGAAGTCGTCCTTCAGGCGCTTGGCCTCGTCCTCGGCCTTGGTGAGCAGCTGGATGGTGCGACGGTGCAGGCTCGGAGCCGCGCCGCCCGACACCTTCGGCAAGCCTTCCAGCTGCTGCTTGAATTCATTTTCCAGCGCCCGGACGGAGGCGCCGGTCCGCTCCACGAGCGCCGGACCCACGCCATCGCGCTGCCCGAGAATGGCGAGCAGCAGATGCGCGGGAAAGAGCTCGGGATGGCCCTGACGAACGGCGCTGTCCATCGCCGCGCTGAGAGCCTCGCGGCTCTTCGTGGTCATCTGATCCATTTGCATTGGCTAACCCTGCGAACGCAGCAGCCCGAGCCGCACCCCTTCGTTCGGTTCGACCGCCAGTTCTGGACGTAACTTGTGTCCGCAGAGGCGTTTGTCGAGGGCATGGCCCAACCCAATACCGGGAGCCACGCGTAGTTCGGCCCCTGAACCGAGGATCAGGGGGCTCATTCTAGGGCGCCCGGGGGCGGTCAGGTCCGAGCCCTGACCCAGGACCCCCCAGCCTCAAATATCGAGGTTTTTGACGTTCAGCGCGTTCTTCTCGATGAAGTTGCGCCGCGGCTCGACCTGATCGCCCATCAGCACGCTGAACAGCTCGTCGGCGCCGACCTGATCCTCGATGCGCACGCCGAGCAGGGTGCGCGCGTCGGGGTTCATGGTCGTCTCCCAGAGCTCATCGGCGTTCATTTCGCCGAGGCCCTTGTATCGGGAGAGCACGACACCCTTGCGACCGCGGTCCTGGATGAAGGTGTCGAGCGCCGCGCTGTCCGCCAGCTCCACGTCGGGCTGGCCTTCCACGCGGGCAATGTACGGCGCGGGGCCGATCGAGCGCACGTCTTGCTCGATCGAGAGCAGCTCGCGGAAGCGCGGGTTTTCGACCAGCTCCTCGTTGATCTGCACCAGGCGCGCCGCCGCGCCGGGCCGGAACTTGACTTCCAGCGCGCCCGGCCTCCCCTCGATGGGTGGCAGCACATTGACGCGCAACGGGCAGAGCTCCGGGTAGCGCTGGGTCAGCCGCGCCTGCATCGCCTGTGCGATGGGCTGCAGCGTCTCCGGTTGATCGAACTTCACCGTCGTGGGGTCCGCGGCGTGCAGGAAGGCCACGACGGCGCGCCGGTCGCAGCGCCGCTCCAGCGCGTCGAGATTGCTCCGGAAGCGGCTCAGGCGCTGCGCGAGCTGCAGCAGCGGCAGCCCGGAGAGCAGCGGGCCGCGCTGCGACTGCACGCTCAGCTTGGCGATGCCGTTCTCGGTGAGATACCGATCCATGCCGCCGAGGTCCTTGAGATACAGGTCCTTCTTGCCCTTGCGCGCGCGAAACAGCGGCGGCTGGGCGATGAACAGGTGGCCCGCCTCGATCAGCTGCGGCATCTGTCGATAGAAGAACGTGAGCAGCAGGGTCCGGATGTGCGAGCCGTCGACGTCGGCGTCCGTCATCAAGATGATCTTGTGGTAGCGGAGCTTCGACACGTCAAAGCCGCCCGATTCGTCGATGCCGCAGCCGAGCGCGGAGATCAGCGTTGCGACCACCTCCGAGGAGAGCATGCGATCGATGCGCGCGCGCTCCACGTTCAGGATCTTGCCCTTCAGCGGCAGGATGGCCTGAAAGCGCCGATCTCGGCCTTGCTTGGCGCTGCCGCCGGCGCTCTCTCCCTCGACGATGTAGATCTCGCTCTGCGACGGGTCCTTGCTCTGGCAGTCCGCTAGCTTGCCGGACAGGCTGGTCGTGTCGAGCACGCCCTTGCGCACCACCTCGCGCGCCTTGCGCGCCGCCTCGCGCGCCTTGGCGGCGATCACGACCTTGTCCACGATCTTGCGCGCGACCTGCGGGTGCTCCTCCAGGAAGCGACCCAGGTGCTCGCTGACGGCGTTCTCGACGATGCCCTTGACCTCGCTCGAGACCAGCTTGCTCTTGGTCTGCGAGTCGAAGGAGGGGTCCGGGTGCTTCACGTGCAGCACGCAGATCAGGCCCTCGCGCGCGTCGTCGCCGGTCAGGCCGTTCTTGACCTCTTTCAGCAAATTCTGGGCGGTGCCGTAAGCGTTCAGCGTGCGCGTGAGCGCGGAACGCAGCCCGGTGAGGTGGGTGCCGCCGTCCTTGTTGTGAACGTTGTTCGTGTAGCAGCTGATCTGCTCGGTGTAGCTGCCGGTCCATTGCAGCGCGATGTCGAGCGCCAGCATGTCTCCGCGGCCCGCCTGCAGCGGCACTTCGGTGGCGAAGGCGACCACCTCCTCGTGGACGGGCTCCTTGCTCTGGCTGAGCAGCGCCACGAACTCCCGGATGCCCCCCTTGTACTCGTACAGGTCTTCCTTCGGCTCGTCGCGCTCGTCCTTCAGATGGATCACGAGCCCGGAGTTGAGGAAAGCCAGCTCACGCAGGCGGCTCGCCAGCAGATCGTGCCGGAAGGTGATGTCGCTGAAGATCGACTTATCTGGCAGGAAGGTGATGGTAGTGCCCGTGGCATTGGTGTCGCCCGCCTGCGCCAAGGGCGCCAACGGCACTCCGCAGCTGTAGTGCTGCACCCAGACGTGACCCTGCCGACGCACCTCCAGCTTCAGGTGCTCGGAGACCGCGTTGACCGCGCTCACGCCCACGCCATGGAGACCGGCGCTGACCTTGTAGCTCGAATGGTCGAACTTGCCGCCGGCGTGCAGCATCGTCATCACGACCTCCGCCGCGCTCACGCCGCGCTCGTGCATGTCCACCGGGATGCCGCGGCCGTCGTCCTCGCAGGAGCAGCTGCCGTCTTCCAGCAGCTTCACCGTGATGTTCTTGCAGTGGCCCGCCAGGTGCTCATCCACCGCGTTGTCGACGCACTCCCAGACCAGGTGGTGCAGCGCCGAGCCGTCGTGCACATCGCCGATGTACATGCCCGGGCGCTTGCGCACGGCCTCCAGCCCTTCGAGCACCGTGATGTTTTCCGAGCCGTAGCTGTCTTTGGGCGCTGCCTCGGGGGGAGGAGTGCTCGCTCCATCCAGCGAAACAGGCGCTACCGGCGCTACCGGCGCTACCGATGTAGAGGTCGAGGTCGAGGTCGAGGCTGCCTCGACCGTATGCAGTTCCGTCGTCAAAGTCTGATTTTCCTGCCCGCCGCTCCGGGGGATCGCGGGCTGCAACACACCTGGCTGCCACGGCCGCCAAAACAGCACTGGCTCCAAAAAGGCGTTATCGGCCACCGAGCCGTTGCTGTGCCGCTGGTCTCCCCGAGGGGCTGTTTCAGTATAGCCCTCAACGCTCTTTACAGCAAGCTTCGCGAATTTCGGAACTATCCGAGATCACGCATGTTTTTTGCCCCTTTCAGAGCGCCGATCAGGTCTGCGAAAAGGTCTCACTCGGAGGCCTCCAAAAGCCCTGCGCGGAGCCGGTAATCGCGCCGTTCGGAGGGGCCCGCGCCAGGCGTCTGGAACAGGTCGGCACGGGTCGTGGTGACGAAGACCTGGCTCTCGCTCTCACGCAAGAAGCTCTGCACGGCGCCGATCCGGGTCGGGTCGAGCTCGCTCGACACGTCGTCCAGCAAGAGCAGCGGATGAGCGCCGCGGGCGCGCTCGATCGCGCGCAGCTCGCCCAGCTTGAGGCTCAGGGCCAGGATGCGGTGCTGGCCCTGCGAGGCGGTCTTGCGCGCCAGGCGGCCGCCGACGGTCAGCGTCAGGTCATCCTTGTGCGGACCGAAGCTGGCCGCATGCCGGCGCCGATCGTTGGCACGGCGCGCGCCGAGCTCGCTGCGAAACTCCTCCTCGGAGCCGGACCCGCCGGGCTTGTAGGCCATCTCCAGCGTCAGATCCGCGGCGGCGAGCCGACGAAAGCCGGGTTGAGCCGCATTCGCCAGCTCCTCTGCAGCCCGGGCACGGCTGACCGACAGCCGGGCTCCATGCTGTGCGACCAGCGTCTCGTAGGCGTCGAGCTCGGGCGCGCGCTCACCGCGTAGCTCCAGCGCCTTCTGCCGTTCGCGCAGGGCCTGGCGATAGCGCCGGCGATCGTCGAGCAGCGACGGATCACCGAATAGACCCACCCGATCGAGCAGATCACGCCGCGCGGTCGCTCCGCCCATGGTCAGATCGAGATCCCCGGGGTGAAAGACCACCACCGGCGTGCGAATTGCGTACTCGCTCAGGCGAGCCACCTTTTGCTCGTCGAGGTACACGCCGCGGCCCTCCGCGCTGAGCGTCAGGCGCTGGCTGCGACGTTGATCGCCGTCGAGCAGCTCGGCGTCGACGCGCGCGAACTGGGCCACATCGCGCCGCAGCTCCTTGATCTGCTCGGTCCGGAAGCTGCGCGTTGTGGCCAGACAGTAGATGGCCTCCAGCAAGCTCGTCTTGCCCTGGCCGTTGTCGCCGGAGATGACATTGAAACGCGGCGCTGGCTCGAAGCTCAACTCCGGGATGTTCCGGAAGTCTTTGAGCCGCAGGCGCGCGATGCGCAATGTAGTGCTGCCGGGGCCTGACACTTCCGCCACGGACATTGCCGCCAGCGACATCGCCGCCACCTCGGATCAGATGCGCATGGGCATGATCACGGCGAGATAGTCGAAGCCCTCGGGCGCATTGTTGGGCTGGACCGTCGCCGGGTCCAGCTCACCGCTGACACCCAGCACCACGTCAGGCTGCTCGATCGAGCTCAGCACCTGGAGCAGGTAGCCCGCGTTGAAGCCGACCGTCAGGGCTTGGCCGGTGTATTCAACGGGCACCTCGTCGAAGCCCTCGCCGCTCTCTGCGCTCTCGCTGGCGAAGGTCATCACGTTGGCGTTCAAGCCCAGCTTGATGCCGCCGGTGCGCTCGCTCGCCGCCAGCGAAACCGCCTTGAGCGCGTCAGCCAGGAGCGCGCGAGGAGCCACCACGCGATGCTGCGTGCTCTGTGGGATCACCTGCGCGTAGGGTGGGAACTGGACCTCCACCAGCTTCACGCTGAGCTGCAGGTTCGGCACGCGAAAGAAGGCGCTGGTGCCGCTCTGCAGCACGGTGATGGTGGAGACGCCTTCGCTCGCTGCTTCGTCGCACAGCCGCTTGAGCTCGTGGATACCCTTGAGCGGGATCAACATCGAGGCGTTGCCCTCTCGCTCAGGTACCGCAATCTCCAGCTTGGACAGGCGGTGGCCGTCGGTGGTCACCATGCGCACGCGCTGACCCTCCCACTGGAACAGGGCGCTGTTCAGGTGCGGGCGCGTGTCATCTGCGGCGATCGAGAAGTGAGTCTTGGCGATCAGGTCCGAGACCGTCTGCGTGCTCAAGCTCATGGGCGCTGCGCCATCGCCAGGCTGAGGCACCGTCGGAAACTCGCTGCCCGGCAAGCCCTTGAGCGTATAGCGACGCGGCTGACCCTGGGCGCGCATGGTCACGGCACCGTCGCCCTGCATGGTCAGCGTGATGTTGCCCTCGGGCATCATCTTCACGCGCTCGAAGAAGTCGCGCGCTCCCACGGCGACCGATCCCGCGCGATCGACCTGACCGGGAATGCTGCCGCTCACGGCCAGGTACAGGTCGGTCGCTGCCAGCCCGAGCTCGCCGTTCTTGCGCGCCTCGAGCAGCACATTTCCCAGCACGGGCATCGTGCTCTTCTTGTCGGCGACCCCCTGGCATCGAGCCAGAACCCGCGCCAGGTCCCGCTTGCTGACTACCGCGTGCATCGTCTTTCCCCTCTAGCGAAGCGGGGGCGACACTTCCAGCCCCCTGCATGGGGAGGCGTGACGTGAGTCCGCGTACCACCTGCAGCAACAGGCTCGTTCCTTCGGCACGAGCAACTCCGGGTGAGGGTAGACCCGCGCGTCGCGATCCCCAGGTCGGGCTGACTGACGAAAGAAACGACCGGAGAGTTTTTTAAATTTAAAGAGCGGAGATAGTAGGGCCTGTGGAGACTGGGGATAGCGCTGTAAGAGTTCAAAATTGCAGGAGATGTGAGGCCGTTGGGCTGAGGAAAAGCGCCGGATGGACCCTGCTGGAAGGCTGTGGAGAGCGCCGAGCCGCGCGGCGGATGTGGATATCCCGGGCTGCAGCGCCCAGCGTCTCCGGGCCTTGTACACAGGAGTTGGGGGCAGAGGGCCCGGGTTATCCACAGCTGTGGATTAGCTGTGATGTGTCGCCAGGCGCCCTAGGTCGACAGGCCAGTGGCCCCTCAGTCGCCGCGATAGGACCGGGGGCTGAGCGTGAAATAGAACGCGGCTCCCCGTCCGACCTCGCCCTCGGCCCAGGCGCGGCCTCCATGGCGGTCGATGATCCGTTGGATGGTGGCGAGCCCGATGCCCGTGCCCGGGAACTCCGCTTCCGTATGCAGACGCTGAAAGGGGCGGAACAGCTTGTCGGCGTAGGACATGGCGAAACCGGCACCGTTGTCCCGGATGAAGTAGGGCGCCTCCGATCCGACTTCGGCGCGCCCCACCTCGATGCGCGCGCGAGCGACCTTGCGCGTGAACTTCCAGGCGTTGCTGAGCAGGTTCTCGAACACGATCCGCAGCAAGCGGACATCGGCGTCGGCGCGCAGCTCGGGTTGGACCACGAGCTCCAGCTCGCGCTCCGGTTCGCGCCGCCGCAGCTCGGAGGCCACCTCGTGCGCCAGCGCCGAGAGGTCCACGTCGGCGCGGTGGAGCTCGGCGCGGCCCACTCGCGACAGCTCCAGCAGGTCGTCGATCAGCTCGCCCATGCGCTGCGCCGACTTGCGCACTTGTTCCAGGTGGCGTTGCCCGCTCGGATCCAGCCGATCGAACTGATCTTCCAGCAATACCTGGCTGAAGCCGTCGATGCTGCGCAGCGGAGCACGCAGGTCGTGCGAGACCGAGTAGCTGAAGGCCTCCAGCTCGCGGTTCTTGCGCTCCAGCTCGTCGATCAGCTGCGCGCGGGTCTGGGCCAGCTCGCGCGCCGCGCGCGCTTCGGTGGCCTCCAGCTTGCGCTGCAGCAGTTGCTCGCGCGTGCGGCGGTGCTCGTCCTCGAACTGCTTGCGCCGCAGCTGGGCGCGCACTCGCGCGCGCAGCACGTCGAACTGGCCGGCCCTGGTGATGTAGTCGTCAGCGCCGGCAGAGAGCCCGTCCAGCATCGCGGCGCGGTCGTCATCTGCCGCCAGCAGGATCAGCGGCGTGTCGCGCACAACCGGGGCTGCCTTGATCCGACGGCAGGCCTCTTTGCCGCCCATGCCGGGCATCGCCAGCTGCATCAGGATGCAGTCCACCCGTTGCACGGCCAGCAGCTCCAGGGCCTCCTCGCCGGAGTGAGCCAGCGTGACCTCGTAGCCTTCCTGACGCAGGCACTCGCCCAGTGCTTGTAGCGAGCTGCCGTCGTGGTCGACGGCCAGCACCTTGTGCGGGCCGAGCAAGCTCACGGTTTCCGTGGCAGGCGTCGCTGCGTTGCGCAGCGCGGCCGCCAGCCTGGCGACGACCAGGTCTTCCACGTCCTCCGCCTTGCGCACGAAGGCATCGGCGCCGGCATCCAGAGCCGTCAGCTCCGCCTCGCGATCTTCCGAGGCCGTGAGCAGCAGGCAGGGTACCGAGCGCAGCGCCGCGTCCAGACGCATGCGCCGGATCACCGTCGCGCCGTCGATCCCCGGCAGCACGCCGTCGACCACCACCGCGCTGGGTCGCTGCACGGCCGCGACGCGCAGCCCTTCTTCACCGCTGGAGGCGCTGAGCACGCTGTAGCCCGCGCGCTCCAGGACCTGAGCGAGCTGCCCGCGGAAGGTCAGGCTGTCGTCGATCACCAGCACGGTCTGCTGCTCCAGCGCCGGCACGCCGGTGCGCGAGCGTAACAACTCGCGCGCCTTGGCGATCACGTAGCTCGAGTCGTACGGCTTGCCGACGTACTCGTCCGCACCCTTCGAGAGGGCGCGGATCCGGTCTTTGACCTCCGCCTCTGACGAGAGCATCAACACGATGGCGCGCCCGTTGAGCGCGGACGCGCGTATCTCTTTCAGCAGATCGACGCCGTTGCCGTCGGGCAGCAGCACGTCGAGCACCACCACGTCGAGCGCCCTGGCGCGCAGGATCTCGAGCGCTTCGCGCGCCGTGCCGCAGGGCTGAACGCGGAAACCGCCGCTGGAGAAGGCATCGCTGAGATCCATGCGCACGGTCAAGCTGTCGTCGACGATCAGTACCGTGCTGTTCATGGCGCGCCTCCGGCACGGCGCGCGGTCAGGCGCGCCAGGGTGGGGGCGATCTCGGACAGTGGCAGCACGCGCTGAGCGGCGTTGAGTTGCACTGCTTCGCGCGGCATGCCGTACACGACCGAGCTGGCTTCGTCTTGCGCGATGGTCAGGGCGCCGGCGCGCCTCAGCGCCAGCAGCCCTGCTGCGCCGTCCCGGCCCATGCCGGTCAGCAGGCAAGCGGCGGTCGCGGCGCCGCACTCGTGCGCGAGCGACTCGAACAGCACGTCCACGGAGGGCCGGCAAGAGTGGCGCTCCGCATCGCTG
>JAICTU010000627.1 GCA_025936205.1 Polyangiaceae bacterium | reverse complement strand
GACTACGTGAAGGCGTACGTGGAGGATCTGGGCAACGTGATCGATCTGGACGCGATCCGTGCCTCCACGCTGCGGCTCGGCGTCGATCCGCTCGGCGGCGCGGGCGTGCACTACTGGGCGCGCATCGCCGAGCGCCACCGCTTGAACCTGAGCGTGGTGGAGGAGGTGGTGGATCCGACCTTCCGCTTCATGAGCGTGGACTGGGACGGCAAGATCCGGATGGATCCATCCTCGCCGTCGGCGATGGGGCGGCTGATCTCGCTCAAGGACAAATTCGATCTGGCCTGCGCTTGCGACACGGATCACGACCGGCACGGCATCGTCACGCCCAGCGCCGGGCTATTGCAGCCGAACCACTACCTGAGCGCGATGGTCTATTACCTGTTCCAGCACCGCCCCAACTTCCGGGCGGATGCGGCCGTGGGCAAGACGGTGGTCAGCAGCGCGATGATCGACCGCGTCGCGGCGAAGATCGGGCGCAAGCTGCTGGAGGTCCCGGTGGGCTTCAAGTGGTTCGTGGACGGCTTGCTCGATGGCTCGCTCGGCTTCGGCGGCGAAGAGAGCGCGGGCGCGTCGTTCCTGCGCCGCGACGGTGGCCCCTGGTCGACGGACAAGGACGGCATCATCGCCTGTCTGGTCGCGGCGGAGATGACCGCGCGCACGGGCAGCGACCCGGGCCAGATCTATCGCAACCTGGCGCGTGAGCTGGGTGAGCCCGCGTACGAGCGCATCGATGCCCCGGCCACGCCCGCCGAGAAGGCGGTGCTCGGCAAGCTCTCGCCCGAGCTGGTGAAGGGCACGGAAATCGGCGGGGAGAAGATCCAGAAGGTGCTCACGAAGGCACCCGGCAACGGGGCTGCGATCGGTGGCCTCAAGGTCGTGACCGAGAACAGCTGGTTCGCGGCGCGGCCCTCCGGCACCGAGGACATCTACAAGATCTACGCGGAGAGCTTCCGCGGCGCGGCACACCTGAAGGAGCTGCTGAAAGAGGCGCAGGCCTTCGTGGGAGCCGTGCTGTCCGGCAAGAGCTGACGCCGATTTACTGATCCGGCGCGCCCGCGTCGACCCAGGCCTTCAACTCCGCGAGCACTGCATCTGGCAGTGAACCACCGGTCTTCAACGTCTGGTCGGAGATGGCGTCGCCGTCGCAGGAGGGCACTTCGCGGCTCTGAAAGGCCACGCGCACCTGCTCGTCGAAGGCCGCGACGAGCAGGCTCTCGGCGGCACTCTCGCCCAGGAACGGCACGCCGTTGCAGCCCGAGAAGTTGCCGATCAGGCCCGAGGCCGCGCCGTGCAGGGTGGAGTAGGCTCGATCCCGGGTGGACCAGTCCTGCGTGGCCTCGGTGCCCTCGGTCTTCCCGGGCGCGCCAGGAGCGTGGCAGCCGGCGCAGGCCTGAAACTCGCTGCTCTGGTACAGGTGCGTGAAAGAGGGGCCGGCGAGGCTCCCGGTCGCGTCGTTGACGGCGTCGCTGGCTTCGCCGCAGGCGGCGAGCGCGAAGCCGCACAGGCAGGCGGCCGCGCGCGGGTGGGCTGGTCTCATAGTTTCTCGTCTCCGGGATGCGCGCTCAGCGCGAGCTGAGCTCCCTCGAGCTCGAGCTGGGTCAAGTAGCTCTCGAGCAGGAAGCGTTCCTTTGCCCAGCGCGGGTTGCGATACTTGCAGATCACCTCGTAGCTCTGCTGCAGCTCTGCACGCAGGTCGCGGCGCAGCGCGCTCAGGGGTACTCGCGAGTACAGGTGCAGCTCGGCGTAGTCCCGCAGCAGGGTCAGACCGACCTCGTTGGCTTCGCTGCCGGTGTTCACATCGTAGTCGTGCGAGAGCTCGAGCCCGCGCTCCAGCGAGTGGGTGGCGGACGCGAGCTCGCGCTGCCGAGTCTGCAGGCGCCCGAGCTCACGGTAGGCCTGCGCCAGCTCCAGGCGGTCCTCGTCGACGCCGCTCTCGTCCAGCCGCTCTTCGAGCCAGCGGACGCGCTCGCCCTGCGCCGCCAGCGCCGCGCGATCATCGCCGAGCGCTTGCTGCGCCACCGCGCGCAGGCCGGCGGTGAGCGCCCGGTACTGGAGCGGCGTGTAGTGATAGTCGTCCACCAATGAGCGCCGCCAGACGACCTGGGGACGTTGCTCGAGATCGTCGCCCTGCAGCAGCGGGTCGAGCTGATCCAGGGCCTGGAGCGCCCGGCGCGCGTCCCCGGCGGCCAGGGCGTTCGCGGCCAACCCGACCTTGGCCTTCACCTGGTTCAAGGGCAGGGGCGCCGGGGCGCGCGCGAGCAGGCGATCGAGCTCCGCATAGCGGCCCGTGGCAGCCTCGTGATCCCCGGCCACGACCAATGACAGGGCCAGCCGATCGATCACGAGCGGCTCGAAGCGCTGCAGCTCGGGCCGGGAGTGAACGAGCTGCGTCGCGGCCTGCATCTCGTCGCGGGCCAGCTTGCCGTCGCCCACATGCCGCGCGCACTCGGCGATCGCCAGCCGCAGCTCGAGCTCCTCCAGCGGCCGCACGTGCGGCAGCTCATCGCGTTTGCGCAGGTGGCGCAGCGCCAGGCCGTAGTTGCCGAGCGAGACCTGCAGCAACCCGAGCCGGTGCAGCAGCGTCGCGGTCAATCGCTCATCGCCCTCCGCCAGGTCGAGGGCCAGCAGGTACTGGCGATTCGCGTCGGCGGCGGCCTCGCGCGAGCCGCTGCGGCGTGCGCGCTGCTGCAGCGCGTAGCCCCAGAGCTGGTGGACCTGCGCCTGCTTGGGCAGGGCCTCGTCCACGCGCGCGAGTGTTTCGACCACGTGCGTCACTGCGTTTTCGTGGCGGTCGGGGTCCACCATGCGCGGCAGCTCGCGCGCCAGGCGATAGGCCTGCACGAAGGCGTAGACCGGGCTCTCGGGCTCGACGGCGAAGCGCTTGGCGTAGAGCAGCTCCAGGTCGCCCGAGGCGTTGGGGCCAGCGCTGGCCATGTACGCCTCGATGAAGCCGAGGTGCGCCTCCAGTGCTTCGGTGGCGACGCTGGCACTGTAGAAGTAACCGCGCGCTTCCTGCCGCCGCCCCTTGCGGGCCTCTCCGTAGGCACGGTCGAGCACGATCAGGTCGTAGAGCGCCTCGGCGTTCTTGCGCTCGGGTGCGCTGCGCGGCAGCGAGCTCGCCCAGGTGGTCACGAACTGGTACTGCAGGTACTCGCTGCCGGCCTGCGCGGCAGCGCGCAGCGTGGCGAGCACCAGCGCGCGCCGCCGGTCGCTGTCCTCGTCTCTCTGGTAGAGCGCGAACAGCTCCTCGCGCACCGCCTCTGCGTTGGTGTCGTCGAGCGTCAGCAGCGCCTGCTCCAGCTCCAGCATCAGGCCGAGTTCGCTCGCCGCGTCGACCTGCGCACGGGCAGCCCTCACCGCCGCCGTGCGGCTCGCTCGATCGCGGCCGCGCCCGAGCTCAGAGAGATAGCGCTGCGCGTACTCGAGCCGGCCCGCCACGCCGAGCGCGGGCAGAGCGGCGAGCGCGCGATAGGCCGCGAGCAGCGCCGTGCGGTCGGCGCGCAAGCGATACAGGCGCTCGGCACGGTGCGCCGCGAGCGGCGCGAGCAGCGGCTCGTCGAGAGCGCCGAGCTCGATCCGGCCAAAGGTCGCGAGCGCCGCGGTCTTCTCTCCGATGTCATCTTCGATCTCGCTGATCGCGAGCCGGCTGAGCGCGGCCACGGCCGGTGACGCGGCGGCGAGGCTCGCACGCAGCTCGTCGGCCCGGGCGCGTTCACTCGCGATGTAGCGCGCGCTGGTCTGCCCGCGGATCAAGGCCAGATCGGCGCGGCGGTGCCGGGCCAGCTCCGCCACGACGTGGCCCCAGCGCTGCCCCTCGGCGCTCTGCAGCCGGTGCTCGGCGTAGTACATGGTCGACTCGTATTCGCCGAGCTCCAGGTGCAACGCGATCATCTGGCGCACGATCGCCTCTTTCTCCTGCTGGCCGCGGGCCAGGGAGAGGCGGCGGTCCCAGAGCAAGAGCTTCGTCCACAGGTCGCGCGCCACGGCGATCTCGCCGGCCAGGCGCGCGTCGTCCCAGGCGCGCGGCACCGCGCCCTCGCGCGGCAGGGCGTACACGTCGAGGGAGCCCGCGTGGCTGCAGCTCATGATCAGCTGGCTGCCGGTCGAGTCCGGGTAGTGGCAATCCCAGCGCGCGCTGGTGAGCTGCTCCGGCTCCTCTTCGATCGAGAGGGGGGCGAGCGTGTCGCCCCGGAAGGGAATGCGAAACAGCACCGCATTGTCGTCGCCGTCGATCGTGCCGTCGCGGTTGGTGTCGTTGAGGAACTGCGTGAACACCAGGTAGTCGCCGCGCTGGGAGAAGGTGACCGAGCCGGTCACGCCGGGCAGGGGCGGGACATACAGCGCGGGCTCGCCCACGGCGCCGCGCGCAGCGATGCGCTGCAGCCCGATGCCCACGGCGGTGCGCTGCGCGAAGGTGATCCCGACCTCGCGCGTGGCCT
>JAICTU010000224.1 GCA_025936205.1 Polyangiaceae bacterium | reverse complement strand
GGCGGCACGAAACCAGCGGCGCAGTGCAGCCGCCGGTGCCGTGCTTTGCCATCGTGACTTCATGCGCGCCAGCGCGGAAGTGGCAGCCGCCGGCAGATCCGGCACGGTGTCGCGAGACCAGCCCGCTGGAAAGTACCGGTCAAAGTCTGCTCGCGGTCGGCTTGTCGCTGCCTGATCGTTTGACGCCCAGGCCACCGGCAAGAGGGCCAGCCCAATCGATGCCTGCGAATGAAACATGACGTGCCTGCTCTCGCCCTTCGACCGGGTAGATGTCGGCGAGAAACGCGAGTCGCGCACGTCCCAAGATTTAGTTTCGGGATTTTACCACCTGGCCGTTGCTGTGTGAAGGCACCCGAAATGGCGCCGCGAGTGCGCAGGCGCCACACGCCGCTGCCTGCTAGTAGGAGCCCGCTTGCCCGCGAAACAGCTGACGCTCTGGTCTCTTTCCTGGCCGCTGTTCGTGGAGCAGGGGCTGCGCATCTCGATCGGCACGGTCGATACGCTGATGGTCAGCCACGTCTCCGACGGCGCCGTCGCGGCGCTCGGCGTGGCCTGGCAGATCGTGATCCTGACGCTGATCCTGTTCAACTTCATCGGCATCGGTTCCAGCGTGGTGATCACGCACCACCTGGGCGCGGGCCATCGCCCGGGCGCCGACCGCCTCTCGCGTGCCGCGGTCGGCGTGAATACCTGGCTCGGACTGGGCATGAGCGTCTTCATCGCCAGCCAGAGCCGGCACTTGCTCGAGCTATTGCACCTGCCGCCAGCGCTGTTCGGGTACGCGGTGCCCTTTCTCACGCTGGTCGGCGGCAGCCTGTTCCTCGACGCGCAGAGCATGGCGCTCTCCGCCACCTTGCGCGCGCATGGCCACACGCGCCCCGTGATGCTGGTGACGGGCGCGCAGAACGCGCTGAACGCGCTGGGCAATGCGCTCTTGCTGTTCGGCCTGTTCGGGTTGCCGAAGCTGGGCGTGACCGGTGTGGCGCTCTCCAGCGTGGCGAGCCGCGCGCTGGGGCTCCTGGTGTTGCAATGGGTGGTGCGCCGCGAGACGGGGTTGCGCATCTCGCTCAGCGACTACCTGCGGCTGCCAGCCGCCGAGATGAGGCGCATGCTGCGCATCGGGTTGCCCGCTGCCGGCGAGAACCTGTGCTACTGGCTAGCGTTGATGGTGGTCACCACCTTCAACGCACGGCTCGGCGAGGCGAGCCTGGCGGCAGCCACCTACTCGATGCAGATCATGTCGTGGGTGATCGTGTTCGCGGATTCGATCGGCCTGGGTACGGAGATCCTGATCGGCCACCGCATCGGCGACGGCGATCTGGAGCGCGCGTATCACGAGCTCTTGCGTAGCCTGCGCATCGGCATTTTGATCGCGATCGGCACCAGCGCCGCGATGGCCCTGTTCGCTCCGCTCGTGGCACGCGCCTTCACCTCCGACGCCCTGACAGCGGGGCTGATCGTCAGCGTGCTGCGCATCGGCATGTTGCTCGAGCCGGGGCGGGTGTTCAACATCGTGGTGATCAACGCGCTGCGTGCCACGGGAGATGCGCGCTTTCCGCTGCTGATGGGCATCGCCTCGATGTGGGGCGTGTGGGTGCCGCTGGCCTGGCTGCTCGGCGTGCGCAGCGGGCTCGGCGTCGCCGGCGTCTGGCTCTCGATGTGCTGCGACGAATGGTTGCGCGGAATGATCATGTACCGCCGCTGGACGCGCCGGCACTGGGTGCAACACGCCGAGCAGAGCCGGCAGGCGCTCGCGAACGGCACCCAGGCCGCGGGGTGTGCCCGCGAAGCCGAGCCCTCGAGCTGAGCGCGACGGCTCAGCGCACCTGCGTGGCGCAGCCGAACTGCAGACTCAAGCCGCCGTCCTGCGAGGTACGGATGCGCTCGCAGGTGGGCCCGCACAGCTGAATCCGCGACTGATCGGGCGAATATTGCCAGCCGTCGCTGCAGGAGCCATTGGGGCTCTGCCCGATCAACTCCGGCTCACCGCCGGGCCCCGTGAACAGCACGTTGACCTTGCCGGGCTCGAGCATGGCTCCGCGCGGAGGCGCCGGGATGTCGTAACTGCAGCTCAGCGCGAGCCCCGCGATCGCGCTCAAGGCATTCGCGAGTCCCACGGCCAGATCGTTCTGCTGCGTCATGTCGAAGTGACAGTACTGGGGACCATTGTGCGAGCAGCCCGCGCGCGCGGTGCCGCCCGCCTCGGCCATGCGCGACAGGCTCTCGCGCGCCCCTTCGCTGCCGGGTGAGCCGATCACGAAGGTGCGCACGCCGGCGGCCTGGGCGTCGGCGGCGGCCTGGACCAGCGGGGTCGAGTCGACCTCGTTGTCGTTGCCGCGACGCCCCGAGATGTCGCAGCCCAGCGTGTAGGTCGGGATGCCGTCCGTGATCAGCACGATGAAGCGCTGCCCCACCGCGCTGCTCTGCTGCAACTCGGCCACGGCATAGTCGTAGGCGTCGTGGGTCGGAGTGCCGCCTTGCGGGTCCTGGTTGTTGAAGGCCTGGTTGATCTGCTGGCGTTGGCGAGGCGCATCGAGCGCGTTCAGGCCCACCGCCGTGCGCCGGTCGAAGCAGGGCATGGCCGTGTTGCCCGGTACGTTCGGATAGAACACCACGCCCACCGATGTGTCTCCCGGCATGCCGTCGATGGCGCTCAGGACGGCGCGCCGCGTCTGCACCCACTTGGAGCCGCGCCCCGGTGCGTCCTGATTCATCGAGCCACTCGTGTCCACCAGGAACTGCAACACGGAAGGCGCGACCTCGGTACCTGCGGTCTGACCTGCGCAGGCTTGACCGTCGAAACCGACGATCGTGGTGACATCGGTCGCGCCGTCATCAAAGATGGGGCCGTTCGCTCCGAGCGAGCCGGTAGCGCTCTCCGGATCCGATTTCTTGCCGGCAGCGCAGCCTGCCAGCGCCAGCGCCGACAGGCAAAACAGCACTGCGCCCACCAGCGAGCCATTGGCTTTGATCTTCATCGGCTTCCTGTGTCGCGTGCACCGGATCGGTGCACAGCGAGAGTTCGAGCTTACGGGCAGCGAGAGTGATGTCAACTCGCGGACATACGGCGTCGTGCCAGGCAGCAGCGCACCTCGATTTTTCTCCGAGGCAATCGTGCGCCGGAGCACGAAATCGCCACTACCAGCTGAACTCGGACTGAACGCAGAAGAAATCGTTCGCGACCGAGTGATCGCAGTGCGCCCTCGCGCTCATGCAACGGCGCCGAAAGGACGTTATCGCGGAGCGCTCCGATCACCGTCCACATTCACAGCTCCACCGCTCGATATTCCTCCACGTAGTTTTCGCCGAGCCAGCCGTGGTACGTCACCGTTCGCGCCGACAGGTCCACTTCCCAGCGGATCACTCCGGCACGCCACGCCGCTTCGATGAACTCCGGGAACGTCGTGTGTCCGCCCTGATCCGCGCGCAGCGCTCGGATGAGCGCGTCGCGATCAAAGCTGGGGATGTCCGACATGCCGCTCGTCAACGGCGTACCCATCGACACGACGGGGCCCTGCTGCGTGTGATAGATGCTCTGACAGGCGGGCAGGAGCCACTGATTGCGGGTCACTCCCGCACGCCGAAGAGTCTCGGCCAGATAAGGAAAGCCGCCGACCTTCGGTCGGATCTCGATTGCTCGTTCCAGCGCGGCCTCGAGGTTTTCTGTCGCGTGACTCATCACTGTCTTTCCTCTCGTCAAAAAGGTGGCGTCTCTGTCGGGCGCTAGTCGACCGGCGCCTCGCGCAGCCGATGCACGTCCGCGAGCTTCTCGAGCAGCCGCCGGAGCGTGGACTGCTCACTCGAGCTGAGGCAGGCAAAGAAGTGGGCGTCATTGCGATCGGCGAGCGCAGCCAACCGCGGCACGAGCCGTTGCCCGTCGGCCGTGAGCGAGAGCCACTGCACGCGCTGATCCTCCGGGTTGCTCGCGCGCGCCGTCAGCGCCTTGCTTTCGAGCTTGTCCAGCACCTTCGACACCGCACCGCGGGTCATACCCGTGAGCGCCGCCAGGTCTCCCGGTGTCCTTTTTTCCCCCGTGTACAGCAGCCGCAGTGCGACCCATTCTGCCACGGAGATTTGCTCCGCCTGGAGTGACCGCGCAAAGGCTCCCGAGACCTCGTTCGAAACGCGACGTAGCCAGTAACCGAGATGAGCTTCGAGGTTTGAGATCGGTGCGCGCGCCATGAACGAATTGTTTCCCTGGAAACAGATTATGTTTCTTGGGAAACTATCTGTCAAGCCCTCAACGCTTCGAACTCGGAGCCGGGAGGCCTGCGCGTTCTCGATCACCGGACGGCTGAGCCGGTCTGGTTCAGACCCGACCGAAATCGACTCAGAAGTCGGCTCACGGCGTGAAAAACTTTGCCGGATCGGAAGGAATCTTCCGCTCCAGGGCTGGGCTCAGCCGAGTGGAAGCAGCAGCTCGACGACCGAGCCGCCGGGGCCGGAGCGCGCGATGCGCGCCGAGCCACCGTGCGCGCGAGCCACTGCCGAGACGATCGCGAGCCCCAGCCCGGTGCCGTCGGGACGTCCCGCCACGAACGGCTCGAATGCGGTCGAGAGCAGGCGCTCGGAGAAGCCCGGACCGGAATCTTCGACGGCGATCAACAGCGCGTCGCTGCAGCTGGCTCGCACGCGCACGCGCTGGCTGCCCACCTGCAAGGCGTTGCGCACCAGGTTGCCCACCGCGCGCTCCACCAGCACCGGATCGACTTGCACCTCGACGTCGGCGGCCTCGATTTCAGCGCCGTCGCAGGCCCGCTGCAGCAGCGCGCGCAGGTTCACCGCCTGGCGCCGTGGAGCTCGATCCTGCGCGAAGAGCAGGAAGGCCTCGACGGTCGCATCCAGCTCGTCGAGCAGCCCCTGCAGCGTCTCGATGCGCTGACTCGACGTGCCCGGATGAGTCGCCGCGAGCTCGCGCCGCAGCAGGCCTAGATGCAGGCGCAGTGCGTGCGCCGGGTTGCGGACTTCATGCGCCACGCCTCCCGCCAGCGCGCGCAGCGACTTTTCGCGCGCCCGGATCAGCACCGACATGCGCACGAAGGCTTCTTGCAGCGCGTTCAGCTCGATGGTGGTGGCGGGCTCAGGCGGCTCCGGCTCACCACCAGCGCCGAGCCGCGCCGTCGCCGCCACCAATCGCTCCACCGGGCGCACCAGGCGCTTGGCGCTCCAGGCACCGAGCAAGCCCACCAGCAGCACGCCGGCCACGCCCGCGACGGCGAAATAGACGCGCAATTCGTCGAGGCGTTCCAGGTAGGGCGCCGACGCGCGCACCGCGACGATCGGACCGCTGTCGCCGTGCACGGGCGCAAACGCGAGCAAATACGGCGTGCCGTCACGGCCGCGCCGTACGGGTGTGTGCGCCGAATCGCCGCCGCCCAGCCCCGCGAGCACGCCCAGATCCTCGCGCGCCAGCGCGCAGGCGCCGTGATCCGGCGTGGAGCTGCGCAGGAATGTACCGTCGCGCTCCAGCACGCACACGGCGTCGAGATCGGCCTCCTCGCGCACCATGGCAAGGATGGAATCGGCGGCATCGCCGCGTCCATTTTCGCCGGTCAGGCCCACCGCGGCCAGCTCGGCGATGCCCTCCAGCCGATCGTGGAGCGCGTCCTGCAGAGCATCGAGCGCGAACAGGTACAGCGGCACTCCCACCAGCAACGCCGAGCTCAGCGCCACCCCCGCCAGCGTCAGCGCATGGCGCACGTGCAGCCGCCGAAGCCAGGCTCGGGGCGCGGTCCGTACGCTCGAGGGCTGGGAATCAGGCATCGAGGCCGTATTTCTGCAGCTTGTAGCGCAGCGCTTCGCGCGAGAGCCCGAGGCTGCGCGCCGCCTGCGCCTTGTTGCCCGGCGCGCGCTCCAACGCACGCCTCAGCAGCTCGCGCTCCAGGCTCTCCAGGAAGGCCGGCAGATCGAGGTCTCCCTCCGGCAGCAGGCTGGGCGGCGCCGTGGGGGCCGCGGCGATGCGCAGCGGAATGTCTTCCAGCCGGATCTGGGACTCGCCCATCACCACCAGGCGCTCGGCCACGTTCTCCAGCTCGCGCACGTTGCCGGGCCAGCTGTAGCTGAGCAGCGCCTGCGCGACCTCGGTCGACAGCTCCGGGACGGGGCGACCGTACTTGGAGGCGGAGCGATCCAGAAAATGCGCGAGCAACGCCGCGATGTCTTCTCGGCGCGAGCGCAACGGCGGCACCACGATCCGGATCACGTCCAGGCGATAGAGCAGATCCGGCCGGAAGCGCCCGGCGGCCACGTCCGCGTCCAGGTCGCGATGCGTGGCGGCAACCAGGCGCGTGTTCACCTTCACTTCGTTGGTGCCGCCGACGCGCACCACCACCCGCTCCTGCAACACGCGCAGCAGCTTCACCTGTGTGCGCGCATCGATCTCGGCGATCTCATCGAGAAAGAGCGTGCCGGCGTCGGCTTCCTCGAAGCGCCCGGCGTGCCGCGCGAGCGCGCCCGTGAAGGCGCCGCGCTCGTGCCCGAAGAGCTCGCTCTCCAGCAGGCCCTCGGCCAGCGCGGCCAGGTGCGTGGCCACGAACGGGCCTGCCGCGCGCTGCGAAGAATCGTGGATCCAGCGCGCGATGCGCTCCTTGCCGGTGCCGCTCTCGCCCAGCACCAGCACCGTGGCGTCGGAGGACGCGGCGCGCTCCGCCGCGTCCAGCACCGCGCGCATGGCGGCGCTGCGAAAGACGACCGCCGGCTGCGCCTCCGCCTTCAGAGCGCGGTTCTCGGCGCGCACCTTCACCAACTCGGCGTCGAGCACGGCGCGCATCACGGCGTTGCGCACCACCGTCTCCACGCGCTCCACGTCGAGCGGCTTGGTCAGGAAATCGAACGCCCCGGCGCGCATCGCCACCACCGCGTCGTCGATCGAGCCGTGGGCGGTGATCACCACCACGCCCACCGCCGGCGCCTTGGATCGAAAGCGCTGCAGCAGCGCCAGGCCATCCATGCCCGGCATGCGCAGATCCGTGATCAGCACGGCGCAGAGCTCGGCGGAGCTCACTTGCTCCAGCGCAGCGCAAGCGAGCTCAGCTGCCGCGAAGGTACGCGCGCTGTGCCCGAGCCCACGGACGATCTCCGCGACGGCGGCGGCCGTCGGCAGGTGATCGTCCACCACCCAGATCATTGCTCCGCTGCGCTCTCGTGAGGTCGTCACCGTGCACAAATTCCTACGGCATCCGCGGAGCGCGTCGACCCAAGTTGACCCAATGCAGATCGCTGGTTCTGCCTCGGCATGAGGCTTGCTGATGGGCCCGTGGAGGACCCAATGACATCACACTCCGAAAAGAATATTGCAAGACTCTCGCCAAAACTGAAATTCTTGGGCTTGGGCGTTAGCGCCGTCCTGTCATTCGCTTGTGGTAGCTCAGACAAGGGAACGACTGATTCGAAGGACACCGACGTCACCCCGGCCCCGGCCACGACCGATGTAACGCCGCCCAAGCCCGAGACCTGCGACGACAACCCGCTGCTCGCCGGTTGTTCCACCGCGGGCAACAGCAACGCGGCGGCCAAGCCGACGACCGCGAGCAACGCGAACGCGACCGCCAACCCGCCGAGCAGCGACCCCGCTGCGCTCGCGAAGGCGGCCGCCGAAAACGTGCTCGCCGCGAACTGCGGCCAGTGCCACGGCCCTGCCCTCACCCCGCAGCAAGCTCAGGCGGGCATGAACTACATCAACGATATCGACAAGCTGGTGCAGAACGGCAAGATCGTTCCGCTCGACAGCGCCAACTCGTTGGTCGTTCAGCGCATGAAGCGCGGCGAGATGCCGCCCGTCAGCTCCGGCTTGCCGGCGGTCACGGACGCGGACATCAACACCGTCGCGCAGTACATCGACAATCCGCGCTTCTGGCCGGATGCAGCACCGACCAGCGATTGCCAGGACAAGGATCAGCTCGTCGACTTTGATCAGCTCTTCCAGACGATCAACGACGATCTGGGCCGCGCGGACGGGAAGGACCGGCCCTTCTATCGCTACATCTCGCTGAGCAACCGCTACACCGCGGGCATCTGCGCCGATGCGCTCGACAAAGATCGCGAGGCGATGACCAAGATGCTGAACATGCTCTCGGTCCGGGCCGTGGTGGGTTCGGCCACGCCGATCGATTCGGATCAGCTCGTCTACCGCGTCGATCTGCGCGACTTCGACTGGGATCGCCCGGTGACCGTCGCCGGCCAGAACTTCGCGGATGTGTGGGAGGCGATCGCCGCCAACAACCAGTACGCGGTGGAATTCCAGGGCGACGACGCCGACGATGCCAAGGCTGACGCGCAGACCGCGTTCCCCTTCATGATGGCCGATCAGATGATGGACGTGGCCATGATCGGCAACCTCTACTACGGCATCCTGGACATCGACATCAACCAGAAGCTCGGTGACTTCATCAAGAACAACCTGGGCATCGATGTGCAGCAGGACATCCTGGACGATCAGGCGATCCGGGCCGGCACCACCAAGTCGCGGATCTCGCGCCAGGATCGCCTGGTGGAGCGCCACGACATCCAGGTGCGCAACGGCGCATTCTGGCAGAGCTTCGATTTCGAGGCGGACGTTGGCAACCAGAGCATCTTCCAGGATCCGTTCGGGTTCGTGGCAGGCGGCTCGGAGGCGATCTTCACGCTCCCGAACGGCATGCTGGGCTACATCATCGCCGACGGGAACGACGCCATCGTCCAGGACTCGGACATCCTGCTCGACACCAGCCAGAACAACTTCCGGGCCGTCACCTCGATCTCTTGCTCGAACTGCCACTCGACGGGCTTCATCCCCGTGGTGGACGAAGTCGGGCCGGTGGCTCTGGCCAACGCACGCGAGATTGGCCTGAACCGGGACGAGGTGGAAGAGCTGCAACAGATCTACGTCTCCCCGGCCGAGTTCGCGAAGCAGACGGCGGACGACTCCTCCACCTTCTACCAGCGCGCGCTGCAACAAGCCGACCTGCCCACGCAAGGCGCAGACCCGGTCTCCGCCAACTGGCTGCGCTTCGACCAGGACATCCGGCTCGAGGACGCTGCCGGAGACCTCGGCCTGCCCCCGGATCAGCTGCTCGACAACGTCGACCTGCTCAATCCGGTGCTCTCCGTCCTGAAGAAGGGCACGCTCGATCGTGACGACTTCACTGCGCTGTATGTGGACAGCCTGTGCCTGTTGTCGACGCCGCTGAACAACCAGCCCGTGCAGGCGGTCTGCGACGCGGCCGCCGCGGCCGCCGCCCAGTGATGGTGCACCAGCGCCGGCGTTGATCGCCGGTGCAGCTCCGCCGAGCACCGCAGGGGGACGGTGCTCGGCGAGAGCCCGCCGAGATTCCAGCGCTGATCCAGGTCCGTTCGGCGCAAGTCCGGAGTAGAGGTTCTCCGGGCTAGGCCCGGAGAGTCTTTCACGGAGCTCTCCGGGCTGAATTTATTTGTGGCCCGGCGGGGCAGCGCGGGCGTTCCTCCTCGAGGAGCGGGGCCTCGACTGCGCACGGCATGCGTACCAGGGGGACCAGCGTGTCCCCTCCCCGGCAGGGGCGGCACGGTGCATAGTCAGCTCTGGGCATGAATACCCAGCTGCTGATCGACAACATCGTTCGCCAGACGACCGTGCTCCTGGCCCAGCTCGCCACGTCTCGGGGGCTCCGCGCCCCGCTCGCGCACGTGGCCAACCAGGTCTTCCTGGACCTGGCGAGCGAGCTCGAGGCGCAGGGACTCAGCCGCAAGGTCACGGCCGACATGTTCGGGCTCGCGTTGCGCAGCTACCGCCGCCGCGTACAGCGCCTCACAGAGAGCTCGACGGAGCGAGGTCGCTCGCTCTGGGAGGCGGTGCTCGATTACCTGAGCACGTCCCAGGCGGTGACACGCGGCGACGTGCTGAAGCGCTTCAGCCGCGACGATGAAGCGACGGTGCGCGCGCTGCTGAACGATCTGTGCGAGAGCGGGCTCGTCTTTCGACTGGGGAGGAGCCACAGCTCGGTGTACCGCGCCGCCACACCGGCGGAGCTCGAGCTGGCAGCCGACCAAGGTCTGGGCCTCGACGAGCTCTTGTGGGTGATGATCTATCGCGAGGGTCCGCTGAGCCTGCAGCAGCTGGAACAGAAGACGCGCGCCGCCGCGCCGCCGCTCGCGGCCGCGTTGGAACGTCTGGAGCGCGAGCAGCGCATCGAGCGCGACGCGGGGACGCACTGTTACCGCAGCTCGCGCGTGGTGTTGATGCTCGATGGCGAAGCGGGCTGGGAGGCCTCCATGTTTGATCACTTCCAGGCGGTGGTGCGCACGCTCTGTGCGCGCCTGCGCGGCGAGGGGTCTTCGGCGAGCACGGGCGGCAGCACCTACAGCTTCGACGTGTGGCCGGGGCATCCGCTGGAGGCGCAGGTGAAGAACACCTTGCGGCGCCTGCGCGCCGAGCTCGGTGAGCTCTGGGAGCGGGTCGAGGCGCACAATCGTACGGGCACACTGCCCGCGGAATACGAACAGATCACCGTCTACGCCGGCCAATCCGGCGTGACACGCGGCCTGCACGCTGCGCTGGAAGACGCCGAGCCCACCGGAGAAACACTCGCATGATCGATCGCACGACACTCCCCATTCTCTTCTTTACGGGGCTGTTCACGGCCCTGTTCATCGCGCCGGGTTGCATGGGCCAGGCCGAGAACAACCTGCAAGGCAGCCAGACGCACTTCTTGAGCTGTGAGGTCGATGGCGACTGCAACCACGCCGGACTCAGCTGTTCGAGCGGGCTGTGCGTCGACGCGAGCGGCACTCCCGTGCCCGGGCCAAGCAGCGCCGGCAGAGTGGGCGATCCTTGCATCACTGCGGATGAGTCCTCGCCGGACTGGACCGGTGCGGCGCTGGGCGAGGTCAACATCGAGACTGACGGCGCGAGCTGCGGAGCGGGCCTGGTGTGCCTCGCGAGTCATTTTCAGGGCCGCGTTACCTGCCCCGAAGGGCAAGCCTCCGCGAGCGGGGACTGCGTCACCTCCAACGGCGAGCCGCTGCGCGTGCCCGTGCAGCCCCAGCTCGCGTCGAGCCCGGCGGACGAGCGCGTGGTGTGCAGCTGCCGCTGCGCGGGTCCGGGAAGCGGCGGCGACTTCTGCACGTGCCCGAGCGGGATGCGCTGCGAGACGCTGATCGGCGCAGGTTCGCCCTATGCGGGCTCGTATTGCACCTATCCGAGCGCCGGCGCACTCTGATCGGTCGATCTCGATACTTTATGACGGACCAGTCGGCACACCAGCCTTTCTTGCGACCTCGGCGCGGCTGCGGCATCGCCCTGGGGCGATGAACGAACGCTGGGCGGAGCTCGTGCTCATGTCGGCGGAAGGAGAGCTGCTCGGCAAGCTGCCGCCCGTGCTCGCGGAGCGGCCGTGGTGGCCGGAGGTGGGCTCGGTGGTACGGGCCGTGCGCGAGGCTCACGGGCTGCACGTGACGCTGCTGCGCTTGCTGCGCGCCGAGCGTGAAAGCCCGCCGGGAGGCAAGGTCACGTATCTCGCGGAGGTGGCGGGGCCGGTGAGCTGCGAGCCCTGCGACGAAACGCTCGTCGATCATCCGTTGCGCCGCGACTACGCGCGTCCGGGAGGGCCACGGCGAGATCTGGAGTGGGCGAGCGGCGTGATGGCCTCCTGCGGCCTCGGGCCCTTCGCCGCGCCGGAGCAGATCAAGACCTGGAACCTGTCGAGCGTGTGGCGATTCCCGCTGATTCACGAGGAGCGTCCCGAGGAGCCAGGCCAGGGCTCGGCCTGGCTCAAGGTGGTGCCACCCTTCTTCGCGCACGAGGGCGCGCTGATCGCGAGGCTGGAGCCGTTGGGCGGTGTCCCGCACGTGCTCGGCTTCGAGCGCGGGCGCGCGCTTCTGGCAGAGATCCCGGGGGAAGACGGCTTCCATGCCTCCTTGGAGCAGCGCCGCGCGATGATCGACCTCCTGGTGCGGCTCGTGAGCGCTTGCCAAGCCCAGCTGCCCGGGCTGCTGGCCCTGGGCCTGCCCGACTATCGCGCGCGCCCGCTGAGCGCGGCGATCGCGCGCAGCTTCGAGCGCCATCGCGACGAGCTCGAGCCGGGCGACGCGCGCAGCTTGTCGCGCTTCGTGGACGAGCTCGAACCGCGCTGGCGGCGCCTCGCGGAGTGCGGTTTGCCCGACGGCCTGGTGCATGGCGATTTCCACTCGGGCAATGTGCGCATCGCCGGTCCTCAGCTGACGCTGCTCGACTGGGGCGACGCCGGCATCGGTCACCCCCTGCTCGACGAAGCAGCGTTTCTGGAGCGCGTCCCTCCGGAACAGCGCCAGCCGCTGCGCGAGCACTTCCGCGCCGCGTGGCAGCGCGCCATTCCCGGCTGCGACCCCGCGCGGGCAGAACAACTGATCGCGCCCCTCGCTGCCGCGCGGCAGACGGTGATCTACGACCAGTTCCTGGACCAGATCGAACCGTCGGAGCACCCCTATCACCGGCAAGATCCGCTGCGCTGGCTCGTGCGCGCGGCGCACGCACTCCGTTGAACTCTGTCCGAAATTTCACTCTGGTAACTTATGGCGTACCGGTTGAAACCGATGGTCAGCGATATGGACCCCCTCACAGAACCCCCACTCCTGGAAAAACCCCGCACGCGCCTGCGCCGGCTGCCGGCGCGCGGCTCCTTTGATCGCCACCTGATCTACGACATCCTGGACGAAGGTTTGGTGTCTCCTTCGTGCACGAGGCGCACCCCGTGGTGCTGCCGATGGCCTACGTGCGCGTCGATGACCGCATCTACCTGCACGGATCGAGCAAGAACCGCATGCTCGGAGTGCTCGCTTCGGGCGAGCCTGCCTGCGTCGCCGTCACGCTGCTCGACGGGCTCGTGCTCGCTCGCTCGCAGTTTCACCACTCGCTGAACTACCGCAGCGTGGTCGTGTTCGGCGCCGCCGAAAACATCACCGACCGAGAGCAGAAGCAGCGCGTGCTCGCCGCCCTCGTCGACCACGTGGCGCCGGGCCGCAGCCAGGAGACACGCCCCGGAACGCGCCAGGAGCTAGCGGCCACGCTGGTGCTCGCGCTCCCCATTCGCGAGGCGTCCGCCAAGTGCCGCACGGGTCCCCCGCTCGACGCATCGGACGACCTCGATTTGCCGCACTGGTCCGGTGTGGTGCCGCTCGGGCTGCAGCTCGGAATTCCGCTGGCCGACCCTACTCTGCGAGCGGATGCCACGCCATCCGCCGCCGTGGATCAGCTGCTGCGCAGCGGCGGCTGGGGGAAACGCGCGACGCGCTAGCGATGGCTGCCGGGAACCGCTACGAAGAGCTGGTTCCGTCAGCGCTACGAGGGCGGGAGCGCTCCGTCGCTCAGCGCGTGCGCCACGCCATTGCTGCGCGGCGGGCGCGCCAGCTGCGCCGCTTGCCGGGCAGCCAAGCTCACTCGACTGCGCACCAGCTCGGAACTGATGACGCCGTTCTGAATGTCGTTGTGCGAAGCGTACACGCCAACCGGAACCGCGAACGCCTGCAGGAAGGCGAACAGCGGCCGCAGCTGGTGCTCGATCACCAGGCAGTGCTTGTCGCCACCACCCGTCGCGGCCAGGATCACGGGCACGTCCACCAGCGCCTCCTGCTCGATCAGATCGAACAGGTGCTTGAAGTGTCCCGTGTAAGAGCCGCGATACACGGGCGTGGCGGCGATCAGGATCTGCGCGCTCTCCACCGTGCGCAGCGCTTGCTCGGCTGCCTCCGAGAGCTGGCTGCGCGAGAGCGCGCGCCCCAGGTCGGACCCCACGTCCGCGATGTCGACGATGCGCAGGTCCAGCGCGGCATGCTGGGAAAGCGCCAGCGCGATCTGCTCGGCCAGCAGCAACGTGCGCGACGGACGGCTCGCGCTGCCGGACACAATCACTGTCTTGATCATCTCACTAGCGCTCCGGCTCAGGCTTGCAGGCGCGGCGACTGGAAGTGCTCGAGCAGCGCGTCCCCGGCAGCAGCCCCGGACTGCGGCTCGGTGGCGCGCCGATAGCTCACCAGCTCCGCGATGGTCAGGAAGGGCAGGTCGTGCTGCTCCGCGAAGCGTTCGAGCTGCGCGCCGCGCAGCATCGAGCCGTCGTCTGCAGTCAGCTCACACAAGGCGCCGGCGGGCTCGAAGCCCGCGAGCCGCGCGAGATCCACCGCGGCCTCGGTGTGTCCGCGACGTTCCAGCACGCCCTGCGGACGGGCGCGCAGCGGAAACACATGGCCCGGTCTCGAGAAGGCCTTGGGCCCGAGCTTCGCGTCCGCGAGCGAACGGATGGTATGTGCACGCTCTTCCGCGGAGATACCCGTGGTGGTGCCGGTGGCAGAGTCCACGCTGACCGTGAACTGCGTGCGCTGCGGCTCGTTGT
>JAICTU010000410.1 GCA_025936205.1 Polyangiaceae bacterium | reverse complement strand
CGAGCATTGGGCTCCTCCTTGGTCTAGACACCCGCGGAAGTAGCCCAGTGCTCACCTATTGAAAATCCATGATGGATCGGCGCCTTACGAAAGCCTGCCCGGCTAAGATCCTACCTATGAGCGCTGCATAGCAACCGGAGCGCTGGGCGACCGAGAAAGCCGGGTCGGCTTACGTCTGGTCTGGCGCTGGGCGGCCGCGTTAGGTTGCTGCCAATGGAATCGAGTGTCGGACCGGTGACGCTGCAGGGGCCCGGTTGGGTGTCGGGCTTCGCGTTTCGGTCGTTGCACATTTCCGAAGGGCTCGGGGTGCTGTTCCGCTTCGATCTGGAGTTGCTCAGCGACGATCCGAATCAGGACCCGAAGGCCATTCTGGGGCAATCGCTCAGCGTGTGCCTGGACCTGGGCGAGGCGGGGACTCGTTACTTCAACGGTACCGTGACGGAGCTTTCAGCTCGCGGCTCGAGCGGCGAGCACTTCGTCTACGGGCTGGTGCTGCAGCCCTGGCTCTGGCTGCTCTCCCGTACGACCAACTGCCGCATTTTTCAGAACCAGAGTGTACCGGAGATCGTGAAGGGCCTCTTCCGCCTGCACGGCTTCAGCGACTTCTCCGAGGCGCTCTCCGCCAGCTATGAGCCCCGCGAATACGTCGTGCAATACCGCGAGAGCGACCAGCACTTCATCTGCCGGCTACTGGAGGAGGAGGGCATCTACTTCTTCTTCCAACACGAGGCGGGCAAGCACACGCTCGTGCTGTGCGACTCGCCCAGCGCTCACGAGCCGACGCCCTTCTATGACGGTGTACCCTATTTCCCGCCCTCCCCCGGGCGTCGCGAGCAGCTCGATCACCTCGATGGCTGGGAGATCACCCATCTGGTCGAATCGGGCGCGTACAGCCTGAAGGACTTCGACTTCGAGAAGCCGAAGGCGCCGTTGCTGGCGAGTAAAGACCTCGACCCAGGGCATGATCAGGGGGGCTTCGAGGTCTTCGATTTTCCCGGTGGTCACAGCGAGACGTCGGTCGGACTCGCACGGGCCCTGATGCGCCTCGACGAGCTGCGAGCGACCTGGGTACGCGCCCAGGCTCGCGGCAACACGCCCGGGCTCTCGGCGGGCATGCTGTTCACGCTCCGCGAGTTCCCGATCGAGCAGCACAACCACGACTATCTGGTGGTCTCGTTCGAGGCCACGTTGCGCAGCCACGCTCTGGAATCCGGCGGAGCGAACCCCGGTGAGCTGTTCAGCTGCCGGTTCACGGCCATCGATGGCAACCAGCAGTATCGGCCGCCGCGCGTGACCAGCAAACCGACGATCCACGGCGTTCAATCGGCGATCGTCGTCGGCAAATCGGGCGAAGACCTCTGGACGGACGAATACGGCCGCGTGAAGGTCAAGTTCCCCTGGGACCGCTACGTGCCCAAGGACGAGGAAAACGCCTCCTGCTGGGTGCGCGTCGCGCAGCTGTGGGCCGGCAGCGGCTTCGGCGCCCAGCACATCCCGCGCATCGGGCAGGAGGTGCTGGTCGAGTTTCTGGAGGGCGACCCCGATCGTCCGATCATCGTCGGCAGGGTCTACAACTTCGACAACAAGCCGCCCTACGATCTGCCAAAGAACCAGACCCAGAGCGGCATCAAGAGCCGCAGCACCAAGGGCGGCAGCAGCGACAATTTCAACGAGATCCGCTTCGAGGACAAGAAGGGCGAAGAGGAGCTGTTCATCCAGGCGGAGAAGACGCAGACCACCAGGGTCAAGGGCTCGCAAACGATCACCGTCGACCAGTCGCGCACGATCCACGTCGGCGAAGAGCAATCGACGACGGTGGTGGGGAACGAAACGCAGACCTATCAGTCCGATCGCACCATGCAGGTCAGCGGCGCCAACTCGGACACCGTCCAGGGAGCGCACAGCGGTACCTACGAAACCGGCCGGACCCTCACGGTGAGCGGCGCGGACGACGTGCTCGAGGTCAATGGCGTCAACCGTACCACCTTGGTCAAGGGTGAATACAGCATCGAGGCCACGGCGAAGTACGACGTCAAGCACAAGAACAACGAGCTCTTGCTGCAAGATGCGCTGAGCAGGCTGAGCAACGGCAAGTGCACCCTGAGCTTCGATGGCGCGACCGCCAAGATCTCGGCGCCCGAAGAGATTCTGCTCGAGTGCGGAGGCGCGAGCATCCGCTTGACGAAAGACGGGACCATCACCATCCAGGCGTCGCACACGGTGACGGCGTCGGGAGCGCAGGGGGCCGTCGAGCTGGGGCCCACCGGAGGCAAACTGTCGGGGCTGGCCTGCAGCGTCTCCGGCAGCACTCTGTCGGAAGTCACCGGCGGCATGGTCAAGATCAACTGAGCGGCTCCGGGGGACAGGGCGCAATGGAATCGATCGCGCAGCCGCTGCGGCGGCTGCAAGAAGAGGGTGCCTGGTTTGCGCGAGCGCGTGAGCTGCGCCTGCTCTGGGTAGCGGCGCAGGCAGCACTGCGCGCAACGGCGCTCACGTGTTGCTCGAGGTTCGAGTATCACGCCGACAACCGCAGCCTGTACGTCGTGGCCGAGACGCCCTGGAATGGGGAGCGTGTTCGTGCGCTGAGTGACGCGTTCGTGCAGCGCTTCGAGGAGAAGGCGCAGGGCCTGCGCCGCGCGGGGATCGAGGTGGGCGGCTTCGCCCGGGTCGAGGGAGACGAAGCTTCGTGGGCGGGGTTCGGCCATGCGCTGCGGCGCGCTTGTGAAGCGCTGAGGCCGCCGTTGCAGGGCATCACGGTCGTGCTCGCGCCGAGCCGCGTGGAGGACGCGGCAGCGTTCGTCAACGAGCTGCGAGCGCTGGTGGCGGCGTCGCTGCTCCAGGACGTGCGCTGGATCGTGATCGAAAGCGACAGTCGGCACCAGGAGCGGCTGCTGCGCGAGCTGGGGCCGGGGCGGGCGCTGGGCGTCGAGTTTCGGATCGATGAGGCTCAGCAGCAGCGAGATCTGGCTGCATTGGTGGGGCCGCTGCCGGCGGAAGGAAGCCCACCGGCGCTGCCTCCCCCCTGGGGGCCCTGGGCGAGCCGCGGCGCCATGCCCAGGGTGACAGCGCCGCGCCGCAGCGACGACCGTGCTCCGGCCTCGGACGAGCAACTGCGCGCGAACGGGCTCTCTCCCGCCTACGTGAAAGGCGGAGGGCAGGAGCTGCAGCGACTGATGCTGCTGGCCGCGCTGGCGCTGCGCCAGGGCCGGCTGGGGGACGCCATCGAGCTACAGGCGCGCACGGCGGCGCTCTGCGGGCGCCTGGAGTTGCCGCGCGAGCAGGTGATCCATCTGCTGGTGCTGGGCGGCTATCAGCTGGCCGCGGCGCAATCGGCGCAGGCTCGCGCGAGCTATCGAGCGGCGGCCGAGCTCGCGGTTCGGGGTGAGTTGCCGCTGCAGGCCGCGCAAGCCGAGCTCGGGCTGGGCATGCTCGAGGCCCTCGAACAACGGCCGGAAGCGCTGCAGCACTATGCGCAGGCGGCACAGCTCTCCGAACGCGCGCAACTCACTCCGCTCGCGATCGAGTGCTGGCGCATGGCCGGGCAGTTCGCGAGCGAGCACCGCGCCCATGACCGCGCCATCGAGTGCTGGCGGCGGGGCTGGGAGCTGGTGGGTACGTTGGATGAGGTGGGGGCGCGCGCCACGAGCGCAGCAACGATCGCAAACCTGCTGGCTCAGCAGTTGCTCGCGCGAGGGCAGGGCAAGGAGGCACGCGAGCTGCAACGCCGTGCCTTCGTGATCGAACATGGGACGGAGCCCGGCGCCGAGCCGGCGGTCCGCTGAGGCGCATGCTCGCGAGCAAGTTCTTCGATCCCGTCGTTGGCGTGGACATCCACTTCGAGCTCACGCCGATGGGCCCGCCGGCGCCATTTCCGAACCCGTTCATCGGCCTGATCTTCGACCTCATGGGCCTGCTGCAGGGGCAGGCGATGGGCTATGCGGCGGCCGTTTACTCGGGCACCGCCCCGAAGGGGCCGGTCCTGATCAACGGGCTTCCCGCCGCCAACGTCGGCACCTCGGCACAGAACTCGCTCGGGACACCGCACATCCTGATCCCGCCCGGCCTCGCCTGGGCGCCCATGCCCAAGCCACCCAAGCCTTCGTTCAAGGGGCCGCCCGAGCCTCCGGGGCCGCCGATTGCACCCGAGGGCGACGCGATTCACGTGTTCGGCTCGCAGACGGTGTCGATCATGGGCTCGAGCGCGGTCCGCATGGGGGATCTGGCCATGAGCTGCGGCGAGCCCGTGCGTCTTCCGTCGTCCGTGGCGATGGCGATACCGATGGGGCCGCCGGTGCTGATTGGAGGCCCGACGGGCGTCACCGTCATGGACGCGCTCGGCGCCATGATCAAGACGAAGTGGGTCGCCGGACATCTACAGGGACTACTCAGCCGCGTGCGCAGCGACCGCTTGCGCAACTTGTTGAGCAAGGCGGTCTGCTTCCTCACGGGGCATCCGGTGGATGTCGCTACAGGCCGCGTGCTGACCAGCGCCATCGACTTCGAGCTGCCCGGCGCACTGCCGCTCCGGCTCGAGCGGCATTACTCGTCCGCCTGGGCGAATCGCGCGGGGCCGCTCGGGGCGGGCTGGTCGCATTCCCTCGATCAGGCCGTGTGGGCCGAGCGTGGACGCCTCGTCTACCTCGACCCCGAAGGGCGCGAGATCGAGTTCGACAGCTTCGAGTTTGCCGACCACCGGCTCCCGGATGGCGGCGAGATCTACGAGCCGATCAGTCGCTTTCGGCTGCGATCGGAGGGAGGCGGGCGCTACACGCTCACCACTCACGACGGGGTGCGGCGCGAGTTTGGGCGGCTCCGGTGCGGCGGGGTGCATGGCGAGCGAGACGGCTGGTCACGGCTGTTGCGGGAAACGGGCCGTGAAGGCGCGCGGCTCGAGTACAGCTACGACGCTCAGGGGCGGCTCGAGGCCGTCACCGACAGCGGCGGCCGCAGCGCGCGCTTCGAGCACGACGCACGCGATCGACTGATCGCGGTGTCCCTGCCGGATGCCAGCGAAAGCCAGCGCTGGCAACGCCACGTCAGCTACAGCTACGACGCCGAAGGCGACCTCGTGGCGGCCAGCGACGCGCTGGGCCAGAGCTTCACCTACGGCTACGAAACCCGCCTGCTCACCCGCGAGACCGACCGCAACGGCCTGTCCTTCTACTTCGCGTACGACGGCTACGGACAGGACGCCTACTGCGTCCGCACCTGGGGTGATGGCGGCATCTACGATCACCTGATCAGCTACGACAAGGCCGGCCACGTCACCTTCGTCAAGAACAGCCTGGGCTTCAACACCACGTATTTCATGAACCCGGCGGGAGCGGTGACCAAGGTGATCGATCCGCTCGGAAACACGACCCAGTACGAATACGACGAGGTCTCGCTCCAGCGCACGAAGCTCGTCGAGCCCATGGGCGGTACGACCGAGTGGGTGATCGATGCGAGCGGCAACTGCACGCAGATCACCTATCCCGATGGAGCTGTGATCGCGCTTCGGTACGACGAGCGCAACCTCCCGATCGAAGTGCAGGACGCGCTGGGCGGACGGTGGCAATGGGCCTACGACCGCGAGGGCAAACTGATCGCGCGGCGCGATGCGCTGGGCCAGCGCACGCAATTCGAGTGGGATGGGGCACGCTTGCGGCGCGTGGTGGATGCGCTCGGACAGGCCACGAACCTGGCCTACGATGCGGCAGGCAACCTCACGGCGCTGATTCCGCCGGACGGCCACGCTACGCACTGGGCCTATGATCTGAGGGGGCAATGCGTCAGCGTCACCGATCCGAATGGGAACGTGCAGCGCCGAAAACACGATGCGCTGGGCCGCGTCGTACGCGTTGAAGAACCGGATGGCAACGTCCGTGAGCTCGGCTACGACCCTGAAGGCAATGTCGTCCGAGCGCGCGATCGCCAGCACGACGTACACTTTGAATACCAGGGCATGTCGCGCCTCCGAGCGCGCAGCGAAGCCGGCACGCGCGTCGAGTTCCGCTACGATACCGAAGAACAGCTGCTCGCGATCCAGAACGAACACGGCGCTGTTTATCGATTCGTGCTCGACCCTGCCGGCAACGTTGCCGAAGAACACGGCTTCGACGGCATCCTGCGCCGCTACCAGCGCGACAAGGCGGGCCGAGTCAGCCGCGTCTGGCGACCTGCCCGGGAGAGCAGCCAGTATGGGTACGATGCGGCGGGACGGGTCACAGAGATCCAGCACAGCGATGGCGCCAGCGAGAGGTACGTCTACCGGCCTGACGGAGAGCTCACGGAGGCGACCAACTCTGCGACGGCGCTGCGCTTCGAGCGCGACCTGCTGGGACGGATCTCTCGCGAGCAGCAGGGAGAGCATTGGGTTGGCTCCGAGTACGACTCCCTCGGGCGCCGCAAGACCGTGCGGTCTTCCAAGGGACTGATGCAGCGGATTCGCCGCAACTCCATGGGCGATGTCGTTGCGATCGAAGCGGGTGTACACACGCTGACGACCGAAGGAACAGACCCTTCTACGCTGGGTCGAATCTTCGGCGAACGCGACCCCTACCGCGTCGACTTCGAGCGCGACCGACTCGGACTGGAGCTACAACGCAACCTACCTGGCGGTGTACAGGCCCGCTGGCAACGCGACCGCCTCGGACGGCCGGAGTTGCATGAGATCCGAGTGCACGGGGTGGTCCAGAGCGCCCGCCGCTACGAATGGGACAGCAACGACCGACTACGAGCGATCCTCGATGCCCTCAAAGGACCGGTGCAGTACAGCCACGATGCTCTCGGCAACCTTGCCGCGGCAACCTACGCCGACGGACGCATCGAGTGGCGCATGCCCGATGCCGTGGGCAACCTCTTTCGCACCCGAGACCGCGACGACCGCAAGTACGGCGCGGCGGGACAGCTACTCGAGTCGCGCGACGAACGCGGCGTCACGACGTATGCGTACGATGCCGAAGGCAACCTGATCGACAAGACGGAGCCTGACGGCGCACGCTGGGAATATCGCTGGAACCTCTCCGGCATGCTCGTCGAAGTGCGACGACCGGATGGGGAGGTTGTGCGCTTCGCGTATGATGCACTCGGACGGCGGGTGACGAAGACCTATCGCGGCAAGAGCACCCACTGGATCTGGGACGGCAACGTCCCTTTGCACGAGTGGATCACGCTGAGCGACGAAGCGCTGGCGCGCGATGGAGCGCCGATCGCGACCTCGGCGGAGCTGGCGATTGCGATCGCAAGACGTGAAGCGCTGCTTGCGCGGCGATCGGCGCAGGGACCGCCGGAGGTGCCGACTCTCGAAGGCACCGCGGACTCGCCGATCACCTGGCTGTTCGAGCCCGAAAGCTTCTCGCCGCTGGCCAAGCTCGTCGCCGATGAGCGGTACTCCATCGTCACCGATCATCTCGGGACTCCTCGCGCCATGTTCGATGAGCGCGGCCGCGAGAGCTGGGCGGCGGAGACGGATACCTATGGGCGGCTGAGTGACGTCAGGGGGCTGCGGGGGGCGTGTCCGTTCCGGTTTCCGGGGCAGTATGAGGATGCGGAGACGGGGCTCTACTATAATCGGTGGAGGTATTATGACCCGGAGGGTGGGGGGTATGTTAGTCGGGATCCGATTGGGTTGGCGGGGGACCTGCAAGCGCATGGGTACCCTCGGGATCCGCTGTGCTGGTGCGATCCACTCGGGACTTCTGCTTGCAAGAGCGAAAACACCACCGCCATCGCACCTTATTGGCCACCGGAGCGCGGGTTCCTAGGACCGTCATCGCGGCGGCATCTCATGCCAGGGGAACTGATCGACCGCTTCGGGTATGAAGGAGGCACCTTTGTTTCACCTAAAGGCGTTCCTTATCCACTGCGCGCATTGCCTCCAGGCACAAATAACAAACCATACAACGTCTATCGGGTACTCAAGCCCATTGAGGTAACTACGGGCCAGATTGCCCCTGCGTTTGGAGAAATTGGCTTCGGAACACAGCACGAGCTTCCGACGTCTGTCGAGAGGCTGCTGAGGTACAAATTCCTAAAGAAAGTCATCCAATGACAGTATTCGAACTTGAGCAGGAACTTCGCCGCCTGAGGATACGAGCCGACGCCTATTCCCTCGTTGGCGGACATCCGTCCGAAGCCTATGTGCTATCCTTCGACGGACGAGAGTGGAGTGTCTACTACAGTGAACGTGGCGCGGAGTCAGGCCGTCGCAGGTTCGGATCAGAAGATGAGGCGTGTACTCATCTCCTTGAGCTCTTGAAGAAGGACTCGTTGACGAAAGCCTGAGAACGCAAGAGAACCCGTACCGGTGTACGAACTCATCCACGCGGATAGGGGCAACATCCCGGTGGCACGAGCCTGTCGAGTCCTGGAGGTCTCGCGCAGCGGTTATTACCAGTGGCTGCACGCGAAGCCTAGCGCTCGTTCT
>JAICTU010000834.1 GCA_025936205.1 Polyangiaceae bacterium | reverse complement strand
CTACCGCAAATCAAGCTGCCGCCCGAGCTGCAGCGGCTGAGCTATGACGCTTACCGCAAGATCCGCTTCCGACCCGAGCACAGCCTGTGGCGAGGAGAGCCGGGCAATTTCGAGGTTCAGTTCTTCCACCCAGGGCGCGGCTATATCCATCCGGTCGCCGTCTCCGTGGTGGAAGGTGGATCGGAGAAGGAACCGGGGGTGGAAACGCCTGTGCCCTTCACCACGGATTGGTTCTCGTACGAAGGGCTGCCGGGCCCGCCCCCGGCGCAAGGCCTGGCGTTCACGGGTCTGCGCATCCACGCGCCTTTGAACCAGAAGAACTATCGCGACGAGGTGCTGGTGTTTCAAGGCGCGAGCTACTTCCGCCCGCTCGGTCAAGGCAATGTCTACGGCATCTCGGCGCGCGGGCTCGCCATCGATCTGGGGGAACCACGTCCCGAAGAATTTCCCGTCTTCACCCACTTCTATCTGGTGCGTCCCGGCGCTTCGGATGACGCGCTCTGGGTGTTGGCGCTGCTCGAAAGCAAGCGCGCCACCGGCGCGTATGCCTTCCACGTGCGGCCCGGATCGCCCAGCGTGATCGACGTCACCGCTTCCGTGTTCGCTCGCGATTCGATCGCTGCGCTCGGCCTCGCACCGCTCACCAGCATGTTCTTGTTCGGGGAGGAGGGGCCCAATCGCTTCGGGGATTTTCGACCCGAGGTGCACGATTCGGACGGGCTTTCCTTCTGGAGCGGCAGCGGAGAATGGTTGTTCCGGCCGCTGCGCAACCCGCGGCGGACCGTGGCCTCTACCTTTCGACTGGATGCTCCGCACGGCTTTGGCCTGCTGCAGCGGGACCGCAACTTCGATCACTACCAGGATCTGGAAGCGCGCTACCAGCAGCGTCCGAGCATCTGGGTGGAACCAGTGAAGGGCTTCGAGCACGGCAGTCTGCGGCTGCTGGAGATCGCCGACAAGAGCGAAACGGGAGACAACATTGCGAGCGCGTGGATGCCGGAGGGCGGCGTCCACGCTGGGCAGCGGCTCGACGTGAGCTATCGCCTACGGGTAGGGACCGACGTCGCGCCAGGCCCGCCAGGGCGTGTCGTGGCCACGCGAATTGGCAAGACCCCGCACGGGGCGCGCTTCCTGGTCGACTTCTCGGGCAACGCTCTGGCCGGCGATACCGATGTGCAAGCTGTGGTTTCGAGCAGCGGCGGGCGCGTGATCGAGCAACATCTCGAACCAAACGCGTATGCCGAGGGCTGGCGGGCTTCGTTCGAGGTCAGCCCGGAGAGCGCCAAAGGCGTCGAGCTGCGCGCTTTCTTGCAAGCCAAAAACGCTGCGCACGATGTGCTGACGGAGACTTGGAGCTACCTGTGGCAACCCAACTGACTCCCACTCGGGAGGAAACGGCCGAGCACGTGGGCCGCTGCCGTGATCTGTGGTCGATCATCTTGGCAGTGGGCGACGGCTCCCGGCTGCAAGCGCTCACCCGGGCTTTGTACGGCGAAGAGCTGCCGAAGCCATTTGCGCAGTTCGAGCCACAGCGCTCGCTCCTGCAGGCTTGTGTGGAGCGCGCGCTGTTCTGGAGCACGCCGGAGCACAGCCTGGTCGTGGTCGCGAGCGAGCGCGAGGACCTCGCGCGGCGGCAGCTCGGCCCTTACCGCGGCGTCAGCATCGTGCCCCAACCGCTCGAGAAGGGAACGGCGCCGAGCGTATTGCTCG